>QJPH01000521.1 GCA_003242955.1 Candidatus Methylumidiphilus alinenensis
TGTCGGCGGTTTGCAGGGCCACATCGGCCCCTCCGCCTATGGCTAGGCTGACATCGGCGGCGGCCAGCGCCGGCGCGTCGTTGATGCCGTCGCCGATCATGCCGACTTTTTCGCCCTTGGCTTGCAAGTCATGGATAATTGCAAGCTTATCCTCGGGGCGGGCTTGGGCGATGACATGGTCGATACCAACCAGTGCGGCGATGTGATCGGCCGCAGCCTGCACGTCACCAGTCGCCATCAGGGTTTTGACACCCATCGCATGGAGTTGGGCGATGGCCTCGCGGGCATTGCCGCGGGCTTTATCGGCGATGCCAAAGACCGCGGACAATTGCCCGTCTACGGCCATGAATACCGGGGTTTTGCCTTGGGCGGCGAGTTTGGAGGCGATTTTCTCCGCCGGACCTATCGCGATGGCCTGTTCTTCCAGCCATTGCCTATTGCCGACGAACAGCGTGTGTTCGCCAATCAGTGCACGTACACCTCGTCCGGGTTCATTCTGGAAGGCACTGGGTTCTTCCAGGCTTAAACCCATCTCCCGGGTGTGGGCGAGGATGGCTTTGCCCAGGAAGTGTTCCGAATGCAATTCCGACGCACCAGCCAACGCTAGCAGTTGGTCGTCGGGCCAGTCGCACAGATTCGCCAAGTCTGTAACCTGCGGTTTGCCTTCGGTGATGGTGCCGGTTTTATCAAACACAATTGCGGTGAGTTTCGATGCCATTTCCAGGCTTTCGCCATTGCGGATGAATATGCCTCGTTTGGCGGCCTGGCCGGTGCCGACCATGATCGCCGCCGGGGTCGCCAAACCCAATGCGCAGGGGCAGGCGATGAGCAACACAGTGATGGATGCACCAAATGCAAAGCTGGCACTAGCCCCCGCTGCCAACCACCCTACGAAAGTGAGTGCGGAAATGCCCATGACCGCCGGCACGAAAACGGCGGAGACTTGATCGACCATTTTTTGGATGGGCAATTTGCCAGCTTGGGCTTGATCGACCATGCGCACGATGCCGGATAAAACGGTGTCTGCCCCGATGGCGGTGGCGCGAAGTTGCAAGGAGCCGTTGCCGTTGATGCAACCGCCCGTGACCGGTAGCCCGATTTCCTTGACCACGGGCATTGACTCGCCTGTGATCATAGATTCGTCTACAGTGGATAGGCCATAAACCACGATGCCGTCAGTTGGAATCAGTTCACCAGGCCGTACCAGCAGCAGGTCGCCTACAACGACATCGTCGATGGGTAGGGTAACTTCCATCCCATTGCGCAAAACGTTGGCAGTCTGCGGCTGTAGGTCTATCAGTCTGCGGATCGCCTCGTGGGCTTGACCTTTGGCCCGTTCGTCCAAGTAACGTCCCAGTAGCACAAAGGCGACAATGGCAGCGGCGGCCTCGAAATAGAGATCCCGCTTTCCACGCAATAGCGACACCAGGCTATAGCCGAAAGCGGAACCTACGCCCAAGGCGACTAGGCTATCCATATTGGCCGTCCTTTGTTTGGCCAATTTTACGGCCTTGTCGAAGAACGGCCAGCCACTCCATAGCACCACGGGGGCAGTGAGGATGAGTTCCACAATGCCCACAATCCGGGTATGGGGTGCCGCCATGCCTAACAGAATAGCGGGTACACTGAATAAACTAGCCCACAATAGCCGTTTGCGGGCTTCGTCTATCCTTAAATTTTCCCGTTCTAGTTGCATGCGCCGTTGCGCCAAGCTGTCCAACGAATGGATACGGTAGCCAATGCCAGCCAATTTCCCGTTAAGCGTATCTCTGTCCATGCGTGCCCTGACGGTCGCAGTTTCCGTGGCGAAGTTGACCTTTGCATCAACTACGCGGGGGTCGCGCCGCAAAACCATTTCGATGAGCAGGGCGCATGACGCGCAGGTCATGCCTTCCACAGCGAGATTGAAGTCCCGCTCGGGGTGGACTGACTCGTCCTCAACGGCAACTTTTTGAAAAGGGGTGGCATCCCCCAAGTTGCCCAGCACCGCATCAAGCAAAGCGAATAGTTTTGGCTTTGGCAGGGAGCGGGGATCGAACCATACCGCCACCGAACCCAGTTCGGCAGTCAGTTTTACATGGCGAATGGCGGGGTGCTTGCGTAACAGAATCTCATACAGGTAGGCGCGTTCGTCCGCTTTGCGCAAGCTAGGGGCGATGATGCGGACCCTTCGCCTCGTTTGGTGTGCGACTAGGCAGTGCCGAAGTGAAGGAATGGCTGGGCCGGTTTCCATTAGGCTTTATTTTTTGGGTTTTTTGGAACGGACAAGCAGAAAAATCATGTAGATGGTTGCCATCCATTCGGAACGGAATTGCCAAGGGCTTCTAATCCAGTGGCTCATGATCAAATGCCAATGCTGCTTGATCAGATAAAGCACTAGAATGTCGGTCAAAAATTCGACCGTAAATTTCTCTTGCTCCGGGGTCAATGCCGAGGGTTTTAATGTGCGGGTGACGATTCCCAATGCAGTGATCGTTTCTTTAGCCTCTTGGTATTTGGCTTGCAACCAGCCCGTGTCGCTTTGTTCATCTTTATTGACAATACTGTTGGCGCAACAGGCGGGTTGAGCCTCAATGCTACCCAATGAATTGAACAATGCACGGGCGACCGCCTTGAAATCGGTCACTCCTTCAATGTAGCGGATGGAAAGTTTCCCTTGCCGACGATGCAGATCGACGCGATAGATGCCTTCGACCTGCTTCAATTGCCTTTCGAGTTGTTGCGCCGCTTGGGGTTGGCAAACTTCACTCGGCACGGCGAAGCGCACATGTCCTTCTGCGCGGTAACGGACAATAATTTGTTTGGCTATGGACATCAGGGTTTATTCCACTAGACGCGCCCAATGCAGGGCGCGTACATCGGCAATCAGGGTCGGGATTCTATGCGTTCTCGGGGTCTTGGCCTTCCGCCACGATGTCCTCCAAGTTTTCCCGCTGTTGCAGCACGAAATCCTTGCTTTTTTCCGCAGCCCGGTTGGCGGATTCTATGATTTCTTTGCGGTATTTGTGAACGGTATAACCCACCGCCACGCCGAGGCCAAATAATACCAAGGGATGCTTGAGGATTCTGCCTACGAATGACCTGCTCGCTGGCGTACTGGCTGTTGCAATGGCACCAGTGGCCGCTGCACCTTTTGCCACATGGTGTAACGAAACCGCCGCTGGGACGGCATGTGCCATCAAAGCATGCCCGGCGGCTGCGTGGTGGTGGGCCGCTTGAGCCGCATGTTTGCTTGCTTCTGCCGCGCCAGTGGCGGCGGCTCCGTGTACATGTACCATAAATAACCTCGCTAGTTCATTGGGGGGAAGCTGGAGTTTGTTTGGAGCGCGGAAATCACCCTCTGGTTTCGCCGGAAGTAATGGCGGCATCATCCATGCCTAGGATTTCCGCCTCATGTAGCATTTGATAAATGCCTTGGCAGCCCTCGCAACAAAACTGCTTCAAACCGTTGACGGTATTTAGGGGGAAATCGGGTGTTTCGACAGGTAGCCCGCACAGATCGCAGGCTTTGTGGGGTTTATCGTTCATCTTGGAAATTGATGTTGTTTCATCCCATTATTATCGTCCATTCTTAGCCCAGTGGACAGATTTTTTTGCAAATAACTGTGCCAGACAATCCCTGCCTTCCCTGGCATCTAAACTCCGGCGATCCATGCCGGAACGACGGTATATTTTAGCCAAAATGAAAAATGACTTAGTTTGATAAGCAGCAAATTTGGTACTATGACATTCAGGTGTTCAATGGCAAGCGAAGGTGGTGGTGGCGGCTTCGTCACCATTGTTAGAACCGCCTAGGGCACGGCTTGAAGCCTTCATCAGCGCTATTCGCAAGGCACCTGTGATGCTCGGGCCAATCCCAAATGAAGCGGCCAGGGCCGGGACCAGAATCAGGGACGCGAAGACTAGGCCCGTCCCTAACGCGACGGAACCTGTGTTTTTGCGCTGCGCGGTAATAGCAATTTGACTGGAATTCATCGGTAGCCTCGTTGTGGGGTGAGTAAGCGTTGCTGAGTAAATATATCATTTACTATTCAAACATCGCGCCAACTATGCAAGCTAATGATTTATAATGTTTAATCCGATCAGTTCAGCTAAAAACCTATTTATGGCTATGGCATATGACACAACATGGTGTGTTATTTCACACACCGTAAAGCTTCAGCGTTAACGCAAATTGAATTTGATGTCACCATCAAACAGACAAAGTGCGCCGAAACTGGCTAAGAGATTGACTGCCAAACATTATTTATTGGAAAGAAAAATTCGCTAGTCTGGGTATGATTATTGCTTAGTGCATCGACTTAACCCGACCTGATTAGGAAGATGTTTCAGTTATTCCGTTTAGGATATTTTAAGGCTTGTGAACTCTCGGTGAAACCTATTAAAAACTATTCCCAACCCCGTTTTACCAGCCGTTTGCGTAAAGTGCTCAGACGCCTTTTGGCATTTTTATTCGGGATTGCCGGCATCGCTTTGATTGTCTATTT
Source organism: Candidatus Methylumidiphilus alinenensis (assembly GCA_003242955.1). Taxonomy (GTDB): domain Bacteria; phylum Pseudomonadota; class Gammaproteobacteria; order Methylococcales; family Methylococcaceae; genus Methylumidiphilus; species Methylumidiphilus alinenensis. Next base: position 4,488 of record QJPH01000521.1, read on the forward strand.
GGACGCTAGACTCCGTTCAAATACCAGTCTTCCTGAACTTAGCCTTGATATGAGTTCGGGTCTGCTATTCGTAGTCGGATTTTTGACGGGATTCCATTGCGTAGGGATGTGCGGCGCACTCGTGTTGAGCTATGCCACCAAGTCAGCCGCCACGGGCAAGCTTCGCTATAGTGGGCATCTGCTGTATGGCTTGGGCAAGACCATTTCCTATACAGTGCTAGGTGCCGGCTTCGGCCTGATGGGGGCCATCATCGCGTTCACCCCCCAGGTTCGTGGCATGGTGGGCATCGTCGCGGGTGTGTTTCTGTTACTGTTTGGCTTGAGTCTGCTCAATGTTTGGCCGTCCCTGCGCAACTTCCGCATCAAAACACCGCCGACCCTGTTGCGCTTCATTGGTTCGCAGTCGCGGAAATATGGGCATCCTTTCGTCATCGGCCTGCTTAATGGTTTGATGGTCATTTGTGGGCCATTGCAGGCCATGTATGTGATGGCTGCGGGAACCGGCAGTGCCTTGGAAGGAGCCAAGCTTATGCTGGTGTTTGGCTTGGGCACGCTACCGGTCATGTTGGGTTTTGGGTTGTTGACAAGCTTGGCTTCGGCATCGCTAGTCCCGAAAATTGTCCGTTTTTCCGGTGTCATCGTTGTCGCCCTAGGCGCTATCATGCTGAACCGTGGATTGGTCTTGAGCGGGGCGACATATGACTTTACCACTGGCCTAGCCTGGGTTTCGGCCCAATTACGCGACCAGACCGGCCTAGATATGTCCACCCTGCACTTGGGCTACCAAGCGATAGACACGTCATTCAATGAAGGGGACAAAAATCCAGCAACAATAGTGTTGCAAAAAGGCGTACCAGTGAGATGGAAAATCCTCAACGATCAGCCAAAAGCCTGTGTGACTGGCGTGGTTGTACCGAAGCTGGGATTGGACGTTCCTTTGAAAAAAGGCGAGCAAATCATCGAATTTACCCCCCAGCAGGAAGGGATCATTCCTTGGAGTTGCACTATGGGCATGACCACGGGGAGTTTTTTGGTCGTTGATAAAGACAAAAAGCAGGCTGAGGTTAAGGAAAACACAGAAAAATAGGCTGGATGCAATTTCTGGCAGTGAGTAACCTGTAAGGACAGGAGGAAGTGCATAGTCGGCAAAGGGATGCCAGCTTTTTAATCACACCCAGCAATGTCCGTAAGATTTATTTATTGACAGCAGCCTCAAAATCTGGTTAAAGCAACTACACACCATGAAAACAGATTTTTTGTTTTCAAGACCAGCAGTATGAGACGCACCCATGACATACCGGATCACCCAAGTTTTTATTTTTCTATTTAGCCTCTTTTTATTAGCAGCATGCTCTTCAAAGCCTGTGTACCGCCCCGTGGCCCAGGGAAGCGTGATGCAACCGCAGAATTCGTACCCCAACGACTATTATCCGCTTTACCGTGATGACGGCCGGGCACCTAGGCGCCATGGCTGGTCTTCCGATATTTTCCCAAGGCCGGCAGAAATTGAACCGCAAGTGGATTTCTGGCGCAAAGTCTACTCAAAATGGGGCCGTTCGCAATTTGCCGTTCATGACAAGGTGCATATGGACATCATTTACGATGTATTTGACCTGCCGGGAGAGACTGGCGACATTTTGACGGTGGGACAAAAAGCTTATATTCAAGAACGCTTTTACAACTGGAAATCCAGATTGAACGCCTTGGAGGACAAAATGGCAGCGGGTTTGCCGCTGGATGCCAATGAAAAAGAATTGCTTCGGTATGTCGCCGAGAAAACCGGCCACGCCAATGCCATCCGGGGGGCCAGCGAACGATTGAGATACCAACGTGGCCTTAAGGAACGTTTCATGAGGGGATTGGAAATCGGCCGCCGTTATGACGACCAATTCAGGCGGATTTTCCGTAACGCCGGTCTGCCCGAGGACTTGGCCTATCTGCCTCATGTGGAATCTTCTTTCCAATACAACGCGCATTCTTCGGCCGGGGCGTTGGGAATATGGCAATTCACTTCCGGTGCGGCCAAAATGTTCATGAACGACTCCAGCGCAGCAGCCCGCCTTGACCCAATCAATTCAACCCATGGAGCGGCCCGTTATCTGGCTTTCGCCTATGATAAATTGGGTAGCTGGCCGTTGGCAGTGACTTCTTACAATCATGGCATCGGCGGAATGCAGCGGGCTAGAAATATTTACGGCCATGATTTCATGCGTATCGTCAAAAATTACGACCATCCCCAATTTGGCTTTGCCTCCCGTAACTACTATGCCGAGTTTTTGGCCGCAAGGGACATCGCCAGCGACCCTCAGCTTTATTTCTCGAATGGGTCGGACAACGGGAATGAGTATGCCAGGAATGCCCAAACCTTCTCGCCACCACCCGAGCCGCAAGAGATACCTCAGCCTTTGGAAACGGTCAATCCACCGTTGCCTGAATCAACCATAGCGGTGGCGGCTGAACCTGAACCCACCGAACTTCAACCGGTTGCAACCGATGCCGTTTATCAAGCAGAGCCCATCCAAGCACAACCCGTTCCAACTGAGCCGGTTGACCAAGTCGAACCGGCTGCGATCTCGCCTGTTCTAGCCGAAGCGGCCTCAGCGGAAACCGTATCGACAAGTCTAGTTGATGTGGCTGAGCCAATTGACGTGGCTGAACCAGAAACACCCTACGGGAAAAAATCCACCCACCTTGCCATCCCTGTTCCCAAGAAAATTGATAAGGCTTCTTTGCCTGCTGGGCCAAAGAAAGCACCATTGGCTGCTTCCGCGCCAATATCCAACAAGAAGCCCGTTCAGGCCCCAGCGACGGCAGCTTCCAATAATAACGCCTTGGTGAAAGCTCGGGTCGATTCAAAAAAACCGGCACAAGCCACCGTTCCTGTTGTTCTCAAACAAGTGGCAAAGCCAACGTTCGTTAATCAAAAACTAATTGGCAAAGCCACCCCGGCGAGCACGAAATCCCTTCACCCGGCTACAGCCAGCATTTTGCGGGACAGCCGGCAAAAATCCCACGCCGTTCAAACGGGGGAGAAAAAGCAGGGTGAAAAGATGCACATCGCCAAGCGATGATTCCCACTGTAGGGCTTTTAACGGTGCGGCATTTTTCATTTTGGAGAGTTTAATAAGGGCGGGTTTGGAACCCGCCCCTACGTAAGAAATTTAATTCAAAATGATCAATGCATTATAAACAGGATACGGGCCATCGATTCGTAGGGGCGGGCTCTAAACCCGCCCGGTTCTGTTCAAAATGAGAGTTGCTTTTAACGGTGATTTTTTCCGCCAGGCTTTAAAAACCGTGTATAATACTAGTATTAAAGTCCATTATTTATTATTGGTTCCCGCGATTCTATCCGGGCAGTCTTCACGGCAGAAATGCCGTTTTTTTTAGGAGGGTAGCCTGTGTTTAAAGCATTGATTGGACAATCGCCCAATTTTGAAGCGATGCTTAGAAGCGCAAAAGTGGTGGCGGGAACTGATGTAACCGTGTTAATCGCTGGGGAAACGGGGACCGGTAAGGAATTGCTCGCCAACGCCCTGCAAAGCCATAGCTTGCGCACCAAGCAAGCTTACATCACATTGAATTGCGCCGCACTACCCGAGGCACTGGTCGAGTCTGAACTGTTCGGCCACAAACGAGGTTCGTTCACCGGCGCGGTGACAAACCAAACGGGGCGTTTGCTAGCCGCAGACGGCGGGACCCTGTTCATGGATGAAGTCGATTCCCTGCCATTGCCCATCCAGGCCAAACTGCTGCGTTTCTTGGAAACTGGCGAAATTCAACCGGTGGGCGACACGCAACCCATGCATGTGGACGTGCGCGTCATTGCAGCGTCCAATACCAGTCTGGAGGAAAAGATAGGCCGTGGGGAATTCCGCAAAGACCTATACTATCGACTTAACGTCGTCCCGCTGAAAATTCCCGCGTTGCGCGACCGCAAGGGGGATATTCCATTGTTGCTAAATCATTTCATGGGCCATTTTGCCGATAACCACAAGCTGCCGCCTTCAACCCTGTCCAAGACGGCACTTAACCGTTTGCAAGACTATTCATGGCCTGGAAACGTCCGCGAATTGCGCAATGTTTGTGAACGGCTTGGCATCTTGTTGGCGGGTCGAGTCATCGAGGAAAGCAACCTGCCGCAGGAAATACTCTACCGTCCCACCGTACAAAAAGGAATCACACGCAATGGTTTGGACCTTCCAGAAGGTGGAATCGAGTTGGAAAAGCTTGAAATCGACCTAATTATGCAAGCCTTGGACCGCACCAAAGGCAACCGCAGCCGCTCCGCCCGCCTACTCGGCATCTCCCGCGACACGCTGTTATATCGGATGCAGAAGCACGGTCTGCGTTAGCTCACTTCCGCCAGAATGCCGGTGTAAACATCACCAGCACGGTGAATATCTCCATCCGGCCCAGATACATGGCAAAAGTGCAAACCCAAGTCTGAAAGTCACTAAGCGAGGCGTAATTGCTTGCAGGACCGACTTGGCCGAGACCGGGTCCAGTGTTGTTGAGGCATGCGACAATGGCGATAAGCGCAGAGACAAAATCCATTCCCGTGATGATAAGAACAAAAGTCAACAACACAATACTCATAAAATAGACGAAAATAAACCCCAGCACCGAGAGTTGAATGTTGGAGTGGACAATCATCTTACCGAGCTTGAGGGGATGGATTGCTGTGGGGTGGGTGAGCAGAAACATCTGCACTTCGCTTTGTTTTGCTAGAATCAGGGTGCGCATCATCTTGATGCCACCGCCGGTGGAACCGGTATTCACGGTGATACAAGCGAGAAAGAACATCCACAGCGGGGCAAAAATCGGCCAGCTTCCAAAATCAACACTGGAAAAACCACAATCGGTGGCTATGGAAATCACGTTGAACGCAGCAATCCGAAGGGCCGTCAAAAAGTCGGGGTATACCCCTTTATGGAAAAGAAAAGCGGCTATTGCTAGGCAACTTCCTAAGATTAAGGCTAGATAGGGCTTGGCTTCGACATCATATTTGTAGGGGTTGATGCTGATGTTGCGCACGGCGAGGAAATGAGTGGCGAAATTCATGCCGGAAAGCAACATGAAGATCATCAACACGCCCTCAATGGCTGGTGAGTCAAAGAAAGCTATATTGGCGTCATGAGTGGAGAAACCGCCTAGACCCAAGGTGGAAAATGCATGGCAAATGGCATCCAGCCAATTCATGCCGGCCAGTTTCAACGCCAATATACAGGCGAGAGTGATCCCCGCATAAATAGACCAAAGGTTACTTGCCGTTTCGGTGATTCGGGGGGTCAGTTTGCTGTCCTTCATAGGCCCAGGTGTCTCCGACATGAAAACCTGCCTTCCCCCAACCCCGAGAATGGGCAGAATAGCCACCGCTAACAAGATGATGCCCATGCCGCCTACCCAATGCAATTCGTGACGCCAAAGGTTAATGGCAGGGGGCAGATTGTCCAAACCATCAAGCACGGTCGCCCCTGTGGTGGTAAGCCCGGACATGGCTTCGAAATATGCATCGGTAAAAGACAAGGCAGGAAGGTAGGACATCAATGGCAATGCGGAAATTGCGGCCATTCCGCTCCATGCCAAAAGCACTAGGATAAAGCCATCTTTTGCCTTTAGTTCACGGGCGGAATCCTTGGTTAGTAGCCACAACACGCCACCACCAAAGAAGGTTGACAACAAATCCCTAATGAACAGTGGCATGGTGCCGTCGTTTGCTATCCAAGCCGTTAGTATGGGCAATGTATAGGTCGTGCTGAAAATCATCAGCATGAGGCCGAATACCCGGGTAAGAGAAAACAATCTAATCATGTTTATCCATTGGCGCTGGGGAAACGGAAACTTGGAGGGATGTTTGCGATAGTTTGAATTCTTAAATCGCCGGTTGCTAGTCGAACCGGCGATCAAAGGTGTTCAATATGGATTAGCGAGGCAGTTCGGAAGATGTCATCAAGTATTCGTCCACTGCGCGGGCGGCCTGTCGCCCTTCCCGGATGGCCCAAACCACCAGGGATTGCCCACGGCGCATGTCGCCAGCACTGAATACCTTGCCAAGGGATGTTTGGTAATTTTGAGTATCGGCTTTGACGTTGCCGCGTTCATCGAGTTCAACGCCGATTTCCTTTAACATGCCTTCTTGCGCCGGATGCAGGAAACCCATGGCCAAAAAAGCCAAATCAGCCTTGATGATGAATTCGCTGCCTTCGATTTCATTCATTACCCAGCGTCCATCTTGATTTTTCCATTCCACGCGGGCGCAGCGCACCTGCTGGAGCTGTCCTCCTTCTCCTTCAAATGCTTTAGTGGTGACTGAAAATTCACGTCCGCAGCCTTCTTCTTGTGAAGACGAAGTCCTGAACTTGTTAGGCCACAAGGGCCAAGTCAGTCCCTTATTTTCCTTTTCCGGTGGTTGGGGAAGAATTTCGATTTGAGTGACTTGAACTGCACCTTGCCGAATTGAAGTGCCGATGCAATCCGAGCCGGTATCTCCGCCACCGATGACGAGGACATGCCTGCCTTCGGCATTGATGGCGTTTATTTCAGAGAGCAAGTCGCCTGCATTGCGCTTGTTTTGTTGGGGCAGAAATTCCATGGCGAAATGCACACCTTTGAGTTCACGCCCTGGTATAGGCAGATTCCGTGGTTGCTCCGCACCTCCGGCAAGTACCAAGGCATCGTACTCATCAATCAAGGTCTGGACTGGAATGTCTCGGCCTATATGGCTGTTCGGCCGGAAAGCCACCCCTTCGGCTTGCATTTGGGCGATCCGCCGGTCTATGACGTGCTTTTCCATCTTGAAGTCGGGAATGCCATAACGCAGCAAACCGCCAATCCGGTCATTCTTTTCGAACACTACCACGGCATGGCCTGCCCTTGCCAGTTGTTGCGCACAGGCCAAGCCCGCAGGCCCGGAACCGACTACCGCCACCTTCTTGCCAGTTCGACGATGAGGCGTTTGTGGCTTGATCCAGCCGTTTTCCCAGCCTTTGTCAATGATGGCACATTCAATGGACTTGATGGTGACCGGTTGGTCGGTCAGGTTCAATGTACATGCCGCCTCGCAAGGGGCCGGACAAATGCGCCCGGTGAACTCCGGGAAATTGTTGGTGCTATGTAAGACATCCAGTGCCTCCCGCCATTGGTTCTGGTAGACCAAATCGTTAAAGTCGGGAATGATGTTATTGATCGGGCAGCCATTGTGGCAGTAGGGTATGCCGCAATCCATACATCGCGCACCCTGTTTGCCCGCCTCGTCGTCGGTCAGGGAAATGACAAATTCCTTGAAATTGTGTATGCGTTCTCCGACGGGCTGATAAGCCCTGTCCTTGCGGGAGATTTCCATGAAACCAGTTGGTTTGCCCATTTATTGTTACCCTCGTATTCTCATGTTTTTAATGACTGCGCCGAGATGTATTGTGTACAGTCTCGCGGTGAATGTTTGGCAATCAATTCAGCCCTTGTTTAAATCTGTTTAGCTTTTCATACTCGGTGCAGGCAACTTCAAGAGAAGGCGGAGCAGGTAGGCGCAACGATTTTTTATTACACATTTTTGTTAGTTCTAAAATGTCGGGGATACATTCGCTTTCACATTCGTATTTATTATATGTTTTCTTATCATTTTCTTCGTCAATGTTTTCCCCTCGCAGATACGTAAACCAAGTTTCGATATTTCTTTTAGGCACTAAAACTAGGACATCTTCCTCCTCTTGGCGCTTTGGTATTCCTTTCTTTTCACACTCTTTATCCAGCGATTTTTTCCGTTGCTCTACGGTTTGCTTGTCAGCATCGGTGCATACAATTAATGCGACCTTTTTTAGTTGGCGTATTGATCGTAATGCTTTTAACTCATTCGGGTATCGTTCTCGAACATATTCCTCTCCCGACCCCTCACCAGTGAACTTCGGCCTGAAGTTTGTTTTTAATCCTTTTTTATCCCATCCGTTACTTTTTAGAAAGTGTTTTATAAAATAAAACATTTGCAAATCTTCGCACAAAACCACCACATCGACCGAGATTGTCATTGTTCCCAGCCACGCGCTACAGTCTCCGACAAGCTCAAGCCATCTACCGCTTGTTTTGGCTTATCTCTAACACGTACAGGTTCATTTCCTTCGCGTTCAAACCAACGTCCGTGAGCGTTACCCAGATAGTCGATAATTTCTGGGTGATGAGATATCAGCACCGTCTGTTCCACCGATTCGCCGCAAGCATCAAACAAAGTTGATAACCATGGTTGAATTTCAGGCAATGCCAGAAAATTATCTGGTTCGTCAATAAATAAAGAAACACCCTGATTTTGCAAGCTACTGAAAACAAACAAGGCATATAAGGCAATCAGCATTTTCTGGCCATCTGATAAACTACTAAAGTTTAAGCTAAATTTAATGCCACTAGGAGAGTCAAAACTGGCCTTAAGCAGTTTGGCATTTTCTCCTAAAGGGATAAGGTTTAAAGACCTAAATCCAAGCAGTACATTAGCCAACTCTGTAGTAAGTTTTGTCCCAAATTCGCTATCCAAGGAAACATGACGATACCAAGAAGGGAAGTTCTCCATCATTTCAGTAAGTAGGCTGTCCTCATTAGGGCTAACCTTTTCAAATAGCGCAGGTATGGGTCTTACCACGATTAATCTTTCAAGTTCGCGCGTGAAATGAGTAAGCTTAGTACAATCTTTGCGTTCACTAATATATCCTACACCAGAACGCCACAGATTAAATGGATATTCTTGAAGCACTGTATGGTCATCACGGTATAGAGTAGCCTTATCATCACAAAAGACAAATAAAGGCTTTTCATCGACTCTCAATTCTTCTTTAGTTACTTTTACTTTCTTGTGTAGGTCGTCATGCCGAATATCCAGCTTGTAACTGTACTTACTATGTTCTCCTGTAGAAATATCCAACTCAAACCGCTGTATATCGTGTCCTAACCAATTTGTTTTATCATTAGATGGAAAAATATCAGAAACTTTTTCTTCATTAATTATAAAACTCTGTATTTTTCGTAACACGTCGAACACACAGCTTTTACCGCTGCCATTGATACCCAGCAACAAATTAATCCTGTCTAATTTCAATTCAAAATTGACAAGACAGCGAAAATTATTGACATAAAGTCGTTCTAACATAGAAATTCAAAATCATTCAAGTTGTTAAAATCCTTTGTTAGTCTGCAATTCTCAGTTTGACTCAAAGCCCCGTCATTTCGGCATGGATGCCGAAATCTAGGCCAAGGACGGTAACAAGTCAACGGATTTAAGCCAATCATAATCAACGTGTTGCCTTCCATGGTCGCTGGATTTCGGCATCCATGCCAAAATGACGGGGTTATATTTATCGCTTTTGCTTGTTAGAAGTTTTAAGTTAATCACAAAGGGATAAGCATTCAATTATTTCGCCACCCCCTTGCAATCCACATTCATCAGTGTTGAACCACTGCGTGTTTCCGGGTGGCTTGGATTTTCTCCAACGCCTTCTTGTAATCGACCGGCATGACCTTGACGAAAAGCGGCAAATAGTTTGCCCATTCGTCCAATATGTGGCGGGCGTAGGTACTTCCTGTGTAACGCGCATGGCGTTCGATCAAATGGCGCAGCCGTTTGGCATCTCCGTTGGTCATGTCATGCATGATATCGACTAAGCCATGGCTTTCTAAATCATCACCATTCTGGTCCAAGCCTAAAGAAACATGGTTTTCCTCAGGGATAGGTTCAAGTTCCACCATGGACAGGTTGCAGCGCTTCTCGAAATTACCGGTTGCATCCAGTACATAGGCTACACCGCCCGACATGCCGGCGGCGAAATTGCGTCCGGTGGAACCCAGCACAACCACCACACCGCCGGTCATGTATTCGCAGCCATGGTCGCCGACGCCTTCCACGACAGCAATTGCACCGGAGTTGCGCACGGCGAAACGCTCGCCCGCCACGCCACGGAAATAACATTCACCACTGATGGCACCGTATAGCACGGTGTTACCAACAATGATGTTTTCCTCGGCCTTGAACGGGCAATCCTTCGGCGGGTAGATGACGATGCGTCCCCCCGACAAGCCTTTTCCGACATAGTCGTTGCCTTCGCCTTGCAGTTCGATGCTCACGCCTTTCGCGAGGAAAGCGCCGAAACTTTGGCCTGCCGTACCCTTCGCGAAGATTGAAATAGTATCTTCAGGCAAACCCGAATGGCCGTAACGCCTTGCCACCTCGCCGGATAGCATCGCGCCCACCGTGCGGTTGGTGTTACGCACTAGGGTTTCGATGCGAACGGGTTTGCGCTCTTCCAAAGCCGGCTTGGCCTGTTCGATCAAAACGTGGTCCAACGCACGGTCCAAGCCATGGTCTTGGAATTCGCAATTGTATTGTGCCACTCCTGGGCCTACATCCGGCTTGTGCAGAATTTTGCTGAAGTCGATCTTTGATGCTTTCCAATGGTTAATCGCACGGTTCATGTCCAGCTTTTCGGAATGGCCGATCATTTCATCAACGGTGCGGAAACCCAAGCTTGCCATGATCCCACGCAGTTCCTCGGCGACAAAGAAGAAGAAATTCACCACATGTTCAGGTTGGCCGGTAAAACGTTTGCGCAATTCCGGGTCTTGGGTGGCGACACCGACAGGACAAGTGTTCAAATGGCATTTGCGCATCATAATGCAACCCTCGACGATCAAGGGGGCAGTGGCGAAGCCCACTTCGTCAGCCCCCAGCAAGAAGGCGATAGCCACGTCACGCCCACTTCTTACCCCGCCGTCCGCCTGCACGGCGATACGCCCCCTTAATTTGTTCAACACAAGGGTCTGATGGGTTTCGGCCAAACCGATTTCCCAAGGCAAGCCGGCGTGTTTGATCGACGTGATCGGACTAGCCCCAGTGCCGCCATCATAACCGGCGATGGTCACATGGTCCGCATGGGCCTTGGCCACGCCTGCGGCGACTGTGCCAACGCCAATCTCCGACACCAACTTGACGCTAATTCGGGCATTGGGGTTGACGTTTTTCAAGTCATGAATAAGCTGGGCCAAATCCTCAATGGAGTAAATATCATGGTGTGGGGGCGGGGAAATCAGACCTACACCCGGCGTGGAATGGCGCACCTTGGCGATGATTTCATCGACCTTGTGGCCTGGCAACTGCCCCCCCTCGCCCGGCTTGGCCCCTTGCGAAATTTTAATCTGGATATCATCCGCGTTGACAAGATATTCAGCGGTGACACCGAAACGCCCGGAAGCCACCTGCTTGATGGCTGAGCGCATGGAATCGCCATTGGGCAAGGGTTTGAAACGTTCCGACAATTCACCGCCCTCGCCCGTATTGGACTTGCCGCCGATGCGGTTCATGGCAATCGCCATCGTGGTGTGCGCTTCATAGGAAATGGAGCCAAAGGACATGGCACCCGTGGCAAAACGCTTGACAATATTTTTGGCCGGTTCGACTTCGTCCAGCGGAATCGGCTCGGCGGTAAATTGGAATGCCATCAAGCCACGCAAGGTCAGCAGGCGTTCGTTCTGCTCATTGACTAGGCGGGCATACTCCGCATAGGTTTTAGGGTCGTTCGAGCGGGTGGCATGTTGTAGCTTGGAAATGGTTTCTGGCGTCCACATGTGGTTTTCGCCACGCACTCGGTAAGCATATTCGCCGCCAACGTCCAGTGCATTTCTGTAGATCGGCGCATCACTGAATGCAATGCGGTGTCTGCGAACCGTCTCCTCGGCGATTTCGGCAAGCCCCGCCCCGCCGGTAGTGCTGCTGGCACCGGTAAAGTAGTGGTCGAGGAAATCCTGTGACAAGCCGATGGCATTGAAGATTTGTGCGCCACAATAAGACTGGTAGGTGGATATGCCCATTTTGGACATGATTTTCAGCAAACCCTTGCTCACCGCTTTTATGTAGCGTTTGTGGATTTCGTCTTCCGATAACTTCTCTGGCAGCGTTTCCCGCATGTGCGAAAGCGTGTCGAAGGCAAGGTAGGGATTGATCGCCTCCGCGCCATAGCCTGCCAACACCGCAAAGTGGTGAACTTCGCGGGCCTCGCCACATTCGACCACCAGTCCTACTTTGGTGCGCAATCCCGTGCGGGTCAGGTGAAAGTGAACCGCAGAAGTGGCTAAGAGCCCCGGAATGGCGACGTATTCAGAATCCATGCGGCGGTCGGAAAGCACCAGAATGTTATTACCATCGTGGACCGCTTGTTCCGCTTGTGTACACAGGGCTTCAAGCGCCGGTTCCATGCCCGATGCCCCGGTTTCAGCCGGGAAACAAATGCTCAGCGTTTTGGTTTTGAATGCACCTGCGGTACGCGCTTCGATGCGGCGGATTTTCTCCAAATCCCTGTTACTGAGAATCGGTTGATGGACTTCCAGGCGCTTATGTATTCCACCCTCGTCAAGGCCAAGCAGGTTGGGGCGCGGACCGATATGGGAAACCAACGACATCACTAATTCTTCGCGGATCGGGTCAATAGCCGGGTTGGTAACTTGGGCGAAACCTTGCTTGAAATAGTCAAAAAGCACTCGTGGACGGTTGGAGAGCACGGCCAGCGCGGCATCGACCCCCATAGAGCCGACTGGTTCTTGGCCGGTGAGCGCCATGGGCTGGAGGAAGAATTTGATGTCTTCTTGGGTGTAGCCGAATGCTTGTTGCGCATCAAGCAGCGTCTTTTCGTCGGGGGCCATGGCAGCTACTTCGGATGGCAGGCTTTCCAGATGGATTTGGGTTGCATCCACCCATTCCTTGTAAGGTGCGCGTTCGGTAAGTTCCGCTTTGATTTCAGCATCGTCAATGATGCGTCCATGTTCCAAGTCGATTAGGAACATCTTGCCCGGTTGCAAACGCCATTTTTTGACAATCTTGTGCTGCGGAATGTCCAACACCCCCATTTCCGATGCCATCATCACATAATCGTCATCGGTGATTAAATAGCGAGCAGGTCTCAAGCCGTTGCGGTCCAACGTTGCGCCAATCTGGCGGCCATCGGTGAAGGCCACAGCAGCAGGGCCATCCCAAGGTTCCATCAACGCGGAATGGTATTCATAAAAGGCACGGCGCTTTTCGTCCATTAGCGGATTGCCAGCCCATGCTTCGGGAATCAACAGCATCATCGCGTGGACCAATGAATATCCGCCCGCAACCAGCAGTTCCAGCGCATTGTCGAAACAAGCCGAGTCTGACTGGCCTTCGGCGATGAGCGGCCAAAGCTTGTCCAAGTCCTCGCCCAGCAACTCCGACGACATTGAATATCGCCGGGCCGCCATCCAATTGACATTGCCACGAACCGTATTGATTTCGCCGTTGTGGGCGATCATGCGGAAAGGGTGAGCCAAATCCCAAGTGGGGAAAGTGTTGGTCGAGAACCGCTGATGCACCAAGGCCAACGCGGACACTAAGGTGTCATTGTGCAGGTCGAGGTAATACTCCCCCACTTGATCGGCCAGCAACATACCCTTGTAAACTAGGGTGCGCGAAGATAATGAGGGCAGATAAAAAGCTTTGCCACAGGACAGGCAAAGTTCGCGCACTGCGTTTTCGGCTTGCTTGCGGATCACAAACAGTTTACGTTCGAAGGTGTCTTGGTCATGGATTTTAGCGTCGCGACCGATGAAAACCTGCCGGACGACGGGCTCCACCGCTTTGACGGATTCGCTCAATCCACTATTGTTTACCGGTACGTCGCGCCATCCAAGAACTGTCTGTCCTTCGCCTAAGATAAAATCGGTGAGGATTTTTTCGCACTTCGCCCGTTCTTCGGCAATTTGCGGTAAGAACACCATGCCCACGCCATATTCGCCCGCTGGGGGCAGCGCCACGCCCAGCTTGGCCGCTTCGGCACGGAGAAAGGCATCCGGGGTTTGAATGAGTATGCCCGCACCGTCACCTGCCAAAGGGTCAGCGCCCACAGCACCACGATGGGTAAGGTTTCTAAGTAGGTCCAAACCTTGCAGGATTATATGATTACTTTTGTTGCCTTTAATATGGGCAATGAACCCCACGCCGCAGGCATCGTGTTCGTTGCTCGGGTCGTACAGACCCTGTTTGGCGGGTAAAGTGCTGAAACTCATTTTTTACCTCATTCGACGTGTGAAGCACTGAAAAAATTTCACCGTTTCGCATGCCATTCGGACAGGCAAAACCGGTTTGCAAGCCGAGTGGTTGGCGATCAAAGTGTCTATTGGAATCCTAAGTATTTAAATATAAATGGTTATTTGAATGGCATCAAAGCCAAACAAAATACAAAAGCCAGTCAATATAGGCAATTTGACTGCTTTTTTCAAGCATTTATGAAAGTTATGGGCAAATTTCCCAATCTATGCTAAGAATAAACCGACTTAAACGACAATGCGACTCTTTTCAGCGTGTCGGGGTGTTCATTCCCTGTAATTGTTTATTCACTATTTAGGGCTTACCTGAAACGGTGGACGAATAAAAAATCAGTTTTCCATGATTCTTGGCATAGGTTCAAACTCACCTTTGCATTATCATGGTCACTGAAATTTCCTAAGATTGAGCAGGAGCATTGAAGGTATGAACGAACATTATGATGTGGTCATCGTTGGTGGCGGCATGGTCGGGGCGACGCTGGGGTGTGGTTTGGGGGCTAGCCGGTTGCGGGTGGCCGTGTTGGAAGATGCGCCGCCACCAGCCTTTGATGCGGAGCAGCCACACGACCTGCGCGTCTCTGCGGTCAGTATCGCTTCTGCCAGCATCCTCAAGACCATCGGCGCATGGCAAGGCATTGCCTCCCGGCGTTTCTGCCCGTTTCGTCGCATGAGAGTTTGGGAGGACAAGGGTGATGTCGAGTTTCGTAGCGAAGACATCAACGAGTCCGTGCTGGGCTATATTGTTGAAAACCGCATTATCCAGTTGGCTTTGCTAGACCGCTTGCAGACGTTCGACAATGTCGATTTCCTCTGCCCCGTGAAGACACAGTCCATTGATTACACGGCGGGGCAGTCCAGTTTGACTCTCGAAGATGGCCGCACCATCACCGCCCGTTTGCTGGTGGCAGCCGACGGCGGTTTTTCCCGTGTGCGTCAGGCAGCCGGAATGGGCGTCCATACTTGGGATTACGAGCAACATGCCTTGGTGTTGACGGTTGCAACCGGTTATGGTCAGCAGGACATCACTTGGCAGAAGTTCACCCCTACCGGGCCGTTGGCTTTCTTGCCGTTGGACGGGCCTAATGCTTCTTTGGTTTGGTACAACAAGCCGGAGGAAGTTAAGCGCTTGAAAGCCTTGCCGGATGAGGCATTGCTTAAGGAATTGCTGGCGACTTTCCCCCCGGTTCTCGGCGATATCACGAGTATCGTTTCGCGCGGAAGTTTTCCGCTCCGCCGCCAACATGCCCAAAACTATGTCAAAGAGGGCGTTGCCCTGATTGGCGATGCAGCCCATATGATTCACCCGTTAGCGGGGCAGGGTGTCAACATTGGCCTGTTGGATGCCGCCGCACTGGCCCAAGTGCTGGTCGCCGCTAAACAAGACTCCAAGGATATCGGTGCAGCTTCGGTGTTGCAGGAATACGAGAAAATGCGCCGTCAGAATAACTTGCTGATGATGACAACCATGGATATGTTCTACCGCGTCTTCGGCAATTCCCAACTGCCGCTGAAGTTGCTTCGCAATATTGGCCTGGGGCTGGCCGAGCGGATTGCCCCGGCAAAGAAATTAGCAATGAAATACGCCATGGGCTTGGGGGGGCAATTGCCGAAATTGGCCAGGGGGGAGGGGATAGTCAGATAACATCAGCCCGCGTAGGCGGAACCTAAGGCAGGGTTCCGCCGAATGTTGGCGGTGTGTTCGCGTTTGGCGGATCACATCCCCGTATCCGCTCTACAAGTTTTGGACGGTGGTCTGCATGGGGTCGAAGATTGGCCTGTACCTCTAGCCGCTTGAGCCTTTGGTGCGGGAGACGGGTTACACCCGTAATGAATTCGCCAAAGTGTCTTTGTTGTGTATACCCCCGGAAGCCGAGATGAGTCAGTTGTGTCATTGCCAATTTGTGCGAATACCCTAATAAAATTCAAGCAACCAGTACTTACTCGTTTTTCACTCCAATGAGGGATTTGCATAGAATAGACTCATCTAATTGATATTGAATGATATTATTGTCCTGCGAATTGCCAATTTTAGAATAAAACGGGAGTAGGTTTAATCAAAACTTCATAATATTGAACTCTAAATGTAATAGATGCCAAGTAACGTTTTACTTTGAAGACAAATCGCTATTTGTATTTCTTTAGTAAACAATCCGTTGTCTGATTTTACGCTGACCAAGCAAAAATCGCGGTTTACCCTTACTTACTTGGAGATATTCATGAAATCGAATCATTTAGCAAGAGCAGTAACCTTAGTTCTTATGAGCATAACCTCTCATCCTTCATGCGCGATTGACCTATACGTGGATACTAAGACCGAGCAGATTTTTGCGAAGCCAGGTCATGGTCGAGTTAAGCTGGGAACCTTTCAGCGTGTGGACGAGTCTCCTATCGCCACATCACCGAATGCAAATGGGCCTTCCGTCGCAAATTCCCCTGCTGAAACTGAAGCTCAGGCCATACTAAAGACGCCCGCGGCTCAAGAACAAATACAAAAGGAAGTGAAAAAGCAGGTCGAAGTGGCTACCAAGGATTTGCCGAAGATTGACACCAAGGGCAAACTAGAATTCGCGTCTAAAGACGGTGATTTCAAATGGAGAATTGGCGGACGACTGCATTTGCAAGGCGGTGTTTACGAAAATGCGGATTCGGACAAAGGTAAATCGACTAATTTCAGTGATGATGCGTCTGTTCGACGGGCCCGTCTTGAAACGGCGGCAACACTCTGGAAATACTGGGGGCTTAAATTTCAATACGATTTCGTCGGTGGCAGTGGTGCAGCAGGTATTCGAGATGCATTCATTTCTTTTAAGAAAGATGATTTTCTTCCGGTCGGAATCATCGCGGGCCAATTTAAGGAGTATTATTCACTTGAAGCTTTCTCGAGTTCAAACGATATCACCTTGATTGAACGGGCGTTGCCTAGCGGAGCGTTTAGTGCGCCTGACGCGCGCCGACTCGGTGTTGGCTTGGTAACCAACTTGTATGACGTGGTTGGGTTTCAAACAAGCTTCGATGGACCTAACGCCTCCGGCACTGATATTGGTGGTGTTGCGAACTCAGGTAATGCTCCTGCGGTTTGGTTAGGACGCCTCTTCGTATCGCCGTTTCATGACAATAATAGAACCCTTCATTTAGGCGTTGCCGGATCTTGGATGTCGCCATCAGGAAATCAGACGCAATTCCAGGAAAGGCCAGAAATGACACCAGGAACCAATCGTTTGGTCAATACCGGTTTAATTCAAAATGTCACCAGCCTGAACCGTTTTGGTGCGGAAGGGCTGGGCATAATTGGCCCCCTCTCACTACAGGCCGAATACAAACTTGCCATGGTCAACCGATCTGGACTTTACACTAACACCTTGAATAGTTTGTCAAACCCCAGCTTTTACGGATGGTATGTGCAAGGAGCGTGGACAATCACAGGCGAGTCGCGTGGTTATGAATTTGATGGATTTAGCGGTGGTTCGTTTAAAAATCCTAAGCCCGATGGCATAGTGGGCAAGGGTGGAATTGGGGCATGGGAGCTTGCTCTTCGTTATAGCCAATTGAATCTGAATAGCAATGAGTTCAGGGGAGGCAATGAAAAGAACTTTACGGCAGGTCTCAACTGGTATGCCACCCCCAATTTTAAATTCATGGCCAACTATGTGAACGTGCTTGAAGTCAACGAGGGTCCATACTCTGGCGCCCATCCGTGGGGTTTCAATTTTGGAGCCAGGGCCTATTGGTAAAGCGATTCACTTCACGTACCCCCGCCCATCTGCCATGTATGGGAGATGTGGCTGCATGTAATCAAAACTGGCCGGGGCTGCAATTATCTCATTTTCGGGACCACATTAATTTTAAGCAAGGGGCGATGCGAGCGCGGCCTTCGTAGGGCGGAACCTAAGGCTGGGTTCCGCCGAATGTTGGCGGTGTGTTCTAATTCGGCGGATCACATCCCTGTATCCGCCCTACACTATCCCACTATGCCTAAGCAGTGCGTCAATCTTAGGCTCCCGGCCGCGAAAGTCGATAAACAATTCCATCGCATCCCGGCTTCCGCCACGTTCGAGGATTTTTTCCAAAAACGCCTGACCGGTACGCGCATCGAATACGCCATTTTCTTCAAACAAAGAATAGGCATCGCTGGATAACACTTCCGCCCACTTGTAGCTGTAATAACCCGCCCCATAACCGCCGGCGAAAATATGCGAGAAACTATGGGCGAAACGGTTGAAAGCCGGGGGAATGAAGACAGCGGTTTGTTTGCGGATTGCGTCGAGTATAGGGTATACACGGCCTCCAAGCGCTGGGTCATAATCGCGATGGATGTGAAAATCGAACAGGCTTAATTCCAACTGCCTTACCATTTGCATCCCCGACTGGAAATTGCGTGCGGCAAGCATTTTTTTGTACAGTGTGTCCGGTAGCGGCTCGCCGGTTTGATAATGCCCTGAAATCAGGCCGAGTGCTTCTTGGTCCCAGCAGAAGTTCTCCATAAATTGGCTGGGCAACTCCACAGCGTCCCATTGAACACCATGGATGCCGGAGACGCCTAGGTGGTCCACGCGGGTCAGCATGTGGTGCAGTCCGTGTCCGAACTCATGGAACAGGGTTAGCACTTCTTCATGGCGCAGCAAGGCCGGGTCGTTGCCTGTGGGCGGTGTAAAGTTGCAGATCAAGAAGGCTACCGGCAACTGAACGCCACTGGTTGTCCTGCGACGGGTGGCACATTCGTCCATCCAGGCACCGCCGCGCTTTTTGGGGCGGGCATAGAGGTCGAGATAGAAATAGCCGCGTATCTCATTAGCCTTGTCGCTGATTTCGTAAAACTTTACATCCGGGTGCCACACATCCACGCCCTCGACTTCGCGGATGCACAGGCCATAAAGCCGCTCCACGACTTCAAACATGCCGGGGACAGCTTTGGTCGCAGGAAAATAGGGTTTGATTTCCTCTTCCGATAGGGAATAAGCCTGTTGGCGCAGCTTTTCCGAATAGTAACCCAAATCCCATGATTCAAGATTTTCCCCGCCGTTACAGGCAGCGGCGTAATAGCGTAAATCGTCCAAGTCCTTGTGGGCGACGGGTAGGGAACGGCGCGACAGGTCTTCAAGGAAGTGGATGACTTCATCGGTGGACCGGGCCATTTTGGTTGCAAGGGACAGTTCGGCAAAATTGGCGAAACCCAACAATTGGGCCTCCTCGTGCCGAAGCGCGAGGATTTTCTCCATCAGCTCGGTGTTGTCCCATTTTCCGGCATTCGGCCCAAGTTCGGATGCACGGGTCGCGTAGGCGGTGTAGAATTCCTGGCGTAGTTCACGGTTATCCGCGAAGGTGATGACGGCGTAATAAGAAGGGAATTCCAAATTGAACACCCAACCGGCCTTGCCGTCCCGCTCTGCGCGTTCGTGGGCTGCGACACGGGCGGCATCGGGTATGCCCGAAAGCTGCGCTTCGTCTTCAATGTGCCTGCTCCAACCATTGGTGGCATCCAACAAGTTATCCTGAAATTGGCTGCTTAGGCGCGAGAGTTCCAAGGCAACGGCTTTGAAGCGTTCCTTTTGTTCAGGCGGCAGGGCTACGCCGGACAGGCGGAAGTCGCGTAAGGCGTTGTCAATGATTTTGCGCTGTACTTCGGATAGTGTCGGGTATTCAGGCCCGTCTGCCAGTGCTTGGAAAGCTCGGTAAAGTTCTTCGTTATGGCCGAATTCGGTGGCGTAATCGGTCAGCAAGGGCAAGCAGGCGTTGTACGCTTCGCGCAATTCATCGCAATTGACTACGGAGTTGAGATGACCAACTGGGGCGAAGGCTTTGTTGAGCCGGTCCTCTAGGTTTTCCAACGGTTCCGCCAGATTGGCCCAAGTGTAAGTTTTGCCGGGTTGCAACAGGTTGGCGATGGTTTGCCTGTTGCCGGTCAATATTTCAGTAATCGCTGGAACGGCATGTTCGGGTTTGATTTGCGAAAATGGCGGCAGATCGTAGGTTTCTAACAGAGGATTGGTCATGGCTGGATTTTAACTATTGAAAACTTGCAGGATTACGTCATAGTACTGATTCAAGTCAATGCCAAAGTCACCGGGTCGGCGCACGGTCACGATTCGGTAAGGGCGTCCCTTCTCATCGACAGTCTTCTCGCTCATATCGACAAATAGCTGTGTCGGTGCTTTGTTGGCATCACGCACCACTAGGATTTGTGGTCGCAGTCGTTGGTTGGAATTGGATTCAAGCACGATTCCCACTTCCCCCGAACTTAATTCGACTATGCTCCCTGGAGGATAAATCCCCAAATAAGAAACAAAAGCCGCAGTTAGGCTTTTGTCGATTTTATTGTCTCTCGCCAATTGATTCAGGATGGCCACCGCGCTCAGGTGGTCTCCGGCTGGACGGTAAGGCTTTGGGCTGACGATGGCTTCATATTTATCGACAATCGTAACGATCTTACAGTTGAGGTTCATTTGATGCCCTAGCAACCCTCTAGGATAGCCCGTGCCGTCGAGATTTTCATGGTGACCGTAAGCGACATCCACGGTTCCGCTGAAAATATCGCGCCCGGACATTAAAATATCCCGGCCTTCCTTGGCATGGGTTTGGATAATGGCAGTTTCTTCATCGGTGAGGGGGCCGGGCTTGTTGAGAATCCTATCAGGGATGTTTACCTTCCCCATGTCGTGCAACAGGCCGCAAATGCCAATATGCTCCAATTGGGTGCTGTCGTAATTCAGCAAACGCCCTAGGACAATGGAATAAACGCAAACATTGAAGGCGTGTTGGTTGAGGTTTTCGTCCTTGTTTCGCATGCGAGTCACAAACATCATGGCCTCTGGGTTTTTGATCAGATTGACCACGCAATCCGAAACCGCACTTTTGGCCAATTGGATATCCAAACTTTGACCGAAGCGAATTTCCTCGATGAAGCTCTTGATTAATTTGGATGTATGCTTGCGAGTTGATTTTGCGGCCTCCATGTCTTTCTCGTTAAAAGTCCTTTTCCTTTCATTGGTGAATGAACCTGGCAGTTCGTCTATGGTCACTCTGACTACTTTGGTGCGCATCAGGTCGATATAGACATATTCGCAATATTGCATGACCGCTTCGATATCGGTGTCATTTTCCACCTCGAAACCTTGGAGCAAGAAAGGGGTATCCAGCCAAGGGCGGTCCAATTCGCAAACAAACATGCCCGGTCTCAGATCGCAAGCTCGCAGTCTGACCTTTTCCACATAGTCAATAATTCTCGGTTTGTCTGGCAACATCTTATTTCCTAATAATGGCCACGTAATGGGCCTTGCATCTATTTTAATCCACAAACACCCTAGCTTGAATGTTCTTTATCTCATCCCTGATTTTTGCAGCTTCCTCAAACTCCAGTTGACGGGCCAATGCGTACATTTTTTCTTCCAATTGCTTGATAAGCTTGGTCGCCTCTGCCGGTTTCAGCGCATGATAATCGGCCTTTTTCTCCGCAGCCTTATGTTTTGGCTTGTACGAAAAATTGCCGCCACCAGGAATTGGGGCTTCCAGAATGTCGGTTACGTTGCGGGTGGCGCTTACCGGGATGATGCCCATTTTTTCGTTATAGGCTGTTTGTTTAGCGCGGCGGCGGTCGGTTTCTAGCATGGCTTGTTCGATGGATTTGGTGATTTTATCAGCGTACAAAATTGCCTTGCCGTTAACGTTGCGGGCAGCGCGGCCTATGGTTTGAATCAGCGATACGACTGACCTCAGGAAGCCTTCCTTGTCCGCATCCAGGATGGCCACCAGTGAAACCTCGGGTATGTCAAGTCCCTCGCGCAATAAGTTGATGCCTACCAGCACATCGAATTTGCCGAGCCGCAGGTCGCGGATGATTTCCACCCTTTCCACTGTATCGACATCCGAATGAAGATAGCGCACAGCAATATCGTGGTCCATTAAATATTCCGTCAAATCTTCTGCCATGCGCTTGGTTAGCGTCGTTACTAAAACGCGCTCTTTTTTTTCGGTGCGTAGGCGTATTTCTGAAAGCAGATCGTCCACTTGGGTGGCGGCGGGACGAATTTCCACCTCAGGGTCGATCAGCCCGGTAGGACGCACCACCTGTTCCACCACAGCCCCTGAATGTTTCAATTCGTAAGGGCCAGGCGTGGCTGAAATGTAAATGCGCTGGGGTGCGCGCTGTTCGAATTCCTCAAAGCGCAAGGGGCGGTTGTCCAAGGCCGACGGCAGGCGAAAGCCATATTCCACCAAGGTTTCCTTACGCGAACGGTCGCCTCGGTACATGCCGCCAATTTGCGGAATGGTTTGGTGGCTCTCGTCTATCACGATCATGGAGTCGGGCGGCAAATAGTCAAACAGGGTAGGTGGCGGTTCGCCGGGTTGTTGCCCGGACAAATGGCGGGAGTAGTTTTCGATGCCAGGGCAATAGCCGACTTCCAGAATGATCTCCAAGTCGAACAGTGTGCGCTGCTCCAGCCGTTGCGCCTCCACTAGCTTGTTGGTGTTACGCAGATGCTCCAGCCTTGCCTTCAATTCCACTTTAATTTCTTCCACCGCCGCGAGGATTTTTTCCCGTGGCGTGACGTAATGGCTTTTCGGGTAGACCGTGTAGCGGGCGATGCGGGCCAAAATTTCGCCAGTCAGAGGGTCGAACAGCGATAGCCGCTCGATCTCGTCGTCGAACAACTCCACCCGTAATGCTTCATCCTCTGATTCCGCCGGGAAGATGTCAATCACTTCCCCTCGCACCCGGTAGGTGGCCCTGCGCAGTTCTATGTCATTGCGGGTGTATTGCAGTTCGGCCAGACGGCGTAACAATTTGCGCTGGTCCATCAGATCGCCGCGCACCAGATGTAACACCATCTCGAAATAAGAGGCGGGTTCGCCTAATCCGTAAATGGCGGATACCGTCGCCACAATGATCACATCGCGCCGTTCGATCAGTGCCTTGGTGGCCGAAAGCCGCATCTGTTCAATATGTTCGTTGAGGGAAGCGTCCTTTTGGATATAAGTGTCGGACGAAGGGACGTATGCCTCGGGTTGATAATAATCATAATAACTGACGAAATACTCCACGGCGTTTTCGGGGAAGAAATCCTTCATTTCCCCATACAACTGGGCGGCTAGTGTCTTGTTGTGTGCCATGATTAGCGTGGGCCGCTGGATTTGCTGGATGACATTGGCTATGGTGAATGTCTTGCCAGAACCTGTGACCCCAAGCAAAGTCTGGTGCAATTCGCCGTCCCTAATCCCTTCCACCAATTTGGCAATCGCCTGTGACTGGTCGCCGGCGGGTTGGTAGCGGCTATGCAGGCGGAATTGTTTTTCTTTTACCGGAGCGTCTTCGGCAGGTTTTTCAAGCTCGTTCATATGAGATTGCTGCCATTTTTGGGCCAGTTCTTTCATGCTTTGAATATCAACCTGTCAAAATTGTCAACAACTCTTTAGAGGCAATCCAAGCTGGGCGTACCCAGCCTAAATAAATAGTTGAATTATATATCAAGATGACTTGCCATTTTTAGGTAATATTACCCATCAGGTTGCAAAAATCACCCTAGCAAAGACCTCGGTTAATGTCAGGCTAACGCCTAAATTGGGCAGGATCAGGCAACCGTCCAATCCTTCGACACAAGTGTAAACCCAACGGTTCGTCGCTTCGCGGGCAAAATGCTCCAGTCTTGGTGCAACAGTCGATGCCAACACATAATCCGTGAAACTGTCCAAATAAGCACTGTAACGCAAAAATTTATCGCCACGGTCAAACGCCTCAGTGGACGGCGACAACACTTCGACAATCAGCTTTGGATTCAGCAGCACGTCTTGTTGTTTGTCGTAAAAGCGCGGCTCGTCGCACACCACGCTGGCATCGGCATAGGAAAACAGTCCTTTCATGCTGCGGTCATCCATTGCGCCACTGCGGATTTTCATGTTGGGTGAAAGGACACGGCAAGGCTTGCCACGCAACTGGGAGCCAAGGCTGATTATAATATTGGCGTTGATAGTGCTGTGCGCCAAACTCTCTCCCGCCATCGCAAAAA
>QJPH01000426.1 GCA_003242955.1 Candidatus Methylumidiphilus alinenensis
GGGTTGAGTCGCCGCCTGTGGCAACAAACTCGCTGAATCCGTTCAGCTTGTGACCGTTCCACCTGAGATTCAACCAGCCCGCCCTGCCAAGGGCAGACGACAGAAAGTGAAGGGAAACCGACAAACCACGGGATGCTTCTCCAGTCCCGTGCTCTTTGGTCAAAATGTATGAAGGCCGTTGCGGAACAAGGCCCAAGCATGCGACTGAACGACCTTTCTGCTCCGGGCGAGGAGACCTTTACGAGCAATCAGACTTCCGGGTAACCGGACTTAATTTTAACAGGATACGCCATGAACCGAGTCTTTGTTTTGGGTTCCACGAAAAAGCCGCTGATGCCTTGCCACCCGGCGAGGGCGCGGGAATTGTTGAGGAAAAGCAAGGCCGCCGTGTTTCGGATGGAACCGTTCACCATCATTTTGTCCGGCCGTGAAGACGGCGAGGTTCAGGATATCGAATTCAAGGCCAGCCCCGGCGGCAAGGCCACCGGGATTGCCCTAGTCGGCCTGTTCCGCTCCGGGGCGAGGCTGCTGTTCGGCGCGGAAATCGCCCACCGGGGCGCGGCGGTCCGCGCCAGCCTGGACAGCCGCCGCTCGTTGCGCCATGGACGGCGGGGGCGGAAGACCCGCTACCGGCAACCCCGTCCGAATTTCGCCAAACGCTCGCGCAGGGCCAACTGTGGCGGGAAGTGGCTGCCCCCCAGCGTCAAAAGCCGCGTCGATAACGCCGCCGTCTGGTCGGCACGGCTGGCCCGGCTCGCGCCGGTGGCATGCGCCCACGTCGAGACGGTGCGCTTCGACACCCAGAAGTGAACTTCCTTCCCCGCATCATGCGCCCTGCCGAGGCTGCTTATTACTGCGGCATGGGCCGTACCACGTTTGAGCGCGACATCCGCCCGAACGTGCCAGAGATTGCGATTGGACGGCAGGGCGTAGGCTGTAGGCTTCGACAGGCTTGATTTAGATCATGCGTTGGACGATTATAAACAGCGCAACCTCAAGCCGTGCCATCATCAAGAGGAACCAAGCGCATGGCAACAACCAAAACCAAACTCCCAGGCTTGTACTGGGACAAAACTACACAACAAGGCAGCATCGACAAACGTATCCCCGGAATCGGGCGCGTTCGACATCGCTTTGCAGCAAGCTCGTGGGCGGAAGCCGAAGCCCAATACCACCAAGCCATCCAAACAGCAAGTCTAGCCGCAACAGCACAACGCCTAGCCGCCGCCAGCTTCCGCGCGGCGGCTACACACTACCTTACAACTGAACATAAGACCTCGTTGGCTCGTGATGCCGATAGCCTCGCCCAACTCGACCCGTTCATTGGGCACCTGCCCCTAGACCAAATCCACCAAGGGACACTTCAGCCCTACATCGACCACCGCCGCGCCCAAGGGCGGAAATCCGCAACGATAGACCGCGATCTAGCCATCGTCCGCCGTATTCTTACGCTGGCAAGCCGGGTATGGCGCACCCCCGACAACCTGCCCTGGCTCTCGACCGCACCGCCGCTGATCCCGCATCTGCGGTGGCAGGATGACGCGAAGCCCTACCCGCTCGACAGAGAAGACCAGGCCAAACTAATCTTGGCACTCCCTGCCCACCTGCAAAGGATGGCCTTGTTTGGCATCAATACCGGTGCGCGCGAACATGTGATTTGCTGGCTACGATGGGAATGGGAAACACCATTGCCAGAAATTGGCACCTCAATATTTGTAGTACCGGGAAGGCCAAACCAAAAAATTGGCTGGGAAGGCACCAAGTCAAAGCAGGATGCCATTATCCCTATCAACAGGATTGCCCGTAGCGTGATTGAAGAATGCCGGGGCATACACCCTGAGTGGGTGTTTACGCAAAAGGGGGGCCGGATTGAACGCATGAATAATCACGGCTGGCGCACTGCTTGGAAAGCGGCTGGATTGCCAACGGGAGAGAGTGTTTTAAGTGGACCGCACAACCTCCGGCATACATTTGCGCGAAGACTAAGAATGGCCGGCGTGAATCTGGAGACTAGGAAAGCCTTGATGGGTCACGCGAACGGCGATATCACATTGCATTACAGCCCCGCAGAACTCAAAGAACTTCTCGAAGCTGTTGAGCGCATTGCGGAGATCGAAAAAGGGACAATGACAATGCTGAAAGCGGTGAACAGCTAGGTAATTTACCCGGCAATTTACCCAAAAAACAAAAAGGCCGGAAATTACCGGCCTAAGTGATTGAAAATGGTAGCAACGGCGGGACTTGAACCTGCGACAACCGCATTATGAATGCGGTGCTCTAACCAACTGAGCTACGTTGCCACGTCATTAGGCTAGCAATTATCGCCAATCTGCATGGCTTCTGTCAATATATTGATGCAAATCCTTGCTAGAAATCGTGGCGTAGGATTTCCACCGCCCTGCGGCAAATCTCCCGCCCATAGTCCGTCCACTGGCCTTGGCCCCAGTAGCGGTAGCAACTGGTTTGCGCAGTCATCAAATGGAACAAGGCACTGCGATAACGCGGGTCGCTTGGGGCAATGCCTGGCTTTAGAACTTTTTCATGGAACAGGGAACTGGCCTCCTCCATCGGCCCGAGTACGTTCTCGTAGCCTTTCACCCAAGAAATGTCATTGGTCCAACTGCCGCCCTCCATGTGGAAACGATGGTCTTCCTTGCGCAGTTCCGCAATGGTTTCCTCCAATTTTTCAGGCCCAGCGCCAGATTCGAAGCGATCCCAAATGGCTTTTTGGTGGACAGGCTGGATCACTGGGAAATCGCTGCCCTTGACACCCATGCCGAACAAATATTCCAAGTATTCGGTGGCATTGAGCATCGGCGTGTTCGATCCGGTGGACTCGCGGGACACGTCTAAAAACTTTCCGGGGAATTCGTTCATCATAACCCCGCCGTTTTCGCCGTCGGCGATCTGCGTCACCAAAGGCGGTACGCTCTTTCCGCCCAACTCCCATCGCGACAGGCTTTTCGCTTCATAATAGGGCTGCATCTGCGCCACCAATTTGGTGTCACTGCCTTGGGTTTTGATGATGGCGATGATGTCAACACTTTCGCCCTCGGAGTTTTTGCAAACTAGGCGGTGGGGCAGGTGTTTTTGCTCTAGCCCGTGCCCGTTTGCCGCTTGCTCGACGCTGTGCTCCTGCACCAATACCCAGACATAGCCGCATTCACGCAGGGTTTTTATATAATCGAATGCCACGTCGGGATGGTTGGGCAGCGCCATTTCAGAGGGTGAGAAACCGCGGACACGGCTTAACGCTTCTTTGCCGAAAATGGCGGCAAAATGGTGTTGCCATGCCTTGACGTGCAAACGAAAATCCTGCGACGGAGTGGATGGGGCCACGGCATGGCCCCAAGGTGCGCCTAGCCACTCCACGGCATGGCGGTACTGGGGATTGCAGGTAACGTTCTTCAGGATGTCGAAAACATCGTGCAGGCCCATTTTTCTTAATCCATGGAAAAGTGTCCCTGAGTATTCCAGCATCACACGGGGCTGCTTGCCTTCATGGATCAATTGTGGCACAAATTCGCCGATGCGTTTATAACACCAGTGGAAGACACCGGCATTGTGGTTGTCACCAATTCCCTGGTTGTCCATCATGTATTGAAGATTGCTTATGATTTCAGCGGTGCGCAGATCCCATCCGCCAGCCGGAATCAGCGGCTGGTGCATGTGCAAAGCAATTGCACAAGCGCTGTTGATCCGGTCAAAGGGAATGTGTGTTTCATGGGCATAGATAATGGGTTCCCGCTGTTGCAGGACGGCTTCGATTTCGGCTTCCTGTCCGCAGATATTGGGAATACCATCAACATATTCGGCTAATTCAGCCATGGATAATTTCTCCGCTGATATTGGAAAGTTAATGACAGTCACTGATTTTCAGAGTGGTCTGTCACGGAAGTTTATATCGCTACAATCTTAACATCAACTTTGCCGTCTAAATGCTTAATTGGCAATCAACTTATGGTGATGCGATTGTGTCACAAGTCACATTCGTTTGATCAGGCGCAAAATGTAAATCAACACCACTGCACCCACCGTGGCAACGATGAGGCTGCCCGAGAGCCCTCTACCCGCTGAAATACCGAGTTTGCCAAACAGAAAACCGCCGACCATCGAGCCGATCACGCCGACCACTATATCGCCAACCAAGCCGAAACTCGCACCTTTCACCAGCCGTCCGGCAAGCCAACCCGCACACAAACCAACCAAGATAAACCACAAAAAACTCATATTCTGTAATATCAAGGCGTGACCTTTTTCGTTTGCAATTGCTTCAACTGGTCCGAGGTCAGCACAGCGTTGATTTCGTTGCGGGACTTCAGCGCAGTTTCCACCAATTCGTTGAATAGGCTCGTATGTTCTTTGGCTGTTTTGCGGATGGCTGCTTCGTCGGAAGCGGGGTTAAGGAACACTTCATGTGTCGCCTTCAGGCTGTCATGCATTTTAGGCCCAAGTTCTTCCATGCTTTTTTGGGCTGCTTGATGAATGCGCGTGATTTTGCCAATTTGCTCATCGCTCAGTTTGAGTTCGTTGGCAAATTGGAGGACGATGTCGGCGTAGCCTTTTTGCTCTTTTCTGCCGTGCTCGCGCATGGCTTGCATGTGTTGCATCATCATGTCGCCCATCCCACCGGCATGTCCGCCCCCGCCTTGCTGTGGCTGGGTGCCTTGTGCGGCGGCGTGGGCGGCATGGGGGTCTTCGGCTGCCGATGCGGTTTGGGCAAACGAACCGAAGGCGATCAAGGCGGCAAATGTTAGGTAGAATAGTCTGCTCATTGTCTAGTTCCTAAGTGATAAATGTTAAACGAAACGGTTACGACCCATGTAGTATTGTACCGTTTACTTAAAGCCAACTTAAAACGCCCGATTTGAATTTTCAGTCTTAGAGTGTACCATTGCTGAAAACCATGCAGTCAAATCGGCTAGCTCTCCTATTTTCTGAAAATGCTTACAATTTTTTTACCAACTGTATAGCCGGGGTCAACAATAGTGAATGGGACAAACAAAGAACACACCATGATCGAAAAGGCAATGGGTCTGGTGTTCATCGCTGCACTCCTATGGACTTGCTTACAGATAGCCCATCCCTTTATTGCTGCGATTTTTGGCGGCACTGTCATCTGCGTGTCACTTTGGCCGCTATATATCTATTTGTCGACATTGTTGGGCAAGCGCAGGAAGCTGGCCGCGGCACTGATGACGTTAATCACCATCATGATATTCGTCGTTCCAATTGGATTGGGGGCGGGGAAATTGCTTGATAGCATACCCTTTTTGGAAGGTTTGGCTAACGACACCTCTTGGTTGAAACCGGGGGAGCCGCCGGCTTGGGTGGCAAGAATTCCTCTGTTCGGAGAAAAGCTAATCAATGCTTGGCGGCAGGGTCTGGAAAATATCAATCTGGATACTGATAAAGTGAGGCCCATGATCTTGCAAACGGTGCAGTGGCTATTGTCACAAGGGGCTGGCTTTGCAATGACCATGTTGGAGGTCATTCTTGCCACGTTGATTGCCGGAATCATGTATGTCAATGCCGAGGATGCCGCTCATATGTTAAGGAAGCTTGCCCGTCGCATTGGCAGTGCGAGAAGCGCTGCGGTGATCGATGTGGCTGGACATACAATTC
Source organism: Candidatus Methylumidiphilus alinenensis (assembly GCA_003242955.1). Lineage (GTDB taxonomy): Bacteria > Pseudomonadota > Gammaproteobacteria > Methylococcales > Methylococcaceae > Methylumidiphilus > Methylumidiphilus alinenensis. Next base: position 5,626 of record QJPH01000426.1, read on the forward strand.
GCGGGGTATCGCTTGGTGTCATCGGCACGGCCGCCCTGCAGGCACTGCTATCTGGTTTCGGCTTCGCCGTTGCGGGAATACCGGCCTATCCACTATTGGGCGCGCTATGTTTCATCCCGGCACTATTGCAATTAGGCACTAGCTTGATTTGGATTCCGACAGCCATTTGGCTGGGTTATCACGACCACCAATTCTGGGCGGGGTTCACGGTTGTTTGGGGGACATTCATCAATGTGTTAGACAACATCATCAAGCCCTATTTCATCAGCAAGGGCAGCAACCTACCCCTGCTGGTCATCTTTACCGGGGTCATTGGCGGCTTGCTGGCTTGGGGTTTCATGGGCATGTTCATCGGTGCCACCATTCTTGCCGTGGCTTACACCTTGTTTAGCGATTGGTTGAACCAGGACCATGCTTCTTAAGGAATTTTGGCTAGTCAATCTATCAAGTAAGACTCTAGTTGTAAGCACTTAAATCAGTATCCAGCGACCAGATCAGAACCTGCGACATAGGATGCAGAGTGCACGTTCGCTGCCATTCCTTGATAATGGACAAATCGGCCAAGCTTACTCCTTCACGGGTTTTCTTCGCCGATTTGTTCCTTTTTGCATAGTCAGGGAACTCTCGCAACCAGCCAATGAACTCCTCACGATCAGGAAAATGAGTGGGGCGGTAGGGAGCTTCGCCGTTAAGCGCTTTGGTAACATCGTTAACCAATATCAAAGCAAACTGTCGCCTCCGTCCACCGGTCGGTAAATCGGCAATATGATTGCCGGTTTCCCAAATCGTCGCCATGGGCAGTAAAAAAATATCTTCGTTATTTACGCGAATGGCGAATTCCTCCAGCACATCAGCTCGATCCTGATTCCACCCAGGCACATCAAGCACATTGAGGTACACAGAGGTATCAAGCAGCACAATTTCGCTCATTACCCGCCTCCAGTACGTAGATTGTCCAACCAAGCAAGTGCGAGTTTTTTTCTCTCTTTTCCGCTGCGATGCTGCTTGACGAAGCGATCCAATGTGCCACTTGTCGCAAGATAACCGAGTGAACCCTGCGCAATCAGTTCAGGATAGTCAGGAACTTCTTCTAGCCTCACCAAACGGCTTGCCCCATCAACTGGGGCGCGATAACAAAATACCACGTCTGGAATGGCAGAGTCTGGCAACGTGTCCAGCAAGGCGGGATTATGGGTCGAGAGCAGCACACGAAGTCCACGCCGCTTGGCGATGTCACGAATCCTTTCGAGTAGATGCCCTGCCCGACTAGGATGCACACCATTGTCGATTTCTTCGATCACTACCAGACTACCTTTCTCTGCTGATAACATGGCAGCAGCAATCGCAAGCACCCGTAATGTGCCATCGGAAAGCAAAGAGGCATCATAAGAACGGCACTCGCCACCAAACGTTTCCGTGAGTTGGACCATGACACCGCCACGCGGCTCTTTCAAGAAATCCAGACTTGAAATATCTTGCTCCGGCAAGCACTGGATAAATTCAAGAATCTGTTTACGGCATATTTTGTAAGAATTTTGGTTGGCAAGTTTATCCGTCCCTCCCCAAAGATTGAAAAGCACACCCGACAAATTAGACCCGTCTCCTTGTAGCCGTTTTTCTGAAGGAAAGGCATATTCCCGCATCTTTGCGGGTACGGGGTCGAGAAATAGCATCGCGGCAAGCCATTGTTCATATTTCCTTGTGATTAAAGGGATTTCTTTTTGAGACTGTTTGTGAATGTCATTAAAGCTGGCAGGGCTGGTCAGTTGAGGGAAAATCGCCATTTGGTTGCTGCATTTGATTTGCGGCTTTTTTCCACCTGGGGCGAAATTGTTATAAGCTACATTCACGTCAGTTTTACGCTCTGTAGACGACTGGACTTCAATCTTATAGAGCGGCACGGTGGAATTGGGACCCGTTAAGGTTTCTTTGGAAATGTACAATCCATCTCCTCGGCGAGTGATCGTCATTGTAAGGCTGTTCCATTCGGAAAGGTCCGTCTCGCATCCGAGACTAAACGAATCCTCCCGACAGTAAGCTAAATCCTCCACTCGACATCTAACCACACGATCCATGTTTTGGACGGCGTATGGGATAGCAGAGAGTTTTTGCCCTTGCGCCAACCAAGCCAGCATACGCATAGCCTCTATGGCATTACTTTTACCCGAGGCATTGGCTCCGATTAGTACCGTCAAAGGAGCAAGCGGGAGTCGTGCATCCTTGTAACTTTTAAAGTTGCTGAAGGTAATGGCAGTCAGCATATTGTCACCTCTGGTGATTGATTTGGTATAAAGTATGTCATGCGAAGGGTGTGGAAGTTTGTGCTAAATTATACATTCTAATTTTGTAGCCACTCATCGCCCCGCCAGCCTTAACAAGTGACCCCTCCCATGATACTGAAACTATCCGGTGCATCCGCCCTTTCCGCGTTTAGAGAACAAAAACTAAAGTCTGAGATTCAAGCCTTGTCACCGGGCATCACCGGTGTTGCTGCCAATTATGCCCATTTCGTCGAATTGGAGCGCCCGCTGACCAAGGAGGAAAATCTAGCGCTTGGGCAGATTCTAAGCCAAAGGCCCAAAACCCCGTCCGCCGCATTGGAAGGTGCTTATTTTCTAGTCGTTCCCCGCCTTGGTACGTTATCACCTTGGTCCAGCAAGGCCACCGATATAGCCACACGCTGCGGCTTGAACGCGGTCAAACGCATCGAACGGGGCATTGAGTATGTGCTTCATGGGGTTGGTGAACTTTCCCCCAGCCAACAAGAAAGCATCAAGGGATTGCTGCATGACCGGATGACCCAAGTTATATTAAGGCCCGACGAATACGGGCGTATTTTCAGTCACCATGTGCCTTCGCCCTTGGAAACTGTGGGTCTGATCGAAGAGGGACGGCCTGCGCTGGCAACAGCCAATACTCGTTTGGGGTTGGCGCTGTCCGAGGAAGAACTGGATTATCTGGCGGAGAGCTTCACCGGGCTGGGGCGCAATCCCACCGATGTGGAACTGATGATGTTCGCCCAGGCCAACTCGGAACATTGCCGCCACAAGATTTTCAACGCCTCTTGGCGCATTGACGGGGAAGAGCAGACTGATACCCTGTTCGACATGATCCGCAACACCAGCCTAAACAGTCCAAACGGAATCATCTCTGCTTATAAAGACAATGCCGCTGTCATGGAGGGGCCGCTGGCACAAGTGTTCCTGCGCGATCCGCAGAGCATGGAATACGGCTATGTAGAAGAACGCGCCCCAATTCTGATGAAGGTGGAAACCCATAACCACCCCACCGCGATATCCCCCCATCCCGGCGCGGCTACGGGTTCAGGGGGAGAGATTCGCGATGAGGCGGCTACCGGTCGTGGTTCGCAGACCAAGGCCGGTCTCACTGGTTTTTCAGTGTCCCATCTGAAGATTCCCGGCTTTCCACAACCGTGGGAAGAGGATTTCGGCAAACCGGGCCGGATTGCATCCGCACTGGACATCATGCTGGAAGGGCCCATCGGCGGGGCTGCGTTCAACAATGAATTTGGGCGGCCTAACATCGTTGGATATTTCCGTTCATTTGAAATGGGCATCCAACCCCCGATGCAGACCGACTCGGTTTTTGAAACCGAGTCGGTCTTACAAGAAGGACAAAGAAAACCGATCAAACTACTCGGCTACCACAAGCCCATCATGATTGCCGGTGGCATGGGCAACATCCGCCCCCAATTGGTCGCCAAAGAAACCATTCCGCCCGGCGCGGCCATCATCGTACTGGGCGGCCCCTCCATGCTCATCGGCCTAGGCGGTGGCGCGGCCTCCTCGCAAGCCTCCGGGGAAAGCGCGGAAGACTTGGACTTTGCCTCGGTGCAGCGGGAAAACCCGGAAATGCAGCGGCGTTGCCAGGAAGTCATCAACCGTTGCAACGCCATGGGGGCAAACACCCCTGTTCTGTCCATACACGACGTGGGTGCAGGGGGCATTTCCAACGCCATACCCGAGATCATCCATGACAGCGGACGGGGTGGCCGTTTCGAGTTGCGTAAAGTGCCTAACGACGAACCAGGCTTGTCACCTCTGCAAATTTGGTGCAACGAAGCCCAGGAGCGCTACGTACTCGCCATCAAACCCGAATCCCTGCCGCTGTTCGACGAATTCTGCCGTCGGGAGCGTTGCCCCTACGCCGTTGTCGGCCATGCCACAGAGCATGAAGAACTGGTTCTCAACGACGAGTTGTTCAATAATCGCCCCATTGATATCCCCATGTCGCTATTATTCGGCAAACCGCCAAAAATGCGCCGCGACGTGAGCCGGGTCGAACCGGGGCTTAGCGAACTTGATTTGGCGGGAATCTCCATCGCCGAATCCACAAGGCGGGTGTTGGCTTTTCCGGCAGTGGCGGACAAAAGCTTTTTAATTCACATTGGCGACCGGTCTGTCGGTGGGTTGGTGGCCCGCGATCAAATGGTCGGCCCTTGGCAAACGCCAGTGGCCGATGTCGGGGTCACGGCCAGCGGGTTCCATGGCATCACCGGCGAAGCGATGGCCATGGGCGAGCGCACCCCGTTGGCCGTCATCGACGCGCCAACATCGGGGCGCATGGCCATCGGTGAGGCACTCACCAACCTTGCCGCCGCGAAGATAGACCACCTGTCTGATGTCAAACTGTCCGCCAATTGGATGGCGGCGGCAGGTGTCCCCGGCGAGGATGCCCGCCTGTTTGACACGGTAAAAACCGTGGGCTTAGACCTGTGTCCCGCGCTAGGCATCGCCATTCCGGTTGGCAAGGACTCCTTGTCGATGAAGACTGTCTGGCGCGAAGGGGTGGACGAAAAACTCATGGCTTCGCCACTGTCGCTGATTATCACCGCCTTTGCCCCGGTCGCTGACATAGTCAAAACCCTGACCCCGCAGTTGCGCCTGGATGCAGGACCCACTCGCTTGGTTTTGATCGACTTGGGACTGGGCAAGAACCGGCTGGGTGGTTCCGTGCTCGCCCAAGTTTACCGTCAGATGGGCAACCAAGCCCCGGACATGGATGATCCCGAGTTATTTAAGGCTTTCTTTTCGGCAATCCAATCCCTCAACCAAGAGGGTCTATTGCTGGCTTACCATGACCGCTCCGACGGCGGTCTTTGGGCCACGGTTTGTGAAATGGCTTTCGCCGCCCGTACTGGCATGGAGATTGACGTGGATGAGTTGGGGGGAAACCCAATGGAGGCCTTGTTTAGTGAAGAATTAGGCGCGGTTGTCCAAGTGTGCGAAGGGCAACTGAGTGCTGTCATGGGCCGTTTGCAAGCGGCAGGACTTGGTCAAGCTTTGCGTGTGATAGGCAAGCCCCGAGATGACCAGCGCATCGTGATCAGCCGCCAAGGAGAAGAATGGTATGGCGAAAGCCGCGCCGAATTGCAAAAAATCTGGGCTGAAACCAGTTATCGCATGCAGGCACTGCGCGATAACCCGGATTGCGCACTTGCTCAATACCAAACGGTGATTGACGACCATGACCCTGGCCTGCACAGTCGATTGAGCTTCGATGCACGGGAAGATATCGCCGCGCCTTACATTCGCAATGCAAGGCCCCGCGTTGCCATATTGCGCGAACAAGGCATCAACGGCCATGTGGAAATGGCAGCCGCCTTTGACCGGGCAGGCTTTGCCAGCATTGATGTGCATATGAGCGACATCATGGAAGGGCGCGTGAGCCTGAAAGACTTCAAAGGCATTGCCGCTTGCGGGGGATTCTCCTATGGAGACGTGTTAGGAGCCGGTGGCGGTTGGGCCAAATCCATCTTGTTCAATCCCAAGGCAAGGGATGAGTTTGCCGCTTTTTTCAGCCGCAGAGATAGCTTTGGCCTAGGTGTGTGCAATGGCTGCCAGATGATGGCACACCTGCGCGAATTGATCCCCGGCGCTGCCCATTGGCCCCGGTTTGAGCGCAACCTGTCGGAGCAATTTGAGGCACGGGTGGCGATGGTGGAAATCTTGACTTCGCCTTCCATTTTTCTCAGCGGTATGGCGGGGTCGCGCCTGCCTGTGGTGGTCGCCCACGGCGAAGGCCGTGCCGAATTCCAGCTTGATCCGCGGTTAGCACTGGATGAAGGCTTGGCTGCTTTGCGTTTCATCGACCACTACGGACTAGCCTCCGAGGACTTCCCCTTCAACCCAAACGGCTCGCCGCTGGGCATTACCGGCCTTGCCAATGAAGACGGGCGATTCACCATCATGATGCCACACCCCGAACGTTGCTTCCGCACGGTGCAAAATTCCTGGCATCCAGCCGACTGGGGCGAATACGGGCCGTGGATGCGGATATTCCGCAATGCCAGGGTTTGGGTGGGATGAGAACGCTGCCATTAATTTAAACAAGGCTTGCAAGGCTTGTATTGCTGGGTCGGCAATTATCATTTTGAACAGAACCGGGCGGGTTTGGAACCCGCCCCTACGAATCGACGAACCGTTTCCAATTTGGAACGTCTGAATTTATCAAATCGAGCGTTTCAATTCCGGATGGCAAGAGTATGATGATCATACCCTTAAATCTTAATAAAGGGCTAGGCGCGACCCCTCCCTCCTTGTCGCGCCTACATTGTGTCCTTGCGCCAAGCAAGGGAAAGGCGCGGCCTGTTGCCTCATTTTTGGCCGCGCCTTCTTTAACCACTCATTCAGAGCATGTCCCATGGCTGAAGCTTTTCAGTTCCCTCCCTGCCACAGATAACATCCCTTCCCGGGGATGTTATCTGTACTGCAATGTTTAGGTCCATGAATTCCCGGTTAGCAAAGTTTTTCGTCAGAATTATCACCGTAGCCACCGTGCTTATTTGCCCGGCCTGTGCGCCACTGGTCAACCGGCCCGGTACGGCGGTGCAAGCCCCTGCCTTAGGCTGGTCGCATTTTGTCACTGCCGATGGTGCCGTGTTGCCGGTGCGGTCATGGATTCCTTCAGGCACACCGGTCAAAGCAATCATCGTGGCCCTCCATGGCTTCAACGATTACAGCCTGTTTTTCGCCTCCCCCGGTGTCTATTTAAGCGGTCAAGGGTTTGCTTGTTACGCGTATGACCAGCGCGGATTCGGCAATGCGCCGGGGTGGGGCCTATGGGCAGGGGCGGAAGCTTATGCAGACGACCTGACTGCTTTCACCGCCCAGCTTCGGCTGCGCCATCCCGGCGTTCCTCTTTATGTGCTAGGCGAGAGCATGGGCGGGGCGGTGGCTATCGTTGCGATGACATCCCCACATCCGCCCGATGCCGATGGCTTGATCCTGTCATCCCCGGCGGTGTGGGGGCGTGCGACCATGCCTTGGTATCAGCGGGTTGTGCTGGATACTGTGGCCCATACCGCGCCGTGGCTGCGGCTGACCGGCGAAGGGCTGAAAATCATGGCTTCGGATAATATAAAAATGTTGCGCCAACTAGGCCGTGACCCTTTCGTCATTAAAGCGACTAGGGTGGATGCAATGTATGGCTTGACCGACCTAATGGGGGCCGCGTTGGAGAATGCCGGACAGTTGAAAACCCCCACATTGGTTTTATACGGCGAACACGACCAAATTGTCCCCCGTGAACCGGTTATGCAGATGTTGAAAAGAATGCCAGGGCCGCCACAAACTCAAGTGGCTTTTTATAAAAATGGCTACCACATGTTACTGCGGGATTTGCAAGCCGAAAAACCATGGAGCGACATCGCCGCTTGGATCGAAAACCGGCTAGCGCCATTGCCTTCCGGTGCGGATAGTCGGGTTGGGATGGGATTTGAAAAAAAATATTAGAACAATGCGGGCCGGAGTTTGTAACCCCGTCACTCACGTTTTTATGCATCCTTGAAAGCTTCTATGGCTTCAAACGTTTCTGTCGGGGTTGCAAACCCCGACAGACTTGGGTTTCGTCTGTAAGCCTTGTATTTTTTTAGGTATACTTTCACTGCTTTAGTGTAAAGCGCGGATGCTTATGAACTGTAGTAATCCCGCAACCAAAAAAATGACCAAAATCGATGGCTAATAAATCTCGTATTGAGTGGACACAACAAACTTGGAACCCAACGACGGGTTGCTCCAAGATTTCGCCGGGCTGCAAACATTGCTATGCCGAGGTCATGGCTCATCGTCTCCATGCCATGGGTACACCGGGTTACGAGAACGAATTTCAACTGACCATGCACACTGAACGACTCAAACAGCCAATTAAGCGTCGAGCTCCGACTCTTTATTTTGTTAATTCAATGAGCGATCTATTCCACGAGGATGTACCTGATGCATTCCTTGATGAAGTGTTTGAAGTCATTATGAACACCCCCCGACATACTTACCAGGTTCTTACCAAGCGAGCCATACGTCTACCCGTCTATTTTGCCAAGCGCCCCTGTCCGCCTAATGTCTGGCTTGGCGTGTCTGTTGAAGATCGTGCTTACGGCACTCCCCGTATTGAACCCCTCCAGCAAGTAAATGCTAAGGTTCGCTTTCTTTCTATTGAGCCTTTGCTTCAAGACCTAGGCAAGCTTGATTTGACCGGCATCCATTGGGTAATAGTGGGTGGTGAATCTGGAACTAAAGGGCGACCTATGTTGTTCGAATGGGTGGAGAATATTCGACAGCAAGCAGATCAAGCCGGGGTTGGCTTCTTTTTCAAACAGTGGGGTACATGGGGTGCGGACGGTGTGCGACGCAATAAGAAAGCCAATGGTCGTTTGCTTGATGGTCAAACTTGGGATGCTTGGCCTCAATCTGTTGAAGCTATTTCACATTCAATAACTCCATAACATAGATTTGCGAATTTGCAAGTATTCGATTTACCATGCACTGTCCTCATAATAAAGATAATTTAAAAATCCAAGAATATTCGTTTTTGTCGAGAAGGAATAATCATATCATTTATATGAATCGACGTTCCTTTCTCGCGCTTTATACCCTTGTCACTGACAACTTCAATATCCCCCGCGATAATTGGAAGGGTTAATGATTCACAAATCATATTTTTTGTTGCCGGAGTAAAGTTTACAATTTCTTGCAATAGTGTGCTAACTTTAATTTTAGCATCATCATCATAGATTTTTCGTACAAGTTTTTCTGACAGTCCTGACCGACATTTATCAGCCGCCATCACATCAAAGCTAAAATCTTCAGATAATTCTTCAAATGAGGCTTGTTTAGTCGCGTTTGAATCACTATTAGTATTATAACCAAGCGTAAAGATATCGGGTTCAAGGTAATGTGAAAAATGATTTGACTGTTCCCAGTGAAGCTCCATCATAACATCTCTCGCCTTAAACTCATTAGATAGATGAATCAACCAATAAGTCCAAGGTGTTGGCCCAAGCGGAGTTATATAGAATATAGTAGAAAATTTAGCACCACTTTCAATCATAATACCCTTAGCGAGCATCCTTTGAATGACCGCTTTCCAATTTGGATTATTTGCTTCCTTTAGCATTGATAAATAACCTAAATCAACATGCTTCAACAATCCTAAGCATCCAAGAATCCTTACAAATTGTGAACTATTTGACAAAAATGTAATCAATGAATCAACATTAAATGTCAATAAAACTTCTGCATTTTTCAAACTACAAAAAATATTTTTTATAACTGACATCGGTATGTCGTCGTAGGCATATTGGTCCAATAGAAAAATAGCTCTCTCTCCACCTTTATGATTTTTAATCTGTTGAATTATTTGAGGCAGAACTTCGTTAAAAGGTGATTTTAAAAGAAATATATCTTTCTCAAACCGAGTGTAATATCCATATACAGAAAGACACCTTTTTAAGTACTCGAAAGTTGATGGCTTCTTTTCGATAAAATAAAATTTAGCATCAACTGTTCTCTGCTTGTTCCAACTTATATTTAGTCTAACTTCAGTTTCTTTGACGGAACGTAAAGCTATCAGCGGAGATCCTTCATGAATTTCATTTTCATCATCCGATAGATATTCACCGCCTCCTGCAAACCCGTCCACTACGGAAATTTTTAGGCTTTCTATTCTGGGATTACTCATAAGTACTTGGATATAGCGTTCAAGATAACGACCTACGATTTTGTGTTTAACCAAACTGTGGGGATCGATTGGTGGTGGAGGTTGACCTACATTCCAATCATATTTATCGGTTTTTTTTGACATTTGTATTTTTCTTGAATTGTACAATATATAAGGTATTTTAACCTAGTTACTGAGTTCTTCTGCTTACAACACTGCATCGAATAGCCATTCCTGCCTAGCCCGATACTCCTTCCGAAAATCAACCTTTTCTCCCGCAACAATAGCAGAATAAATTTCCATAGCCTTGTCCTCAGCAAACTCCCTAGGCAAAAACCGGAACGCCCCGGCTGCTACATACTCGGATTCCAAGTCACAGGTGATCCAGCGGCGTTCCTCTGCTTCGGCCACTTGGCCTGTGGTGCAGGAACCGCCGAAAATGTCCAGCACCAAATCGCCGGGTTCAGTCAGGAAGCGGATGAAAAACTCTGGAAGTTTGGCGGGGAAACGGGCAGGATGGCCTTTAATGCCAGCCGCTTTGCAGCCGCGCAAGTATTGACCGTTGCTTTCGGAATTGGGGATTTGCAGCAAGTTGGAAGGTATTGCACCGCCGTTGTCACGCCCGAAAGCCTTCCCGATATCGTGACCGCTGGGTCGCTTGGCGGGGCTATAAAAACCTTCTGGGTCGTCCAGTAGCTTTTTCATGCGGTCGCTGTATTCAACCAATACCTTGCTGGCATCGGCTTTAGGCCATTCAGTCTTGGAAAACCACCAGACATTGTTTACCGCGTCTTTGGCGCGGAGCTTGCGCTTGTTCACCCATTCAATCGGGGAAGGTAGTTTGGATGGATTGAACCAGTAAAAGTCCTGGGCAAGGAAAAACCCCAAATCATCACAAAAATGCAAGGGGACGCGGAAATTATAAAGGCTTCGGGCGGGGACACCTTTTTGATAAGCCCCGCCAATGTCCAGTACAAAGGAACCGTCTTCGCGCAATTTACGGTAAACAAGCTTGGCAAATTCGCTTAACCATTGGATGTATTCGTGCTGTTCAGCATTGCCGTATTCCTTCTTCCGTTGCAAAGCAAATGGTGGGCTGGTGATGACAAGATTGACGCTACCATCATCCAGAGATTCGAGCAGTTCCAGTGAATCGCCGATATACGCCTTGCCCCATGCCGTTGTGAATCCTAATCGCATTGACGTTTTCCTCTTGCCCGAAACTTTTAGTCTGTAGATTCATAGTGTGCATATCGGCATTCTATCAAAATGTCAGACACACATAACAATTCCTTGCGGGCCATTTTTGCCCGCAACCTCCGCTCATTGCGACTCGCCAAGGGTCTTTCCCAAGAAACATTGGCGGAATTGGCAGAATTGCACCGTACCTATGTCAGTTCGGTGGAACGCTGTGAGCGGAACATTACGCTGGATAGCGCAGAGCGACTAGCCAATGCATTGGGGGTGAAAGCCATCGACTTGTTGCAGGACGACTCATGAAGGCCCATCCCGATAAGGCAGAACTAGACCGGCTTTTCCCTTATATCCGTGAATACCAAGCCCTTGCCGATAAGCACGGTATTGGTGACATTTTTCAAGACAACGGCGGCAAGCTCCTTCAAATCGCATTGGTAACGGGGCTTCGATTGCTAAAAAGCCGAGAGGGCAACGATGCCGTGGATGATAAAGGCCGTGAGTATGAACTCAAGTCGGTCAACGTGCTACTGACCCGTTCCTTTTCCACCCATCATCACATGAACCCGACGATCATCGCCAAGTATCGCAAAGTTGATTGGGTGTTCGCCGTTTACGAATCCATCGAACTAAAGGAAATCTATCTCATCACGCCTGAGCGCATGGAGCCATTCTATGCCAATTGGGAAGCCAAATGGCATAGGGATGGAGGGAAAGACATTAACAACCCGAAAATCCCGCTCACTTATGTCAGGCAGTACGGGGAACAAATTTTCGAAGCCTGAAGGGGTTTGCAACCCCGTTACTTAACTTTATTTGCTCACTTGGAATTGCAATCATCTGGCTAATGCGAACAAAAAACAGCATATCCGCATTATCAATACTAGAATGAACTTGCCTACCCCGGAAATCATTACCCCGCTCGAATTGTTCACGGAGACAAACCATGATGACTAATCCTTTATTAGAAGCCAAATACAAGGTGCAAAAACGGCTACAACATGTTAGGTGATTTCCAATAATGAATCCACCAAAACCGAAATGAATTGTCCACGAAAATCACGAACAATTCTTTTCGGTGTTGGTGGATTCACTATTGGAAATATCCTAAAGTCGCAATAACTCTAGGGCAAGTATGCGAACCGTTTCCGCGATCTCGGCTTCGGTGTGCTGGCATGAGATGAAAAAGCGCAGACGGGCGGACTTTTCCTGCACGGCCGGATAAAGAATCGGCTGGACATTGATGCCTTGGTCGAATAGGGCTGAAGACAACCGAGTCGCCCTGACGGAACTGCCGACAATGGCAGGAATCACGGCTAGACCGACACTGCTTCCGGTGTCAATCCCGGATGCCTTTGCCTGCCGCAAAAAAAATTCGCCGCGCGCCTGCAGCGTTCTAGCCCTCACGGGTTCGTTGATCAGGCATTGCAGGGCGGCAAGCGAAGCGGCGGCAACCGGCGGGGGCATGCCAACGCTATATAGAAAACCAGGTGCGAGGAATTTCAGATGCTCGACCAGTGCGGATTCTCCGGCGATGTAGCCACCGCAACTAGCCAATGACTTGCTTAACGTACCCATCCAAATATCGACATCTTTGGCATTTAGCCCAAAATGGTCGCGTATGCCCAAACCCCTGTCACCCATCACGCCGAAGGAATGGGCTTCGTCCACCATCAGGAAGGCACGGTGCCTATTTTTAATTTCGATGAAGCGCGGCAGGTCGGGATAGTCGCCGTCCATGCTATAGACACCCTCTAGGGCAATCAGTACCCGTTCGTACTGGCGTCGCTGCCTTCTTAGCATGGCATCCAATGCCGCCCAGTTATTGTGCGGAAAGGGAAGCCGCTTGGCACCCGACAATTGGATTCCTTGGAGGATGCTGTTGTGGATCAATTCGTCATGCAGAATGATATCCCTAGGCCCGAACAAATACCCAACTGTGGTGACATTGGTGGCGTGGCCGCTGACAAATACGATGGCATCCTCGGTGCCGTAGACCTCCGCGATTCCTCGCTCCAAATCCCGGTGGACAGGGCGGTCTCCCGATACCAAGCGACTGGCAGAAACCGATGTGCCATAACGGTCAATGGCAGACTTTGCGGCTTTGGCAATGTCTGGATGACCGGACAACCCCAGATAGTTGTAACTGGCAAAGTTCAGATAGTCCCTTCCTCCGATGCGCGTGTGCGCCCCTGCCGTACCCTCATGTAGCTTGAAAAAAGGGTTGTTTAGCCCTAGGCGTGACGCACCGTCGTTCATAATGTGAATCTGCTGGTAACCAGGGTGCAAATTGAACCGGTAATACTGCTCTGGAATCTCACTTCCGTCGGCAAGTGCTGGCGGAAACGAGCCCAATACAGTGTCAGGGTCGTTAGTCTGGCGCAGCTTTCGCTCCAGCACCTGCTGGATCAGCTTGTCTTTGATCTGGGCGGTAAGGCCGGGAAGCCCTTTGCGTGTCATCGGTTTCTGCTCCACAAAACAGTGTTTGAAATTACCGGGGCAATTGATCAGGGTAGGCTGTGCGTCCATCCGTTAAATCTTCGGCAATGCGGGTGATGACATCCTCCGGGACATCCGCCGCATGCTGGGTAATCACCTGCCGCACCTGTCCTAGAGCCTGCTCTGCCGCTGTTGCATCAGCCTCTTCTTTGCCGCGCAGTTGAGCAAGGATTCGTACTGCCAGCTTGTCGATGCTTGGGCTTTCGCTCAAGGCCATCACCGGTAGCCTGATGCCGAAACGGGATTCAAGTGCGACAGCCAGCTCGACACCCATCAGTGAATCCAGCCCCATCAGGTGAAGTGACTTAAAGGCATCGATCTTCTCAAGGGAGACACGCAGAATTTCGCCAACTTCCTGTTTCAGCATGTTCACAAAGATGTCCAACAATTCCTCGTCAGGAAGATCGGCCAACAGGAGGTTTATATGTTGGGTCGAGCTTTCTGCATTTTCAACCTCGCCGGCATGAAGTGCCAGCTCGCTGAACTTCGGTTTCCCCGCATTCGGCAAGAAACGGCTGAGTGCTTTCCAGTCAAAATCAAGAACGCCCTCCCCGGAACTGCCCTCCAGCAAAAGCCGCTCCAGCACATCTAGCGCCACAGAAGAGTGGATCGGAGCACCGCCCATGCGGTTCTGCAAGGCATCCCTGGCTTTCTCGTTGCGTGCAAGAAACCCTGTGTCGCCTATGGCTCCCCACAGCACACTGGTGGCTGGCAAACCCAACCCTCGGCGATATCTTGCCAATGCCTCAAGCCAAGTGTTGGCGGCTATGTAATTGGCTTGCCCAGGATTGCCGAACAGCGTGGTGGCAGACGAGAACAGGACAAAGAAGTCCAGCTTCGCCCCGAGTGTGAGTTCATGAAGGTTTTGCGCACCTAAAATCTTGGGTGCGAAAACACGGCGAATCTGCCCTTCGTCCATGTTGCGGATCAGTGCGTCGTCAATCACCATGGCCGAATGGACGATGCCCCGCAACGGGGAAAAACGCTTAGCCGCATCCTGCAGTAAAGCTGACAACTGTCCTTTGTCGGTCACATCGCAGGCAGCCGCCAAGACTTGCACTCCTTTGCTTTCCATTGCCGCGACGGACTGTTTGGATTCATCCGACACCAAGCCTTGACGGCTAACTAAGATAAGCTGGCGGACACCTTTTTCAACCAGCCATTGCGCTGTCTTCAAGCCAAACCCGCCCAGTCCTCCGGTGACCAGATAGGCACCGTCGCTGGAAAGCCTAAGCTGCGGACCCGCTCGCATGCTGTCCGGGTGGAAGCTGGAAATCCCATTGTGGTAAGTGACGACGATTTTGCCAATCTGCTTCGATTGTTGCATGTAGCGGAAGGCATCCACCACGTCTTCGGCCTCAAAGGTATGGTATGGCAAGGGGTAAAGCACTCCCTCGGCAAACAAAGCCATGATTTCACCGAACAATTGACCAGTTAATTGCGGCTGTTCGGACATCAGTTGATCGGCATCAATGCCGAAATAACTGATGTTGTTGCGAAAAGGCCGTAACCCGATCTTAGTATTTTCGTAAAAGTCACGCTTGCCAAGCTCCAAGAATCGCCCGAAGGGTTTGAGCACACGCAAATTGCGGTTGACTGCCTCCCCGGCCAAAGAATTCAGGACGACATCCACCCCCGTCCCGCCTGTGACTAAAAGGATTTCGTCGGCGAATGCCAAGGAGCGAGAATCGAAGACCTGTTCTATGCCCAACAGGCGAAGAAAATCTCGCTTTTCGTCGGACCCCGCCGTGGCGAAAATTTCAGCCCCACACCATTTCGCCACTTGGATCGCGGCGATGCCGACTCCGCCGGCTGCACCGTGTATCAGCACTTTTTCTCCTTTCCCTAGGTGGGCGAGATGGCGCAACGCATAGTAAGCGGTGAAGAACGCACTGGGTATCGTCGCAGCGGACTCGAACGACAGCCCTGGGGGAATGTGAGCTATGGCATTGGTCCGGGTAACCACTCTATTGCTGAAGCTGGAAGGGCCAAAACCCACGACATGGTCGCCCGGTGCGAATCCAATGATGCCGGAGCCAACGGTGTGGACTATCCCCGCGAACTCCAGCCCCAAGCTCGGTCCGGCAAAACCGTTTTCGACAGCCTCGTCGGACAGCATCCCGAGGGCATACATCACATCGCGGAAATTAAGTCCGGTCGCACGAACCTCAACTTCCAGATCAAGGCTACCCGGAACGGTGCGGGGGTGTTTCTCCCAACGCAAGTTGCGCAACTGGCCGGGCATCTGGAACCCTAGGCGAAGCACCGAGTTTTCCCCAATGGCGGCAGATTCATAGACGCCCGGGGGTGGCTTTAGCTTGAGCCTGGGTACGAAGCGTCCGCCCGTGGCCGTGATGACGACTTCCTGCTCACCGTCATGGGCCAGAAACTCGCGGTCCAATGCGGCTACGGCAGTTTCCAAGGCAAATGGATCTTCAAGATCGATAAGACAGACTGGGGTCTTGGGTCTCTCGTTCGCCAGAGTCCGGGCAAACCCCCACAGCGAGGCATCACCAAACGATGCCGTCGAGGTACGCCAAGCCGAAGGGTGGCGGTTTGGCAGCGTGTCGGCCATAGCCCCGGCAGTGACGATCCAGCAACACGCGCTAGTTTGGATGGACTCGCATGCCT
The DNA here is from genome assembly GCA_003242955.1 of Candidatus Methylumidiphilus alinenensis. Taxonomy (GTDB): domain Bacteria; phylum Pseudomonadota; class Gammaproteobacteria; order Methylococcales; family Methylococcaceae; genus Methylumidiphilus; species Methylumidiphilus alinenensis. The sequence continues at coordinate 21,904 of QJPH01000426.1, forward strand.
TGATTAGGGATGCGACGGATTGGCAACGATCAATTTGATGCCGAACACCCCGGAATGACTCTTCATGCGGCGGCGGCAACGCATTCAGGCCCACCAAATGGACAATACCATCCAACGTGCCAGTGTCGGTTTGTGCATCGAGCAGAATTTGCCCGATGTCTGAACCTGAAATCACCTTGACGCTCGCGCCCCTCTCAATCATTTTTTTTCTCAGGCGCTCGGCCAAGGCGGCTGGGTAACCCTGTTCGTCTGTCAGAATTAACCAGTTTACGGGGGAGGTGATCGAAGTTTGTAAAAATTCAATATTGGTACCGTCAAATTGTCCGACCAATAGGTATGAACCCGATGCATTGTCAGGGTAAAATTCTAGCAAAGTGGTCGAAGAAAAGCCCATCCGTTCCATCTGATCTTTCCAGAAGCGCATGGGTTGTTGCCGCGAACCCAAGCCGCCAACCGCAGGTTCTGACCACCATCCTGGCCGTCCGCCAAAAAGGAAATCAATCCAGCGCGACCCATGCTGTCCGATAAATACGATGGATGCGCCTGGCATCAAGCGTGTCGCCACATATTCCAAGGCTCTCAATGCGTCCCCGGCATCCATGAAATCAAGCAATACTATGGCTAGTTGGAATAATCTGCGGGGTTCTCCTGCGTCGGTCTGTTCCAAGTCTGCTGCTGCAATAGTGTTGATGCCAATGGCTGGAAATTTTTCCCGAAGCCGTCGGGCTTCTTCAAGCGACTCGGGATTAGTGCTGGCAAAGCCGAAGTCCACCCGGTCGAAGTCCAGCGACGGGCATAGATCCAGCGCGAATAAAGGTGGGCCTTCGCAAACTTCAAGAATCCCAATCCGCTGTCCTTCGGGGAGGCAATTCAAAGCGGTTGCAACGAGGCTGCGCATCGCTTTTCCGATGGCATACCGGCAGTCGGCACCGAGCGCCTGCCGGACGAGTGCTGAAATATCCGTGTGGCAAACCGATTGCAATTGCACTCCGCCGTCCAACAAAGACTGCAAGTGCATGCCGACCCTGCCAACGGCATGGATGATTTTAAAGTAATCTGGATAGTCGTTAATCAAACTGTTCCAGATATCTTGAGCGGTCACCTGGTTTTCCCTGGATGCCAACACCTTCAAGTCGGTGATGCCGGTTTTGAACTCGACTAAGCCATCCTCTTGCGCCATGGCGAGAAGATGGCTCAGGAATGGGGCAAATCCATAGGATGCCGTGCCACTGGAGGCCGAACCCCGTCGGGGCCTTGGGTGGATTGATTCAAGTGTGAAACGGCTGCACAAACTGTCAAGCAGCGGATCGACTTCCTCCGAATAACGGCGTTGGATACCCTTCAGAACACTGTGCCGCACCGCTTCTTTCATAGTTTGCAAGGTTAGCGCGAAACTCAAGGAAGGGGATGCATCGATTTCGGGCATGGCAGACTTGGGAATGGAACGGCATTCCAAGTAGCGGAGTTGGTCACCCGGCCCTTTATGCAGACGGATACTGCGGAAGCGAACGTCTTTGATGAATGCCAAAGCCAAGCCAGAAGCGTCGAAAATCGTAAAATCGGCCAACAGCGAGTGGGGCGAGCGCCGCCGCAAGCTCGCCACTGCCAGATGGGGTCTCGTAGAACCTGTCCGGAACACGATTTTGCCCAGCTTCACGGGGACAAAGGCGATACCTTCATGTTCTGTCCGGTCATTCTTCAATATCTGGAAGATAAGCTGGAAAGCCGAATCCAGCAGACTAGGGTGAAGATGATGATGGTCCAGTTCCGGCTCCAAGATTTCCGCTATCCGGTACAGCGCCAACGCGGAATTGCCTTCCACCCAGCCATGGCTTATCGACAGAAACGCAGGCCCGTAAGACAAACCCACCAGCCGGGTCATAGCCTGATGCTCGTGGCTATCGAAGTCGGGCTTTCGCTTGGGCAGGACAGGTGCGTCTTCCCGCAGCAAAATGCCGCCCGCATCGCGCAGGATGCGCCCCGTCACATGCAGGACGAAAGGCTCGGAACCAGCGTGTTCCCTGGCTTTGATGGCAAAAGCCCCGTCTTGGCCATCCACCTCTAGTCGGACGAGTTTCGAATGCTCTGCGCTTAGCAAAAGCGGTGAGCGTATTTCCAGTTCCTCGATTTCGGCATGGCTCCCAGGATGCCAAGCCAACGCGGAGGCCAGTGCAAGTTCAGCGAACCCCGCTCCGGGGAAAACCGTGGCCCCGCCGACGGCATGGTCTGCCAGGGCCGGATGAGTCTGGGTGTCGATCTGGTTTTCCCAAGTTAGATCATGCTGTGGCAGGGGATAGCCGAGTAGCGGATGGCACTTTTTCCGGTATAGAGTGCCCAGCGACTCTGATGTCAAAGGATGCCAGTGCCTCTCGCGTTGCCAGGGATAGCTCGGCAGTGCAACGAAAGCCCCCTTAGACGGAAAAAAACCCCGCCAATCGATGTTGACGCCGGCGATCATGGCTTGGGCCACCGCGCCCATCACCCGCGCAGGGTCGTCGTCGCCGCGCATCACCGTCGGAATCACCCGGCCATTGACACCGGCCTCCTTGAAGCAGTCATTGACGTAAGTGCGCAAGACAGGATGAGGCCCGACTTCAATACAGACATTGAACCCGTCTGCCAGTAAGTTTTTGACAGCCTGTTCAAACAGCACGGGCTGGCGGACATTATGCCACCAGTATTCAGCGTCGAGGGCTTCGCCGGCTAGTACGTTGCCGGTGACGGTGGAATAAAACGGAACGACTGGTTTGGAGGTTTCGAGTCCTGACAGAGACTGCTTGACACCCTGCTCAAGGCCGTCCATGGTCGGGCTATGGAACGCGTAATCCAGTTCCAGCCGTTTATAGAACAGACCGAAGTGGGCAAGCGCATCCTCCATGCGCGACAGCCCCGCCGTGCTTCCCGCGACGGTAACCCCTTTCGGACTGTTGATTCCGGAGATGCAAACGCTTTGCACAAGCCCCAAATCATGCAGCAAGTCGCGTACAGCTTGCGCATCCTGGCCCACCGCCGTCATCTGCCCACTGCCCTTGGTCGTCTGCTGCAATTTGCTGCGATGGTAGACCACCTTGACCGCAGCCTCTAGCGACAAAGCGCCACAAGCCCAAGCCGCAGCCACCTCCCCGACGCTATGGCCAGCCACAGCGCTGGGATGTACCCCCGACTGTCGTAGCATTTCGGTCACCCCCACTTGGACGGCAAACAAGGCGGGTTGCCATGAAAGTACGGTATCCAAGTAGTACCCAAGTAGGGTACGCTGTGCGTACCATTGTAAGCCCTTGAAGGTACGCACAGCGTACCCTACTTGGTATGGCTTTCATCTTCGGGGGTGCAAACCAATTTGCATGAATGTTGGGCAAATTCAGTGTGTTCGTAGCGGTCTTGGCCGTTCTTACCGACGAGATCATCCTCAACAGAATAGTCGGCATAGCGGCGAAATATCGCATCGATCCGTCGGACGGCATTCCTGAATACCGTATTCTTCAACAATCGCCCACCCATGGCTAACCATTGGGCACCGTTGCCCGAATAGATGAAAGCAACACCCGAGGCTATTTTCAGTGCCGACCCCGCTTCCACGGCGCAGTCTTCGCCGTTAGCGAACTTCCGTAGCTCTTCGGCCACTGCTTCGCGCTGATGCGCCGAAAACCACCGCGCGGTGCTCTAGCCACTCCCGCCGAAAAGCAGCCGTGTAGGTAATGTCATATAGCGCCGATGCCGGACTATCTTGCAAGAAAGCCGAAAAGTCTTTCACGGCAGCCTTCAAACCGCCAGTGCTGCTGGCGGATAGCATGAATGGAAGAACCCGGCTTTTTCTGGTTTTAGGGATTCTTTCAGCGGGATTCTCGTTACTTTGCAGGATCACATGGGCGTTTGCACCACCGAAACCGAATGAATTGACCCCGATAGTCAAAGTGCCGGCTTGGCGCAGAGGACGGTTCTGCGTGACTACTTTGAGGTTCCACTCATCGAAGCGGATATGCGGGTTGGGCGATTCAATTCCGATGGTGGCGGGTACTGTCCGGTGGCGGATGCAATGCAGTGCTTTGACCAAGCCGGCGACACCTGATGCGGCCTCAAGGTGGCCTAAGTTGCTCTTGACCGAGCCAATCAGCAATGGGTCGTCGGGCGGACGCCGCTGACCGAGGGACTCGCCTAGGGCGCGCGTCTCAATGGGGTCGCCCACGGCGGTCCCCGTGCCATGCGCCTCAATGTAGTCAATCTCGGTGGGTGTTATCCCAGCCTGCGCATAAGTTTCAGCCAGCAGTTCAGCCTGTGCCTGGTAATTTGGCACCGTAAACCCAGATTTGTGTCCGTCGGTGTTAATTGCGGAATGCGCAACGACGGCTAGGATCGGGTCGCCGTCGGCGACTGCCTGGGCATAATCTTTTATAAAGAATAAACCCCCGCCTTCCGAACGCACATAGCCATCGGCACTTTCGTCAAAGACGCGGCAACGACCGCGTTTAGAAAGCATGGATGCCTTGGAAAATATAATGAAGCCGTAAGGGTGAAGATGCAGGCTGACACCGCCCACCAGCGCCTGTGTGCTCTCCCCGGAAATGATCGAACGGCAGGCCTGATGGAATGCGACTAGGGAGGACGAGCAGGCGGTGTCGATAATCATGCTCGGCCCGCGCAGGTTAAGGAAATAAGACAGGCGGTTGGCCGCAGTGCTGGCCGTATTGCCAGTGGCCGTATAGGCATCGATGGCAGCCAGATCGTCAGCCAACCGGTAAGAATAGTCGGTGCTGGCAATGCCGATAAACACGCCGCAACGGCTACCGCTTAGGGAAGATGGCTTGACTCCGGCATTTTCTAGCGTTTCCCAGCTTAACTCCAACAACAGGCGATGCTGTGGGTCCATCAGTGCCGCTTCGCGTGGGGATATGCCAAAAAAATCGGCATCGAATCCCGACACATCCCCAAGGGATCCGGCTGCAAAGGTGTAAGAAGTGCCGGGGTGGGTTTTGCCGGGATGGTGGAAAACATCGGCTGACCAGCGCCCCGGTTCGACGGTCGTCACCAAGTTGCGGGAATTTAATAGATCATCCCAAAAACTGGCAGTATCCGTTAACGGAAACCGGAAAGAATAACCAATGATTGCCACTTTACTCATCATGTCCCTCAGTCAATATGACTCTACCATCTTTAAAGAATGACGGCTTTTCAACGTCCTATCAATGACCTTCCCCTCTTCTTTATCGAGATATGGAAACGTCAAAAAAAAACCACTGAACTCAAAAATGAGAATTGCTGTTGTTATCACAATGGATTTGCATAGAGAAATCCAGTTAAGTTAAAATTTAATATATGGGCAACAAATTGTAGCTTATGCGCGACAGGCTCACAAGCTTGGGGGTTAAAAACAGGAATTCTCATTTTGACTAGAACGCCGTCATTCCGACCGGGATGCCGGAATCCAGAGCCATGGACGGTAATTTGCCGATTGCACAAGTGTTTGATTTTATATACTAGGTAGTCCACGGTTTCACATCCTTAGCGACTGGATTCCGGCATCCCGTCCGAAATGACGGGCCACAATCATCGTTTTGGCACAAAACTGAGGATTGCTGACCAAAAAAATTGCTTCAATTTTATATGGTAGGTTATACTACAATGGGTGATCAGAAAGATGCTGTTCCAAACATCGCAAGCCATTAGGAAAACAAGGCATCAGCAATCCCTCATTGCAGGCTTGGGCTGTTGCCCTACACATGAATTCAATTGAGAAAAAAAATATTAGGAATGAACTTGAATAGCATGCCCAGTCGTGGGCTTAATCGAAATGCATGATGCAAAACCGCCCTTTGTCGGCTTTTTCCGACGCTTCCATAGCCTAGGCTTTTACACGGTAGTCCTGCCGACCCTGCTGGCGGGCATTTACTATGGGCTGATTGCCTCAGACATCTATGTCTCTGAATCCCGCTTGGTGGTGCGGAGTCCGCAATCCCAAGCACCCACAGGGATAAGTGCCATGCTTCAAGGGGCTGGTTTCTCGCGCTCCTCGGACGATACGTTTATCGTGCATGATTACATCCTCTCTAGGGATGCCCTGAAAAAACTCAATGATCAATTCCACCTGGACCAAGCTTTTGGCAGCAAGGATGTCGATATTCTCAACCGTTTCAAAGGGCTGGATTGGTGGGCTGGCAGTTTTGAAGCACTGCACCGCTATTACCAGAAGCGAGTGGCAGTGGATGTGGACTCCGCTTCTTCAATCGCAACACTGAAAGTCAACGCATTCACCGCAGAAGATGCTTTTCGCATCAATGAAAAGCTCGTCAAGATGAGCGAAGACCTAGTCAACGGGATTAACGAGCGGGCCCGCCAAGACATGATTCGCTTTGCGTCTGCGGAAGTCGAAATTGCCGAAAATAAAGCGAAAGCGGCAGCGCTGGCGGTTTCGAGATACCGCAATCTAAAGGCGATTTTTGATCCGGGAAAGCAATCCCCTTTGCAACTGCAACTCATCGCAAAACTGCAAGACGAGTTGATTGCCACCAAGATGCAGCTAGACCAAATCCGCGCCTTGTCCATTGATAATCCGCAAATTCCATCGGTGCAGAAAAGGCTGGTGTCTTTGCAAGAAGCCATTAGTCAGGAAACAGCCAAAGTGGCTGGCGGTGGGCATTCCCTGTCAAGTGAAGCCGCAGAA
>QJPH01000474.1 GCA_003242955.1 Candidatus Methylumidiphilus alinenensis
AGTCGCAGAGGTATTAGCCGCTAAGGCTGTTGAAACCATCAGGGCAATTATTATTCCCACCCAAACCATCACTGCCATTAAGGATTTGGTCGAATATAATTTCCCTAAAGAAGCCAAACGTAGGCCGGAATAAGACCGCCCCGGTGGGCGTTTCCGGCAAAGACACGCCGACCAAACCTGTCGGTGTTATGCCGGAAACGCCCGTGAACGGGCTTATTCCGGCCTACTGTGCAAGGAATTTATTTTTGACCATATCCTAAGTTAAGCGTTTAATCGGAACGCCAAGCCCCAGCTTGGCATCAGGGTGTACCGTGCCAAGCTGGGGCTTGGCGTTCCGACAAAGGCCGATTTCACGCTTAATGCAACTTAACTCAATGGCAGTGACCCAAACCATGGGGTCGCAGAGGTATTAGCCGCTAAGGCTGTTGAAACCATCCTTAGCCCGAGGTATTAGCCGCTAAGGACTTGGTCAAAAACAACTTCCCGAAAGTAGTCTGGCTGGTTCCCAAGGCACCGGCTCTCGCCTTTATACACAAGTAGGCCGAAGCCCGTCATTTCGGCAGGGATGCCGAAATCCAGCGTCCAAGGATGGCAAACTGTGGGTCACAACAGGTGTCCCTGTATCCACGAGCATGAAACAACGGGTTGGCAAGTGACCTGAATCAAACACATGCTCAACCGGCTGGCTACCGTCCATGGCCTGGATTTCGGCATCCCTGCCGAAATGACGGCTTTTACGGCTTTCCCTGATTTGTGAATAACGATGAGATATCCGGCTTGGTAACGAGCAACAAGGAAGGTCCGTAGGTCCAAGGGCGCAATGGCGGCTTGCCGCGTATTGCACCCTATGTGGATGATCCCGCCCATTCGGCGCAATACGCTTCGCCATTGCGCTCTACGAGTTGACATTTGGCTCGTTCCCAAGTCCAGCTTGGGAATGCGGTCTCAGAAGCTCTAGCTTCACGATATTCTGGCAAGCCGGAGCTTGTGGGAACCAGCGAAAAGGTGGAAGCTGTGGTTTGGTTCATAAGCGGACCTGATTAGGAAGATGTTTCAGCTAAATCCAAAACGTCGTCGTTCCGGCATGGATCGCCGGAACCTAGGCTCCATGGACGGTGCAGACCTTGGGGCATCCCTGCAATCTGGATTCCGGCGATCCATGCCGGAATGACGGAATAGCTGAAGCATCTTCCTGATCAGGTAAGCGGACGACTTCGATGGCGATGTTCTTCAGCAGGCTTTGGTTCGAGTAGGTTTCTGGATGCTGCCATTCATCAAGCCAGACTGGCAACGGTGAAATGTTGATCCCGGTTTCCAGCAGCAGTACTTGGACAGGCGCTGCTTTCTTCGGTTAATTAAGACCGACTCGGACTTTCAACATAGGTTAGGTGATTTCCAATAATGAATCCACCAAAACCGAAATGAATTGTCCACGAAAATCACCAACAATTCCTCCACAAATCACCTTGCCAAGCTGGAGCTTGGCGTTCCTTCTGGGAGCGCCAAGCCCCAGCTTGGCCTTTGGATGGGATGTTCTTTATTGGATATCACCTTAAGCAAGCAATTCCCGCCCCCACTCTCTCAATTGATCTACGATTTCCCTATCCCGTGGTTTGATTTCGGCTTGGGCTTCCAGTTGCGCCAATTGCCCCTCGTATTCACTAATCACCAAACCCCCGCCAACGTTTTTATCCGTCAACCTTGCCTTCCTAAACGCTTCCCAGCGGACTTGTTCATCCGCTGTCAAGGTTTGCGGGTAGTTTCTGGCCCGGTAGCGGAAGAACATTTCAGGCAAGCGGCGGTCATCAAAAACCGGCTTGGTCAAGGCCAATTGTTGCGGTGGCATTTCCCGGAGCCGGGACAATTTGTTCTTGTCCGCATGGCTGAAAAAGCCGCCGCTGTAGATCATCAAATCCGGGTCTGTTTCTGGATTCTCGGGCTGCGGACGGGTAAACACTTCCTCTAATTTAGCAGTAAGCCCCGCCGCAACTTTAAGCCGTTGCAGATTTGACAAGCAACTTGCCGGGTCAATGTTCAAGCGTTCGGCATCCGCAGGACGCATCGTTTTAACCGGCACTAAGATCGGACACTTATTCAAATGCACGGTTTTCAACGGAATGCGCCCTACGCCTTCGGGCAAATCGGCGGTGCGGGTGAATAGCCGTGCGCGAATCTCTTCCACACTTAAATCCAACAGAGGCAGCGGGTCCGCGCTCAGATCAAAGACGATGATTTCATTTTGATTGGTCAGATGCCGGGCCAAAGCCACCACCATGGCAATGCAGCCGCGTTCGGCGGGATATTGCCTTGAGACATGCAACACCGGTTCAAAACTGTTTACGTTCAGCAAGGCCGCCGCTTCGTGTTTGCCCCGGTTGCGCCAGACAAAGTCATAAAGCCTAGGTTGGCGTTTTTTGACCAAGCTTGCCAAACCTATCGTCGCTTTGACATCGGCCAAGGCGTCGTGAGCACCGCTGTGGCCGATGCCATTGGCTAGTGTCAACAGTTCTAGCCTGAAACTCGGTTTGCCATCCAATCCCTGCGGCCATGCCATGCCCTCTGGCCGCAACGCCGCAGTCAGCCGAACCATATCGATGATATCCCAACGGGAATTGCCATTACGCCATTCGCGCTCGTAGGGATCGTAGAAATTACGGTAAAGGCAGTTACGGGTGACTTCGTCATCGAAGCGGAGGGTGTTGTAACCCAAGCCACAAGTGCCGGGGCTGGACAATTCGGCATGGATGGCAGCGATGAATTGCGCTTCGCAGACCCCTTCAGACCATGCCTTTTGCGGCGTGATGCCGGTAATCAGGCAAGCCTCCGGCGACGGCAACCGGTCTAAAGGGGGTCGGCAATAAATAACCAGCGGCTCGCCGCGTAGATTCAGTTCCTCATCGGTTCTAAGCCCTGCGAACTGGACTGGTGCGTCGCGGCGAGGGTCCGTGCCGAAGGTTTCGTAGTCATGCCAGTAAAGGCTGGTCTCAGCCATATTGAGCTAGCTTTGTTATAATGTCTCCGATACTCACGATACCAATTAATTTACCGTCGTGTTCGACCGGCAAATGGCGCTTCCGTGTGCTGGACATCAACACCATGCATTGCTCGACAGAATCATCGGGATGGACACAGATTGTCTCTGTATCAAGCGCATTGACCACTGGGACTTGCAGCGTGTCGATGCCTTTGTACACCATAGACTCTAAACAACCACGCTCAGTGCAAACGCCAAGAAACGCATTATCCTTGTACACGGCAACAGAACCGACGTTATGCTCAAGCATAAGCTTGATTGCGTCAAAAATCGTTGCACCGCCGTCAATTGATACGATGTCTTGCTTGAGCTTGGCTCTCAAGATGTCACTGATCTTATAGCGGATTCTGATGCCTTTGACCACGAAATCAGCCAATTCCTTGCTGCACGCCAGCAATGCCTTAATAAGTTCAATCGAACTCTGTGCGTATTTACCACCCTCTTTTAACAGTGCCGTTGCTTTAGGTTTGTCACCTGCGTTACTGTAAGTCATTATTTCAGCGGCTGTCCCGTGAAAGCCTTCATGGGCCTCACGCAGCATTTGGAATGAGGGCAAGTAAGCAAATCGGGAGCCTTCGCCATCAATCCACTGGCCTAATTCACAAACATGGCTGCTTGAAACCTCATCAATCTCTCCTTTCATCCCTTCCTTGACATGGACTATCAGTTGGCTTTTCCATTTCTCATGGGATTCAATCGCATTGTTGAAAATGTTTATGTTTGTTTTGCTCCAAATCGAAAAAAAATCGACCGCTGGATTTTTATCGCCGTTAGAGATAGCCTCCTGGTCTTTCATTGACTACTACATATCATCTTAATGGTGGGAAAGCAGTGCTTTCAGTACATCAACCCGACTGATGACACCCACCAACTTGCCATTTTCGATCACGGGAAAATGACGTAGCAAGGATTTAGTGAACAATTCCGCCACTTCAAGAATATTGGTCTCTTTATTGACCGCTGTCACATCTTGGGTCATATACTCCGATACCTTGCCGCCCATATCTTCATGATAAGCCGAGTTCACGGTGATGCGCAGACAGTCCAACTCGGAAAACGCTCCGACCAGTTTGCCGGCATCGTCCAATACCGGCGCACCTGTCGATTTGATTTCCAATAATTTGTGTATGGCATCCATGACATTGGTATTCGGCTTGAAAAAGACCGGATTGGAAGTCATGAATTCACCGACAGATAATTTCGCAAGCATCGCACATTCTCCCGTCTATAATTCTTGTTAGTGTTTGGCTAACGCCTTAGCCTGGAATTGTTATTTGAGGCTTTGCGCCGCTTCTAGTTTTTTACGTTTGTCGCACTTTTCCGTGCATACACATTCGGCACCGCCCGAACCGCCGCAACTGCCCTTGATGGCCTGTCGGCCAAAGATGACCCCAACCGACATGATAGCAATCACGACGGCGATAAAGGCAAATGTAATTAGAAAAAGTGTCATGGTCTTTACCCTCGTCAATAGCGGCCTCACTGACGGCCACAGGTTGCTTATATTAACATGTCTGGCCCTGTCCAACATCCAGAAACTCCAGCTTGGCATAGATTTCCGTCAACGCGATGGCAATGTCCAGCGTGGGAATCACAAGATTTCCCAGACAATCATCACTCTCCGAAAACTCCCAGATACCCTCTTTGCGTACAAAATGCTCGATATGGCAGGCTTCTTGGTCAATCAGAATATATTCGCGCAACGAACCCAGCCGCCGGTAATGGGCAAACTTATCACCACGGTCGTAATTCCGGGTAGCCGGGGACAACACCTCGACAATCACCAACGGATTGGTCACGGTATCTCGCCGACTGTCCCTATACTCAGGCCGACCACAGACCACGACCACATCAGGATAATAGTACACATTGTCCGAGTCCGCTTGGATGCGCAAATCCGCCGAATACACCTGGCAGCTTGTATCCCGCAACCGATTGCGCAACTCGCCAGCGATATTGCCCACAATCAACACATGCTTAGGCGACGCGCCACCCATTGCGAAAATCTCACCGGCCACATATTCGCTTTTGTAATCCGCTTCGTTGTCAATGGCGAGATACTCCTCTGCGGAATACCGATGTTTAAGTAACGATGACATAAGATTTTCCTCGATTACAGTGCTTTCAACATTGTGTTTGTTCGGCAAAGGAGCGAAATTGTGGGTCGATGTAGAAATGGGCGCAGAGGGCTTCATGCTTCTGCACCGCCTTACAAATTGCACCTACCGCATTGAACAGTTGCAAACAGACGCATCCCTTCGCGGCCTTAGGTAATTTCCAATAATGAACCCACTAAAACCAATACCTTCGCCAATATCGTGAGAGACCACCTATTTTGGCACAGTACCGCATATCTAAGGGCCAAGCTGGTGCTTGGCGCTCCATTGGGAACGCCAAGCACCAGCTTGGCACTTGGATGGGATGTTCTTTATTGGATATCACCTTATGCAAAGCAGCGGCAGCACAGTATTCGTTGAGGGAGCGGTGGGCGAACACATACTCATGACCGTCTTCAGTGGCGCTGAACAAACCAGCCCGTTCTTTGATTTCCCATGCCGCGTCGCGGGCCTGTTCCGGTTCAGCCTGGGCATAGCTACGCAAAGACACAAACACCGGAATCAGTTCGCGTAATTCCTGCGATTCTCGACGGCTGATGCCACTGGCCCAGGCTTTCAGCAGGGTACTTTTGCCTGAACCCGGCGCACCGAGCAGCACCAGCCGCTTTTGCTTGGGGTCGGTGAGGATTTGCCGGGTGGTTTGGTTTTCCGTGAAGCTTGCCGTTTTACCGTTCTCATTTTGGGTAAAACGCTGTCATTCCAGCAGTGATGCAGGAATCCGGTCACAGGGACGTGAAGCCTCAAGTTTGCGATAGGCTTGCCGTAGCCCGTAGTTTGCCATCCCCTTCGATATGCTCAGGACATGCTTGGGTGCTGGATACCGGCATCCCAGCCGGTATGACGATGCTTGCCGCTGGCTGAGGAATCTTCCTAATCAGGCACATCAATGCCCCCAAACCTCATCCAAGCTGCTGGCATCAAGGACACGCTCGCCCCACACCAGCAGTGTTTCGGCAGCGGCGATGCGCTGGCGGGCAGATTCAGGCAGAGGGTGGAATTTACGATCCAACAGGCGTAGCAACATGACGGCTTCGCCTTCTACACGCCCTTCTACCCAACCTTCTCCGAACACATCTTGATAAAACCGGGTGGTCTTTAAATCAACATCATTTAAGCCAAACATCTTTTGAATCTCCTCGCGGGTGAATGTGGGTAGTTTATAGACCAACACGGTCTCTAGCAATTCCAGCCAGTCGATACCGTCGGCAGGGCAGCTTTTCCAATGGGCTTGGACTTTCTGCACAATGGGGGTTATTTTTGCCGCATCAGTGACAATCATGACCAAGTGTCGTAGCACGGATGGAGCCGCTTGCGGCGCAATCCAGGAGGATGCCGACCACAAAAACCCGGATTACGCCGCAAGCGGCTCCATCCGGGCTACGGACTCACCCAATCGGGCTGAACGATGAACAAGGCTGGCAAACATAACAAACGCGGCAACAAAAAATAACGCACGAGGGAGTATCACTTCACGGATATTCATTTGTATCTCTCTAAATATAAATTAAACCTGACCTCCGATAGGATGGCATACCATGCGCTCCTCGCAAGTCACGTCGAACATTGGAAATATTGGCAAAACTGAAGATGATAGTGCGAAAATCCAGCATCGGTCAGTGTGCCGTATCGCCAATTGTTAAGTCCATACTTCGTCTTCTTGTTCACTTAACCATTCTTTAATGGTATTGGCGCTGTGATTGGCAAAGGTTATTGTGTCGCTTTCGTCCTTCGCATTTACCCCTAACTGACCATAGCGTTGCCGGATAAACAAAAAGAAATCATAGACTTCCTGCTGGGCCTGTTCGGGCAAAGCTTGCCAGTCTTGTTCTTGAATTGCTTGCATAAGTTATTCCCGGTTTACTCGTTGTGCATCCAGTCTCAGGAAACTAAGCTACCATGCCCAGAAAAGAACAGGGAGCCGAAGCTCCCTGTACTTTTGCCGGTTCGAGGGATAACATCGCTGCCAGCAATGTTATCCCTAACGGGCTTAACTAACCGCCAAAATCATCCAACATGATGTTTTCGCGTTCGACACCCAAATCGGTCAGCATCTTGATGACGGCCGAGTTCATCATCGGGGGGCCGCAGAGGTAATACTCGCAGTCTTCCGGTGCCGGGTGGTTTTTCAAATAGTTTTCATACAACACATTGTGGATGAAGCCCACATGGCCAGTCCAATTGTCCTCCGGTTTTGGCTCGGACAAGCCGATGTGCCAAGTGAAGTTTTGGTTTTCCGCCTGCAACATGTCGAAATCTTCGACATAGAACATTTCCCGCATAGACCGTGCACCATACCAGAAAGTCAGCTTGCGGTCGGTCTTGATCCGGCGTAGCTGGTCAAAGATGTGCGAACGCATCGGGGCCATGCCCGCGCCACCGCCGACGAAGATCATTTCGTTGTTGGTTTCGCGTGCGAAGAACTCGCCGAAGGGGCCGGAAATCGTCACCTTGTCGCCCGGTTTCAGGTTGAAAATGTACGATGACATGATGCCAGGGGGTGCGTCGGCAATGCGCGGCGGGGGTGTCGCGATGCGCACATTGAGCATGATGATGTCATTTTCTTCCGGGTAATTCGCCATGGAGTAAGCGCGAATGGCCGGTTCTTTCACCACGGACTCAATGGCCCAAAGATTGTACTTGTCCCACTCGTCACGGAAGCGCTCTTCAATGTCAAACTCGGAAAATTTCAGCGCATAGGCCGGACATTCGATTTGAATGTAACCGCCAGCCCGGAAGTCGATGGCATCCCCCTGCGGAAGTTCCAGCACCAGTTCCTTGATGAACGTGGCGACATTATGGTTAGAACGCACCGTCGTTTGCCATTTCTTCACGCCAAACACTTCGTCATGGACATGAATCTTCATGTTCTGCTTGACCGTGACTTGGCAAGCCAGACGGTCGCCTTGCGCCGCTTCGCGCTTGGTGATGTGGGTAAGTTCGGTCGGCAAAATATCGCCGCCGCCTTCCGACACTTGCACCCGGCATTGGGCGCAAGTACCGCCACCACCGCAGGCAGAGGAGACAAACAAGTTGTTGTCCGCCAACGCCGTCAGCAGTTTTGACCCGATAGGGACATGAATCTTCTTCTCGTGGTTGATTTCTATCTCAACATTGCCTTCGGCGACTAGCTTGGACTTTGCGCCCAATATCACGAACACCAGGGCGATCACGATAACGGTAAAAAATGTGACTCCCAGAATAATTTCCAACATTTTGATTTATCCTTAGAGCTGTATACCGGAGAAGGACATGAAACCTAAAGCCATCAGTCCGGCGGTAATGAAAGTGATGCCCAAGCCGCGAAGACCCGCTGGCACGTCGCTATATTTCAGTTTTTCCCGGACACCAGCCATGGCAGTAATTGCCAAAGCCCAGCCGAAACCTGAGGAAACGCCGTATACGACACTTTCGGAGAAATTGTAATCACGTTCGATCATGAACAATGAACCCGCCAAAATGGCACAGTTCACGGTGATCAAGGGCAGGAAAATACCCAACGCGTTATACAAGGCTGGGAAGAACCGATCCAAGGTCATTTCCAAAATTTGCACCAAGGCCGCGATGACACCGATGCAACTCATCAAGGCCAAGAAGCTCAAGTCAGTATCGCCCAAACCGGCCCATGACAATGCGCCCTCTTTCAGCAGTTTGCTGTAGATCAGGTTGTTGGCCGGTACGGTCAGGGTTTGGACGATCATCACAGCGATCCCTAAACCGACTGCCGTGGAGATTTTTTTGGAAACGGCGATGAAGGTACACATCCCCAGGAAAAACGACAACGCCAAGTTCTCAATGAAGATCGACTTGACGGCAAGACTAATTAAACCTTCCATCAGTGTGCCTCCCCGTGTGCAGCGTGGCTAATGACGAAATCGGGTTTTTCGACTTGCACCGTCTTCCAAGAGCGCACCGCCCAAATCAACAGGCCGATCAGGAAGAACGCGCTAGGTGGAAGCAGCAACAAGCCATTCGGCGTATACCAACCGCCGTCTTTGACCAATGGCAAAACTTCGATACCTAACAATTTCCCTGAACCGAACAGTTCGCGAATAATTGACAGCGTTATCAGCACCGCGCTATAACCCAAACCATTGCCAATACCATCCCAGAAGCTTTCTAGGGGTGGATTCTTCATCGCATAGGCTTCGGCGCGGCCCATCACGATGCAATTGGTGATGATGAGCCCGACAAACACCGACAATTTCTTGCTGATGTCATAAGCGAAGGCCTTAAGGACTTGATCGACCACGATGACCAGCGAGGCGATAATCACCATTTGGGCGATAATGCGGATGCTGCTCGGCACATGGTTACGGATGAACGCAATCCCTGCACTGGAGAAGCCCGTCACCAAGGTCAGGGCCAAACTCATGATTAGGGATGTTGACATTTGTGAAGTCACCGCCAATGCCGAGCATATGCCCAGCACTTGCAAGGTGATCGGGTTATTGTCGACCAACGGGTCGAGCAGTACTTTTTTGGTTTCTGCTTGCATCGTCTTAACCTCTTTGTGCTCTGAATTTCGCCAAATAGGGTGCGAAGCCTTCGCTGCCCAACCAGTAACGTATCAAATTATTCACGCCATTACTGGTCAAGGTCGCACCTGCTAGGCCGTCCACCTGATGCACCGCACCGGGTTTGGACGGATCGACCGAGCCTTTCACCAAGCTCAACACCGGTTCACCCACTTCACTATGGTGCTTCTTCATGAAGTCCGTCCCTTGTTCCGAAGCTTCCTTATAGACCTTCTTGCCCTTCCATAATGCCTTCCATTTCGGATTGACCACCTCGCCACCCAAACCGGGGGTTTCGGCCTGGTCAAACAGGTTCAGACCGATTACCGTCTGGCCATCATTTTCCAAGGCCATATAACCGTGCATGGTTGACCATAACCCATAACCGCTGACCGGAATGATCACTGCCTTGACTTTGCCGTCTTCCTTCACTAAATAAACCTTGGCGTACTTGGATCTGCGGCCGATTTTGGCAATGTCTTTCGCGGTTGGAATCTCCACGCCTAGGGCAGGATCCTTTGATGCCTTGCGCTGATCAAAGGCTTCGATGGGTATGGAAGTGACGTAATCGCCACTCTCCAAATCGACGATCTTTGGTTCAAACTTCTTGAATGCCTCTTCGACATTGGTTTTCTCTTCCAACATGCCAGCCACTTCAAGGATGTTGGTCTTTTCATCGGCGGCCTTGTTGCTGACCTGCAAAGGTTTCAACACCACGGCTGAACCGGATACGAGCACCGCACCGACTAGGCACAGGGCTAAAGCCACCACCACAGTCTTCTCAAAACTATCGTTGGTCAACGATAGAATATGCTGGGCGTAAACTTTCGCCTTCTCCACCAGTCCGGCGAATTTGTCGGACAACGCTTGTCCAGTCTGATTGGTATTAGGCATTTCGTTTCACCCTTCTCTTAATGTTCGCCGAGACGACAACGTAATCGATCAAAGGCGCGAAGATGTTGGAGAACAAAATCGCCAACATGATACCCTCTGGGAATGCCGGGTTGACCACGCGGATCAGCACCGTCATCAAGCCAATCAGGAAGCCAAAAGCCCAGCGTCCCGCCTGCGTTTGTGCTGCACTGACCGGGTCGGTCGCCATATAGGTCATGCCGAAGGCGAAACCACCCAAGGTCAAATGCCAATACCACGGCATCGCGAACATCGGGTTAGTGGAACTGCCTAGCAAATTAAACAGCGTGGACGTTGCCACCATTCCCAAAAACACACCGGCGATGATGCGCCATGAAGCAATGCGGGTATAGATCAGGAAGGCAGCACCCAACATGCAAGCCAGAACAGAGGTTTCACCCATCGAACCTTGTTCAATGCCAAAGAAGGTACCCATCCAAGAAATCCCTGCCCCTTTGATGGCATCCACACCACCGAGTGCAGCCAAACCCAGAGAAGTCGCGCCACTAAAACCATCCACGGCAGTCCACACCGAGTCTCCCGACATGGCGGCCGGGTAGGCGAAGTAAAGGAAGGCACGACCTGTCAAAGCCGGGTTCATGAAGTTCTTGCCTGTCCCGCCAAACACTTCCTTGCCGATGACTACGCCAAATGATATTCCCAAAGCCACTTGCCAAAGCGGGATGTTCGGCGGCAAGGTCAATGCGAACAGGATGGACGACACGAAGAAACCTTCGTTGACATCATGCTTGCGCACGGTGGCAAACAAAACTTCCCAAAAACCGCCCGCTGCCAGCGTCACGATGTAAACCGGGAAGAAAAACAGAGCACCATGGACAAAATCGGAGATGGGATTGTTCGGGTTGTAACCGAAAATACCCGATATGGCACCGCGCCAACCAGGAGCTTCAGTCAAACCCAGTGCCTGCATCGCATGGTTGGCTTGATAACCCGTATTGAACAAGGCCATCAACATACAAGGCAATGCGGCAATCCAAACATAGGTCATAACCCGTTTGAGGTCTACCGCGTCACGCACATGGGTGCTGCCGACGGTGACATCCGCAGGTGCAAAGAGGAACGTATCCACCATTTCATATACGGGATACAGCACTTCATAACGCCCACCCTTGTGGAAGTATGGGTGTAACTTGTCTAAGAATTTTCTGGTACTAGACATTAGCCTTCCTTCTCGATTTGAGTAAGATTCTGCCTGAGGGCAATACCGAAGTCATGCTTGCCCGGATCGACAAAGCTGCAAAGTGCCAAGTCTTCCTCATCCAATTCAAGGGCACCGAGCAATTGAGCTTGGTCGGTATCCCCGATCACTAGCGACTTAAGCAGTTGGGTCGGCAATATGTCGAGCGGCATCACCTCTTCATAAACACCCACCGGTACAATGGCGCGGGGGCTGCCGAATTTGCTGGTGTGCAACGGGAATTTGCGGCCCCTTTCTTTGGGCAAACTTGACAGCAAGACATTAAGGAAAGAATACTTTTCCTTGCTAGGCACAATCCACCCAAAGAACTCCCTGTGCCGGCCTTCCTCCAACACGGATACTTGGTTGTGATAGAAACCCAGATAAGCCGCCCAAGCTTCCGCCTTGCGTCCATTTAGTACAGAACCGGAAATCACCCGCGCTTCTTTGCTTCCATCAATTTGGCCGTCCACCAAATCGCAAAGATTAGCCCCGACACGAGTCCGCACCAGACGCGGCTTGTTGACCAGCGGTCCGGCCAAAGAAACTATTCTCGAAACATCCAACTGCCCCGTGGTGAACAGATTGCCGATGGCGATCACCGATTGGTAATCCAAATGCCACACCGTTTTGGACGAACCCACCGGGTCGAGGAAATGGATATGGGTTCCTACTAAGCCCGCTGGGTGAGGTCCGTCAAACTCGGCGACTTCCACCTTGGCAACCTTAGTGGAAATAGCACTCGACGGTGACTTGCTAAGATAAACCTTACCTTCAACTAGCCTAGAGAGGACGGCTAAGCCATTCTGGAAATCTTCCGTGCGCTCTTTTATGACGACATCAGGGTTGGCAGCCAACGGATTGGTGTCGATAGCGGTCACAAAAATTGACCGTGGCGTGGTTTCAGGGTTTGGAACCTTGCTGTAAGGCCGGGTGCGGAACGCAGTCCAAAGCCCCGAAGCCAATAAATTCTCTTTGACCTGCTCGACGGTCAGATTAGCCAACTCGGACTCGGCGTAGGAGTTGAAACTGACTTGCTCGTTCCCATCCAATTCAATCACGACGGATTGAAAAACCCGCTTCGCACCGCGGTTGATCTCCTTGACCACGCCAGCACCCGGCGAAGTAAACACCACGCTAGGATGTTGCTTGTCGGAGAACAACACATCACCGAGCCTGACGCGGTCTCCCTCGGAAACTTGCATGGTTGGCTTTAAGCCAACATAATCGGAACCAATCAGGGCAACCGTCCTGGCAAAGCCCCCGTCACTGTACACCACCTGCTCGGGTTCCCCGGTAATAGGGACATCCAAGCCTTTTTTCGTTTTAATTACCATAATCTAGCCTGTTGATCAGACAAATGAACGGCCAAGACCATCCCCCTGCATTTGGCAGAAACGCGCCAAACACCGATGCGAAGATGGGTGAAAAGTTGCTTGACTCAAAAGCCACAAACTTAGGGATGGAATCCAACACCTCTGCCGACTCCCATTCCCAACTCTTGCAAGCCGCAGAAATCAATGAAAAACGGTTATACTATTAGACCATAAAAGCCTGGAAGCGACAACGCAGACTGCCTGCAATCAACTGTTATTGACATGGCTAATCTGGTTAATGGACCATTTATATACAACGACATGAATAATGAGGATGGCTCAGTTATTCCGTGACCACTCTTTTCGACGGGCTTGATGCCGACCTCCGCCTAGCCTTGGCCTCGCAGTTGCGGGACTTGTGGACCCACACCAGCACCGCGCTGGAGGGGAACACGCTGACCCTCGGGGAAACTGCGTTCGTACTGCGCGAAGGCTTGACTGTATCGGGCAAGCCATTAAAGGACCATAACGAAGTCATGGGGCATGCCAAAGCCATTGGTTTGCTGTACGAGTTATTGGATTCCCGCAGGACTGTCAACGAGGCTGATTTGTTTGACCTGCACCGCGTAGTCCAAACCAACATGACAGTCGACATTTATTCGCCTGTGGGCGCGTGGAAGCGGGAACCCAACGGAACCCACGCCACCGTGGACGACCGGCAGGTCTTTATCGAGTTCGCATCCCCCAGTGATGTGCCTGAGCTAATGGCAGCTTGGCTGGTCCTGCTCAACGGCTACCTACTGCAGACATTGAATGAAGAGGAAGCCCTTTCGGCCTATGCCGTTTTGCACTTGGCATTTGTCCGCATCCATCCGTTTTTCGATGGTAACGGTCGCATGGCCCGATTACTGGCGAATTTGCCAGCCCTGAATGCTGGGCTTCCGCCGATCTTGATTGACCGGACCCGCCGCCAAGACTATCTGACCTGCCTTGCCAGCTATGATTTGCAAGCCGGACCGCAACGGGCTGACCGGCCGTTACCGGTCACTGACACCAAACTAGAGCGTTTCCTTGAATTTAGCCGGGAATGCTGGCAACCGTCTAAGGATTTGGTGGCAGAAATCCGTAGGGTGCAAGAGGGGAGATATATTGGCTAGTAGTCAGTGGTCAGAAAATAGTATAGCCCGTCATTCCGGCATGGACCGCCGGAATCCAGATTGCAGGGATGCCAACAATCTATGCCATCCATGGAGCCTAGGTTCCGGCGATCCCTGCCGGAACGACGATTTTTTTGTTAACTTAATGGCAGTGAGTGCCGTGGGTGGCAACTTGCCGCAGCGGCAACGCCGTTAAGTTAAGGACTGATGTTAAGCAACCGCAGACCGGAATAACTCCACCCCAGAGGGCGTTTCCGACGAAGTAAGCACACTGTCCAGGACGATGCTCTTGAGAAGCAGAACCATTCTATAATAATCCTGCCACGCTTCTTTTCAGACTGCCGGATGGGCCTTGACCCATTCTTTTAGTGCGGTATCCATCCGTGCCTGCCAGCCATCTCCTGTCGATTTAAAATAATCCACCACTTCGGGGCTATATTGCACCAATAACAAAACCTTGTTAGATGTCTCGGCTGGCCCGGATCGGCGATTTTCCGCCAAGGCTGAACGCACAGCAGGATAGCCGCCCTCTTTTACAACCACGCCATTATCCCAGGCAGTCTCCTCCTCCGGCGTAGGTGGGCGTTCATTACCGGGAGCTTCTTTAATGATCGTATCCCATTCCTCCAAACTAGCGGGAAATTTCCGCGAGGTAGCGTCTAATCTCATGTTTCTCCGCCTTGCGCAAACTGATAATATGCACGTCATCACCACGCTCTGTATAAGTCAAATGCACCACGTTGCCATTCAGCCAGCCCAGCAGGTTGGTGCGCAACTCGCCATAGGCTACCCGGTTATCGTCCCATGCAAACACGGGGGAATCAAAAACTGCCTCACAACCAACGAAATCGAGTCCGTGGTTTTGGAGGTTAAGTTGCCGTTTCGATTCATCCCAAGAAGCCATTATAAAATCGTAGCTAGGTCATGGAAACGTGTCAAGCGATATGAAATAAACAACAATTCCCATTAATGAACATGCCGCATTGTGAGAAAGGCAAAACAAGGTCTCACGCAACGGCGCAACGTAAAAGCGCAAGCGAAGGGTAATATGGCAATGGGCAGATTGACGAACGCGACGGGGTTTACAAATCCCGTCTGGCTTGGGCGATGCATCCATCAGTTCCCCCCTTTGCAAAAGGGGGGTTAGGGGGATTTCCAGGGGTTACGGCGACACTATGGTAAAATAACTCCCGATAACAAGTGAATATGTATTGGAGGAAGCCGAGTACGGCAAACGCAACAAGAAGCTGTTCCCCGCCCTGATCGAACGGGTGGATTATCCTTATGGTTTTAGCCGCATCCAAACGGCTGATATGATGGGATGGAAAGGCGAGCCAGACCATCCCGGCTTGACTCAATTATTGGCTGCACTCAGGGGGCATTTAGGTGTAGGGCGGCAACCCTTTGCCGCCAACGGCGCGATTGATGAAAGCCGGCATGGGGATGCCGACCTACGGCCCGATGGCGTAGGGCGGCAACCCTTTGCCGCCAATGGCGCGATTGATGAAAGTCGGCATGGGGATGCCGACCTACGGCCTGTTGAGTTAAGCCGTCATTCCGGCAGGGATCGCCGGAATCCAGATTCCATGGACGGCTCGGACCCAGAACATCCCTGTAGCCTAGATTCCGGCGATCCCTGCCGGAATGACGAGCAAAAATCTGTGTCAATAGCATTGCCCATCCAAACACCTCCGGCAAGCCCATTCATCCCCGGTCAAACCTTCCGTGACAAATTAACGATAGGCGGTGAGGGTCCGCTGATGATCGTGATCCCGCCGGGTCGGTTTCTGATGGGTTCGCCGCCCGATGAGCCGGAACGATTAGAACGAGAAGGACCACAACATGAGGTCACCTTCCTAACACCGTTTGCGTTGGGGGTATCAGCAGTGACATTTGTCGACTACGACCTATTTTGTCGAAACACCCGCAGGAAATTGCCCAGTGGCTCAGGCTGGGGCCGGGATTCACGCCCTGTGATTAATGTATCTTGGGAAGATGCACAAGAATACTGCGCTTGGTTGAGCGAACAGACCGGTCATCGCTACCGCTTGCCGAGTGAAGCCGAATGGGAATATGCCTGTAGGGCCGGAACGCCAATGCCGTTCAGTTTCGGAAGCAACATCACACCGGAACAGGTCAACTTTGACGGGAGTTATCCCTATGCCGGGGGCAAGAAAGGCCTGTATCGGCAACAAACTGTCCCGATCCAGTCCCTGCCGCCAAATGCGTGGGGATTGTATGAAATGCACGGCAATGTTTGGGAATGGGTGCAGGATGAGTGGCAGGGCAATTACGACGACGCGCCGACGGATGGCAGTGCTTGGGAGCAGCGGCAATTTACCTCACCGGGGGATGGTAGGGTGGAGGCGACTGCAACTGGCGCGGGCCGTGTGCTTCGCGGCGGGTCTTGGAACGACTACGCGAGGGACTGCCGTTCTGCGTTCCGTTACTACTACGTCCCCGACCTCCGCAGCAACAACTCTGGCTTCCGTTGCGCCCGAGTCCTGTCGTGAACTAAGGCCAGCAGCCTGCGGCAGGCATCCCCGCTTAGGTGATTCCTCAGAAAGAACATCCCATCAAGAATCTAATCCGTAGGCTAATAGAGAGTCCACGAAAAACACGAACAAAAGCATGTCTTGTTCGTGCCTTTCGTGTTTTTCGTGGACAATGCTTTTGGTGGATTCATTATTTGAAATCACCTTACCGCGCCCAACACGAAGCGGGCCGGGATTTGCAATCCCGGCCCGGACGTTTTGTGTTTCGGGTGGTTCATCGTACACACAAAATGTTGCGGACGGGATCACATATCCCGTCCGGCACAGCGCAAGAAAAAATGAAGCGGGAGTGCAAGGCTTGCCTTGCGAGGCCATGTTTGGCAAGGCAAGCCTTGCACTCCCAAGAGTTAATAATTGAATGTTACAACTAGGCAACAGTCCATGTCGTTGATCTTTGCTGTGCCGATTGTTATTATTCCCTAAGATTATAAGGGGGTGACGAGTGGGCGGGATTGGCCTGTTTAATGTGGTCAAAAAAGTTCTCCAGCTTCAAATGCTGACGATTCTTATTGTTTTTGCCTTGGCATGGACGTTTACCGGAAAGCAACAAGGCATGTCCGCATTGTTTGGCGGCTTGATTGGGTTCCTGCCGAATATTGTCTTTGCCTTTCTGTTTGGACGCAAAGACCCCGGCAAAACGGCAAATCAAGTGGTAAAGGCTTTTTATTTCGGCGAAACATTAAAATTAGCATTAACCGCACTCCTTTTCATCATCGTATTCCAACTGCCAGGCATATCGGCTTTGCCCTTGTTCATTGCCTTCGCGGCGGTGATGGCGGTATTTTGGTTTTCACTACTATTAAGCAACTATCAGAAATAGTGAGATAAAATGGCAAGCGCAGAACATGAGACAGGCGGTGCAACCGGATATATCGTCCACCATTTGACCGACCTGAAGATTGGCGAGGGTTTCTGGACATTCAATCTTGACACCTTGTTTTTCGCGGGACTGCTTGGCTTTATTTTTGTATTAGTTTTTAAAAAGGCAGCAGAGTCTGCAACCAGCGGCGTACCCGGCCCATTGCAGAACTTTGTCGAAATGATCGTCGAATTCGTTGATACCCAAGTGAAGGATAGTTTCCACGGACGTAGTGCGCTAATCGCGCCTCTGGCATTGACGATTTTCTGCTGGGTGTTCCTGATGAATGCCATGGACTTATTGCCTGTCGATTTACTGCCTGGAATCGCCTCGTTGTTTGGCATCAAATATCTGCGCGTAGTGCCCAGCACAGACCTCAATGAAACTTTTGCCATGTCGATTTCGGTGTTTGGCCTGATCATCTTTTATAGCATCAAGGTTAAGGGTCCCATCGGTTTCGCCAAAGAAATGCTGCTGACACCCTTTGGTCCGTGGATGATTCCTTTCAACTTGCTGTTAAAGCTAGTCGAGGAGTTAGCCAAGCCGATTTCACTCGGTTTACGTCTTTTCGGCAACATGTACGCAGGCGAGTTAATCTTTATCCTAATCGCCTTGCTGCCGTGGTGGGTACAGCCCGCGTTGAGTTTCCCTTGGGCCGTGTTCCACATACTCATCATCACCTTGCAAGCTTTTATCTTCATGGTGTTGACCGTCGTCTATCTGAGCTTGGCTCACGAAGACCATTAGTAATCTATTTTTTTTAACTCAATCGGTAAATTTTTGGAGGAAAAATGGAAATCGCAACAATACAAGGCATGACCGCAATTGCTGTTGGCATCATTCTGGGTTTGGGTGCGCTTGGAACCGCCATCGGTTTCGGCCTACTCGGTGGAAAATTCTTGGAAGGCGCTGCCCGTCAGCCAGAATTAGTTCCCATGTTGCAGGTTAAAATGTTCATCGTTGCCGGTCTGTTGGACGCAGTGACCATGATCGGCGTGGGTCTTGCGTTGTTCTTCACTTTTGCAAACCCGTTCCTGCCTAAGTAATTCGGAGTAGACGATTAACCCTTTTCGTCTCTGTAGTATAAAGCTATGAGGAAAGCGCAGTGAGTATTACCGCCACTCTATTCGGGCAGATGATAACCTTCGGGCTTCTGGTGTGGTTCACCATGAATTTCGTTTGGCCGCCTTTGATGCAAGCCCTCGAAGAGCGCAAGAAGAAGATCGCCGATGGCCTTGCGGCGGGTGAAAAAGGCAAGCATGAATTGGAGCTTGCTGACAAGAAGGCCAAGTCATTCTTGAAAGAAGCCAAAGACCAAGCCGCCGACATCGTCAATCTGGCGCAGAAACGCGCCAATGATTTGGCTGATGAAAAAAGGGAAGCCGCAAAGCAGGAGGGCGAGCGCATCAAAGCAGCAGCCGAAGCCGATATTGAACGGGCAATCCAGCAAGCGAAGGAAGAATTGCGCAAGCAGGTGGCTGTTCTTGCGATTTCAGCAGCCGGACAAATTTTACGCAGGGAGGTCGATATCAACAAACACAAGGAAATTATTAACAGCCTTGGCAATCAACTAGGTCAAGTCTAATGAGTGAATTAGCGACTTTGGCTAGGCCATACGCAACAGCGGCTTTTAAAAGGGCTAAGGAAACGGACACGACTTCGCAATGGTCGGAGTCACTGGCCTTTTTGGCTGCTGTCGTGCAGAATCCACAAATTACCCGTGCCGCAGCGAATCCCACCGCCAATAAAGACCGTTTTATCCAGGCGTTATTGGATTTGTGCCGGGGCAAGCTGGATGGTGAGGGTGAAAACCTTGTCCGTCTATTGGTTGCCAATCGGCGTTTGACGCTAGCAAACCTCATCAGCGAACAATTTGAGCAGTTTCGTGCGGAAGATGAAGGTTATATCTTCGCGGACGTCTCTACAGCCTACCCTCTTGACGATGCGGAGCGTGATCAAATTACCACGGTGCTCCAGAAAACGTTGGGAAAACAGCCGCGTTTAAACGTGCAAATCGACGAAACCTTGATTGGCGGCGTATTGATCAAAGCCGGGGATCGCGTGATTGACGCATCCGTCCGTGGGCAAATCCAGCGCTTGGCCAAGCGACTCTACAACTAGAGCGAGAAAACGAATCATGCAATTAAACCCCTCTGAAATCAGCGACCTCATTAAAAGTAAAATCGAAAATTTCGACCTAGGCGTTGAGTCCCGCACCGAAGGAACCATCGTCAGCCTGTCCGACGGCATTGTCCGCGTCCATGGTTTGAGCGATGTAATGCAAGGCGAAATGTTGGAATTTCCCGGCAATACCTTTGGCTTGGCCCTTAACTTGGAAAGGGATTCGGTGGGTGCCGTTGTCCTTGGCTCCTACGACCATTTAGCCGAGGGCGACACCGTAAAATGCACAGGAAGAATTCTTGAAGTACCGGTAGGCGAAGAACTTCTGGGCCGAGTAGTGGATGCCTTGGGCAACCCAATTGATGGAAAAGGTGCCTTAAACAGCACCGCCACCTCGCCCATTGAAAAAATCGCGCCAGGTGTCATTGCGCGTCAGTCGGTCAGCCAGCCGCTGCAAACTGGTTTAAAGGCCATCGACTCAATGATCCCAATCGGTCGCGGCCAGCGTGAATTGATCATCGGGGATCGGCAGACTGGCAAAACTGCAATCGCCATTGACACGATCATCAACCAGAAAGGCACTGGCGTAAAGTGCATTTATGTCGCCATCGGTCAGAAACAATCCTCCATCGCCAATGTAGTCCGCAAACTGGAAGAACATGGTGCATTGGCACACACTATCATTGTCGTGGCATCCGCCTCTGAGTCCGCAGCACTACAATTCATCGCACCTTATAGTGGATGTACCATTGGCGAATTTTTCCGTGACCGTGGCGAAGACGCGCTGATCATTTATGACGACTTGACCAAGCAGGCTTGGGCCTACCGCCAGGTGTCGCTATTACTGCGCCGTCCGCCGGGTCGGGAGGCCTATCCTGGTGACGTGTTCTACCTGCACTCCCGCTTGTTGGAGCGCGCTTCCCGCATCAACCCAGACGAAGTCGAAAGGCTCACAGGTGGTGCCGTCAAGGGTAAGACGGGCTCGCTAACTGCGTTGCCTATCATCGAAACTCAGGCTGGCGACGTATCGGCTTTCGTACCGACCAACGTGATTTCCATCACAGACGGTCAGATATTCCTTGAAACCAGCCTGTTCAATTCTGGCATACGCCCAGCGGTGAACGCAGGTCTTTCGGTGTCTCGGGTAGGCGGAGCGGCACAAACCAAAATCATCAAAAAACTGGGCGGCGGCATCCGGCTGGACTTGGCGCAGTTCCGCGAATTGGCGGCCTTTGCGCAATTTGCATCGGATTTGGACGAAGGAACCCGCAAGCAAATCGAGCGCGGCCAACGGGTTACCGAACTGATGAAGCAAAACCAGTATTCGCCCTATAGCGTTGGACAAATGGCCATTTCCCTATATGCAGCCAACGAAGGTTTGCTCGACGATATTGCAGTCAACAAGATTCGCGATTTTGAGGAAGCACTGCAAAGCTATGTCAAAACAGAAGAGGCGGAATTGCTGAAAACGATAAACGAAACCGGTGATTACAGCGACGAAATCAAGTCCGCCATCGACGCAGCAATCAAGAAATTTAAAGCATCACACGCCTGGTAAAGGGTAACAACATGGCCGTAGGTAAAGAAATTCGAGTGAAGATTGCGAGTATCAAAAATACTCAGAAAATCACGCGAGCGATGGAAAAGGTGGCAACCAGCAAAATGCGCAAAACGCAGATGCGGATGCAAGCCACCCGCCCCTACTCCAAAAAAATTGCCCAAATCATCCGGCATCTCTCTCACGCCAAACCGGAGTACACCCACTCTTTCATGATGAATAGACCCGTAAAGCGGGTAGGTGTCATTATCCTGTCCACCGACCGTGGACTTTGCGGCGGACTTAACTCCAACCTGTTTAGGCAGGCATTGCGCCAGTTTCTCAGTTGGGGGAAAGAAAATATTGAAGTGCAAGTCTCGGTTATCGGTCAAAAAGGCTGTTCTTTTTTTAACGGGTTTGGCGTCAAGATCGTTGCCCAAGCCACTAAACTGGGTAACACCCCGCACCTTGAAGACATTATTGGTGTGATAAAAGTCATGTTGGACGATTATCGCGAGGGGAAAATTGACGAACTCTATGTAGCGTATAACGAGTTTGTCAATACCATGACGCAAAGGCCAAAACTTGAGCAACTGCTTCCGATCAAATGCAATGAACTAGCACCCGAACTGGCGGGACACTGGGATTATCTCTACGAACCAGATGCCAAGGAAGTATTGGATGACTTGTTGGTTCGCTATGTCGAATCCTTGGTTTTTCAAGGTTTGGTCGAAAACAATGCGTGTGAAGAGGCAGCGCGTATGGTGGCCATGAAGAGTGCTTCTGACAATGCGGGCAAGCTCATCAATGAATTACAGTTGATATACAACAAAGCCCGCCAAGCGGCCATTACCCAAGAAATATCCGAGATTGTCGGTGGCGCGGCTGCGGTCTAGCTATATTTGTAGGGTGGCCTTCTGGCCACTGGCGGCCTGAAGGCCGCCCTACAGTTTGATTAAATTTTAAGAGGACGAAACATGAGTTCGGGCAAAATCGTTCAAATCATCGGTGCCGTTGTCGACGTGGAGTTTCCACGCGAATCGTTGCCAAAAATTTACGAGGCGTTGAAAGTCGAAAGCGCCAACTTGGTTCTGGAAGTGCAGCAACAATTAGGAGATGGCGTAGTCAGAACCATCGCCATGGGTACAACGGATGGATTGCAGCGGGGCTTGCCTGTTGAAAACTCCGGTGCGGCAATCTCAGTTCCAGTGGGCAGGGAAACCCTAGGGCGCATCATGAACGTACTCGGCGAACCCATCGACGAAAAAGGACCAGTGGGTGAAAAGGAGCGCTGGGCCATTCATCGCAAAGCTCCAACCTTCGAGGAACAGTCGGGGAGTAACGAGTTGCTGGAAACCGGCATCAAAGTCATCGACTTGGTTTGTCCGTTTGCGAAAGGCGGCAAGGTCGGCTTGTTCGGTGGTGCCGGGGTAGGCAAAACCGTCAATATGATGGAATTGATCAACAATATCGCCAAGGCACATAGCGGCCTGTCCGTGTTCGCCGGCGTGGGAGAACGTACCCGCGAAGGCAATGACTTCTATCACGAAATGAAGGACTCCAACGTACTAGACAAAGTAGCCATGGTTTACGGACAGATGAACGAACCGCCCGGCAACCGGCTTCGAGTCGCCTTGACCGGATTGACTATCGCCGAATTCTTCCGTGAAGAAGGTCTTGATGTATTGTTATTCATCGACAACATCTACCGCTACACACTGGCAGGAACCGAAGTGTCAGCGCTTCTAGGTCGCATGCCTTCCGCCGTTGGGTATCAGCCAAACTTAGCCGAAGAAATGGGTGTGCTACAAGAACGCATCACCTCGACAAAAACCGGATCAATCACCTCGATCCAAGCTGTCTACGTTCCTGCGGACGACCTGACGGACCCGTCGCCTGCAACAACATTCGCACATTTGGATGCCACTGTGGTATTATCCCGCCAAATTGCAGAGTTGGGTATTTACCCGGCAGTCGATCCGCTGGACTCCACAAGTCGTCAATTGGACCCACTG
Source organism: Candidatus Methylumidiphilus alinenensis (assembly GCA_003242955.1). Lineage (GTDB taxonomy): Bacteria > Pseudomonadota > Gammaproteobacteria > Methylococcales > Methylococcaceae > Methylumidiphilus > Methylumidiphilus alinenensis. The sequence goes on from QJPH01000474.1 coordinate 23,336, forward strand.
GTAATTGGTGCCGAGCACTATGACATTACCCGCAAAGTTCAGGGAATATTACAACGTTACAAAGAATTACGCGATATTATCGCAATTTTGGGAATGGATGAGTTGTCCGAGGAAGACAAACTGGTCGTCTCGCGCGCACGAAAGGTTCAACGTTTCCTGTCGCAACCTTTCCATGTCGCGGAGGTATTTACCGGGTCGCCAGGCAAGTACGTTTCGCTAAAGGACACCATTTCAGGCTTCAAGGGCATCGTAGCGGGAGAATATGATGATATACCCGAACAGGCTTTCTATATGGTAGGCACCATTGACGAAGTATTAGAAAAAGCCCAGCGTTTAGCCGCTTAATTCAACCTGTTCGTGGAGATACTTAAGCTTATGGCCATGACAATCCATGTCGATATTGTCAGTTCGGAAGAAAAAATATTCTCTGGCCTGGCGGAACTGGTTGTTGCCCCTGCAACAGAAGGCGATGTGGGGATTACAGCCCGCCACGCTCCGTTGCTTACACGTCTTAAGGCCGGTGAAGTAAGGGTGATAATTGACAACAAACAAACCCTACCCTTTTTTATTTCAGGTGGAATTTTAGAAGTCCAACCGCATGTGGTCTCCGTGCTTGCCGACCGGGCAGTGAGGGCAAAGGACATTGACGAAGCCGCTGCCATCGAAGCTAGGCATCGAGCTGAAGAAACCCTGAATGACCGTTCTGGAAAGCTGGATTATGCCAAGGCACAATTGGAACTGATAGAAGCGGTTGCCCAGCTAAGAACATTGGATCGCTGGCGCAAAAACCGCTGAGCAGTTGCCAATACTTTGCAAACCCGGTAGTTTTCTTGAGAATAAACTTCTTATTTTCAATAACCTATCGGGTTTTTTCTGCGTTTTGAAAAATTTTTACCAGTAACGTGTGATATTGAAAACGCTATATGAAATTACAAACCATAATTCTGGCTGCTGGTCAAGGCAAACGCATGCGGTCCTCTGTACCCAAAGTTCTTCACAAAATTGGCGGAAAAGCGCTTTTAGCGCATGTCCATGACCTAGCCATGCAATTGGGTGATAACTCAGTCAATGTGATCTACGGTCATGGAGGAGACCAAGTCAGGACAACTTTGGGCGAACTTAAAACTGAGTGGACCGAACAGAAGGAACAACTTGGGACCGGGCATGCCGTTATGCAAGTCTCTAACTGGATCGACAATGCAAGCACTGTCTTGATTCTCTATGGCGATGTGCCGTTGTTGAAACTGGAAACTGTCACAAAACTGATTGAATATGCTGACAAAGGTGGCATGGGGCTGCTGACAGTCTCCTTGGATGACCCAACGGGATATGGGCGCATCGAACGCAATGCAAACGGGGATGTCACCAGCATTGTTGAAGAAAAAGATGCCAACCTAGAGCAGCGTGAAATTCGTGAAGTCAATACCGGCATTCTTGCAGTCAATGGCAATCGCTTATTAGGCTGGCTAAACCAACTGACCAATCAAAACGCCCAAGGGGAATATTACTTAACGGATATCATAGCCCTAGCCGTGGCTGATAGTGTCACTATCGAAACCACCCAGCCTGCCGACCAAAACGAGGTGCTGGGCATCAATAACCGACTGCAACTCGCGCAACTTGAGCGGGTCTATCAGATGCGCCAAGCACTAACACTGATGGAGAGTGGCATAACTCTGCTGGACCCTTCCCGCTTTGATCTGCGGGGTGAGATTGTATCCCACGGACAAGATGTGGAGATAGATGTCAATGTATTGATCGAAGGTCAAGTCAAGTTAGGTGAAAGAGTAAAAATCGGCCCTAATGTAATAATTAAGGATAGTCATATCGGCGATGATGTGGAGATTTTCGCCAACTCTCTGATTGATAGAGCCAATATTGGCGCAGGTAGCCATATAGGGCCTTTCGCCCGCATCCGCCCAGAAAGCACCCTTGGTGAATATGTACATATTGGCAATTTCGTCGAAATCAAGAAGACCACGGTTGGAAATTCCACGAAAATCAATCACCTTAGCTATATCGGCGATTCCATTATCGGTTCTAATGTCAACGTAGGTGCCGGGACGATCACTTGTAACTACGATGGAGCCAACAAACACTTGACTATTATTGAAGACGGTGCGTTCATCGGATCTGACACCCAATTAGTTGCTCCTGTTAAAATAGGAAGGAATGCGACCATCGGAGCAGGATCAACTATCACCAAAAACGCACCCGATGGTCAGTTGACCTTAAGCCGGTCCAAGCAAGACTCCATTCCGGGTTGGCAACGTCCCGTAAAGAAAGAGGTTTAAAGCTATGTGTGGAATTGTCGGGGCTGTAGCCCATCGCATGATTGTGCCGGTGTTATTGGAAGGATTGCGTCGCCTTGAATACCGTGGCTACGATTCTGCCGGGATTGCGGTAATCAACGAAAATGACGGAATCAATCGCGCCAGAAGCATGGGCAAGATCAAAGAGTTGGAAGGCCTTTTGGCTAAAGAGCCTGTAGATGGGAAGGTAGGCATTGCCCATACCCGCTGGGCAACCCATGGTGTGCCTGCGGAGCGCAACGCCCACCCCCATTTATCACGCGATTCTGTTGCAGTGGTGCATAACGGCATCATTGAAAATCACGAAGAATTACGCAAATCCCTACAAGCCCAAGGATATGTGTTTACCTCAGAAACCGACACTGAGGTCATCGCCCATCAAATCCAGTATTTCATGGAACAAGGCGTGAGTATGCTGGAGGCATTACGTAAAACCACCCAATTATTAAAAGGCGCCTATGCGATCGGTGTCATTAGCGCACGAGAACCGAAAACTTTGGTTGCCGCCCGCGAGGGTAGCCCACTTGTTGTTGGGCTAGGAGACGGCGAAAATTTTATCGCCTCCGATATTTTTGCCTTAGTGGATGAAACCAAACGCTTTATTTTTCTCGAAGATGGAGATATTGCCACTCTTAACACGGAAGAAGTGGTCATTTATGACAAAAATGGGGTCCAGCGTACAGACCGTGCCATCAACGAGACTAAATTGTCATCGAATGCGGTAGATCGTGGAACTTACCGTCATTTTATGCAGAAGGAAATTCACGAGCAGCCGGTAGCCGTGGAAAAATGCCTAGACGGTCGGATTCAATCCGGCAGATTATTGGAAACAGCCTTTGGACATGAAGCTGAGCAAGCTTTCTCCGAAATAAAAGCTGTACAAATCGTTGCTTGTGGCACAAGTTACCATGCTGGCATGGTGGCGCGTTATTGGATGGAGGACATAGCGGGGATTCCGTGCAATGTGGAGGTGGCTAGTGAATTCCGTTATAGGAAACATGTCGTCGCACCCGGTACGCTTTTCGTGACAGTATCGCAGTCGGGAGAGACAGCCGATACCTTAGCCGCGCTGAAGGAAAGTGGGCGTTTAGGATATGCCCATACCCTAGCCATCTCCAACGTACCTGAAAGTTCGATAGTCAGGGAATCGGAATTTAGTATGATGACACGGGCAGGACCAGAAATTGGCGTTGCTTCAACTAAGGCGTTTACCACCCAATTGACAGTTTTACTTATGTTAGTGATAGCCTTGGGCCGGAACAACAAATTGTCCGGGGAAGATGAGGCGAAAATAGTGGAAGAACTGAGTCAACTCCCAAACCAAATCAGGCATGCGCTTGAATTGGAAGATGCGATCGAGGAATGGGCTGAGCTTTTCGGGGACAAGGAGCATGCACTTTTTCTCGGACGGGGAGCTCAATATCCGGTAGCTATGGAAGGCGCACTCAAACTTAAGGAAATATCTTACATACATGCCGAGGCCTATCCCGCTGGAGAACTAAAGCATGGGCCGTTAGCATTGATCGATAGTGAAATGCCAGTTATATCAGTAGCACCTAATAACGATCTTTTAGAAAAGCTTAAATCCAATCTGCAGGAAGTCCATGCCAGGGGCGGAGAACTATTCGTTTTTGCCGATGCCGAATCCCCCATGGAAAGTGTGCCAAACGTTAAAATACTGCGGGTGGCAGCAACTAACGAAGTGGTTGCTCCGATTGTCTATACCATACCCCTACAACTTCTCGCATATCATGTTGCCATTATTAAGGGAACAGATGTGGACCAGCCTAGAAATTTAGCTAAATCTGTGACAGTGGAATAAATTGTAAACAAAGTGTAAAGTTATCCTACTTGCTGGAGTTTGATTTTTAATCTTTGTCTTGCTGGCCTTGATCATCGTTCAGCCCGATGGATGAGTTTGTGGAGTGCGGCGACTCGTCGCCGCTGTTTCGGAAAGCGGCGACGAGTCGCTGCACTCCACATTTGGTGGGCTGAACGATGACCAAGGCCGTCTAGTTTGAGTGTATGTCGGAAGGAATGACCACCACAGTAACATACAGCGTTTTTAATATCGAATAGTTACTTGTTGGGTTATACCATTTTGCAAAGCACAGACACACAGGATAGTTTGAATGAGTGTCCTTTATTATTTTCCTTTGTTAAGAAAAAACGCTGTACATGAATGCAAATCGGGACTCCTAGCGGTGAAAAAAATGGCACATAGGCCGTTTTGACGGTCAACAAAAGACGTTGTCAAAACGACGGAACACGCCTGTTGCGCCC
>QJPH01000461.1 GCA_003242955.1 Candidatus Methylumidiphilus alinenensis
GACACGATGACACCGGGCAAGTTATTGGTTTTGTGGCAGCCATCAACGACATCACCGAACGCAAACAGGCCGAGCAAGAAATCAAGCAATTAGCCTTTTATGACCATCTGACCCAACTGCCCAACCGGCGTCTCCTGCTGGATCGGTTGGAACAAGCCATGGCAAACAGTGACCGCGACAAAACCCATGGGGCGCTGCTGTTCATCGACTTAGACAACTTCAAAACGTTGAACGACACGCTCGGCCATGACAAGGGCGACCTGCTGTTGCAGCAGGTGGCAAGCCGCATCACCGCCGCTGTGCGCGAGAGCGACACAGTGGCCCGCTTTGGGGGTGACGAATTCGTTGTGATGCTCACTGGCTTGGCTGGAGACATTGAAGAGGCAGCCGCCCAGGCCCAAAAGATAGGGTGGAAAATCATCGACAATCTCAACCAAACATATTCTTTAGACGGTTACGAACACTACTGTAGCGCAAGCATTGGCATTACCCTGTTCGTTGGACATGGCAGTTCCATAGACGATTTGCTTAAAGTGGCGGATATTGCCATGTATCAAGCCAAGGCTGCGGGCCGGAACACACTATGCTTTTTTGAAACATAGACGGCTTGGAAATATGTTACGATTTTCCAGATAGTTAAAGAAATGACCCTCTTTCATACACCCACGGCTTTTCTGATACTCGGCTTGCTCTATTTTATATTGCCGACCATCACCTGGTTCGTTTTGGCAGGACATCGATCACTTGCCATTAAATTATGGTGCGGGAGTGGCATATTGATGGGCTTGGGTGTCCTATTGATCGCACTTCGGGGTCACGTTCCCGCTTGGGCAACTTTCCCGCTCGCCAACCTATTGGTGTTTGCTTACCTCATGATGCGTATCCAGTCACTGCGCCTAGACTTGGCCGTCGTGCCTTGGCGCTGGGAATGGATCGCGGCTGCTGCCTTGTTGTTCGTTCTGGTTCTTGAAAGCATCCGCTTAGACTTGAAAAACCTAGGGCTGGTGGTAATCTACAATCATAGTATTTACACCGCCTTAGTTTATTATTCATCAACCCTGGCTTGGCGACTGGGATGCCACAAGCAGAGCCACAGTGCATTGTGGATTGCCTGGGCCTACCGCTTAATGGCTGGAGTGGCACTATTGAATGTCATTGCATTTTCGCTGGGGTGGGCCGCCCCATTACCTGATGTTTTGGATTCAAACCCAGCTAGATTCGTCATGGTAATACTCGGCCTTCCATCTATGGTGATTACCCATATCGCCTATGTCGGTTTCATATTAGAGCGCACCCATCGCAAAACAATCGAAGCAGAGAAGCAATATCGCGCCATCATTGAAACCACCCTAGATGGATTTTGTATTTGCGACATGAAAGGAGGATTTATCGATGCCAACAAAGCCTACTGCAACATGACTGGGTATGGACTGGACGAATTGCTAACCATGCGGCTTTCTGACATCAAGTTCGACGGGAACGCCTTAGACACTCAGTCACGCATCCAGCAGACCATACAGATGGGATTCAACCGTTTCGAGTCACGTTATCAATGCAAAAATGGACGATTATTGGAAGTTGAAATCAGCACCACTTTTCAGCCAGCCGGAGCCGGGCAATTTCTGGTGTTCACACACGACATCACCAAGCGCAAGCGGGCCGAGGAAGAAATCAAGCAATTAGCCTTTTATGACCCGTTGACCCAACTGCCCAACCGGCGTCTCCTGCTGGATCGGTTGCAACAAGCCATGGTGAACAGTGAACGCGATAAAACCCAGGGAGCACTTCTGTTCATAGACCTAGACAACTTTAAAACGTTGAACGACACGCTCGGCCATGACAAGGGCGACTTGCTGTTGCAGCAGGTGGCAAGTCGCATCACCGCCGGTATACGCGAAAGCGACACAGTGGCCCGCTTTGGGGGTGACGAATTCGTTGTGATGCTCACAGGCTTGGCTGGAGACATTGAAGAGGCAACCGCCCAAGCCCAAAAGATAGGGTGTAAAATCATCGACAATCTCAACCAAACTTATTCCATGGCCGGTTATGAACACTACTGTAGCGCAAGCATTGGCATCACCCTGTTCGATGGACATGGCAGTTCCATTAACGATTTGCTTAAAATGGCGGATATTGCCATGTATCAGGCCAAGGCTGAGGGCCGGAACACCTTACGCTTTTTCGATACCCACAGGCCACCGCCATCATGACTGCACTCAAATAATCCGCCATTCCTGCATCAAATTAATCGCACCCGTTCCCCAACTATTCGAAACTTTTTGAAAATACACTATGATGGACAAACCCTGGGATCTGCAAAACGCACGCGAAACCTACGCCATAGAACATTGGGGCGACGGTTATTTCAACATTAACGAACGCGGTCATGTCGTCGCCTACCCGAAACGGAATGCTGACTTGGGTGTGGTCGATTTATTTGAAGTCGCCGACAAGATACGCCTGGAAGGACTTTCCCTGCCAATATTAGTCCGCTTCACCGATATCCTGCGCAACCGTGTCCACTTGCTGCACCAGTCTTTTGACAAGGCCATCGCAGAGATGGACTACAACGGCGAATATACCCCGGTCTACCCTATAAAAGTCAACCAGCAACGCGCCGTTATCGAAGGCATGCTCGACAATGGCGGGGCAAAAATTGGCTTGGAAGCAGGCAGCAAATCCGAACTGCTGGCCATACTGGCCTTGGCCAAGGGCGGCACCATCATCTGCAACGGCTACAAAGACCGTGCTTACATCCGGCTAGCGCTCATTGGCACCCGGCTCGGACTGAATGTTTTCATTGTGATCGAAAAGCCCGCCGAACTAGACTTGGTCATCGCCGAATCCAAGGTGCTGGGGATAGAACCGCAACTGGGCGTCCGGGCCAGACTGTCCAGCATCAGCGCTGGCAAATGGCAAAACAGCGGCGGCGAAAAGTCAAAGTTCGGACTCAGTGCCAGTGAGATACTCCGCCTGATCGAGGGACTGGAAGCCAACGGAAGTTTAAACTGGCTAAAACTCATGCACTTTCACATGGGTTCCCAAGTCGCCAACATTAACGATGTGAAAACCGCCTTGCGCGAAGCCTGTCGATATTATGCCGAATTGCGGCGGCTGGGTGCGCCCATCGCTTATATGGATGTGGGCGGCGGATTGGGGGTGGATTACGATGGCACACACTCCTGTAGCGAGTGCTCGACCAATTACAGCATCGACGAATATGCCCACGCCATCGTTCGTGCGTTCAGTGAAATTTGCTCGGAATATGATCTGCCCCATCCGCACATAATTACCGAATCGGGCCGCGCCATGAGCGCCCATCACGCCGTGCTCATCACCAATATCATCAACGTGGAGTCGGTCCCCGAAGAAATCCCAGCACTCACCCAGTCAGAGGCCAAACCGCTCAAAGACTTGTGTTCGCTGCTGCGTCGAGTCCCCGACGAGCCGCCGCTGGCGCTGTACTTGGACGCAAAATTCGACCTGTCCGAAGCTAGGGCGATGTATGTTCGAGGCAAGCTAAGCCTGAACGAACTGGCCGAAGCCGAGCGCCTCAACGCCGCCATCTGCCATATCGTCCGCAAACGCCTAGACATTCGCTTGCGCGCCCATCGCGAGGCACTGGACGAACTCAACGAACGGTTGGCGGACAAAGTGTTCTGCAATTTTTCGGTGTTCCAATCCTTGCCCGACGCTTGGGCCATCGACCAGACCTTCCCCATCATGCCGCTGCAACGACTGGACGAAGAACCCACACGCCGTGCCGTGTTGCAGGATTTGACCTGCGACTCGGACGGCCAGATCAATGCTTACCTAGACCGTCAGAGCATTGAGACCACTATGCCGCTGCACGAAATTTCCCCAAACGAGGGTTATCTGATCGGTGCTTTCTTAATCGGCGCGTACCAGGAAATCCTAGGCGACATGCACAACCTGTTTGGCGATACACATTCCGTCAATATCGAACTGGACAGCACCGGCAAATGGCGGTTGGTGCAACCCATGCGCGGCGACGGCGCGGATGATTCGCTGCGCTATGTCCACATCGAACCGGAAGAACTGGAACGGGCCTACCGCAAAAAACTGCTGGATGCCAAACTCGGGCCTCAACAAAGGAAATTGTTTGAAAGCGAATTGATAGCGGGGTTGAGTGCGTATACTTATTTGGAGGATTGATTGTGTTGCAAAGCTGGTAAACTCATCGCTATACACAAGTCACGCAGCATCGTCATCCGGGTCATGGTTGCCGGACAAATTGGCAGGGTAGCCGATTTGCACGGCTTCGCGAAGGGTACGGGGCATGGATGTCACGTATGCATCCAGCAACCAAAGACGGCAACCCAGGGACCACGACAAGTTCCCGTGTACCCAAAATATACCCACGGTTTATTTATAAATATTCGACTTCAACGGTCAAAACCCATGAATACGCAACTACTCTCCGAAGCAAAAAAGCTTACCCTAGATGAGCGCATCGAACTTGTCGAAGCCATCTGGGATTCCTTAGTTCCAGAGGCCCAGAACAAGCCCTTGCCAGAGTCACATCGGCATTTGCTTGATGAGCGATTTGCCCAATTCACAGCCAATCCTTCAGCGGGGAGTCCGTGGGAGGAGGTACAGGCTCGATTGGAGGCACTGGATTGAAAGTCATTGTAACACCCGAGGCTGAGATGGATATCGGCTCGGCACAGCAATGGTACGACCATGAACGTAAGGGGCTAGGAAAAGAATTTCGGGCGGAGATACGGCATTCCATTGGACTCATTCGAGACAATCCTTACGCATACATCGAAACCTATCGACAAATTCGTCGTGTACTGCTTAATCGCTTTCCTTTTGCACTTTACTATGTGCTGTTTGAAGAAAGCGTTATCGTTCTGGCTTGCATACATGCTAACCGCTCTCCGGAATTCATTAAAAGTCGGCTCAATATTAATTGACCAACAGTAACCGTTCCCCTTGGGAACGCGGGCATCCCGCCCACAGGAATTACGGCCAAGATGACCGCATTGGGGGAGGCTGAACGGTTACGACCAAGCGTTTGGATTGGTCCAATGCTTTGGTTTGTAACGACACCCGCCGGAATTATGGCGAACTTAGACAAGTGGCCCTTGCCCCGTTGGTAAATCGGCTATATTGCGTCAGCAATTCTAAGTTTGGCTCAAAGCCCCGTCGTTTCGGCAGGGATGCCGAAATCCAGGCCAAGGACGGTAACAAACCAACGGATTTAAGCCCATCATAATCAACGTGTTGCCATCCATGGTCGCTGGATTTCGGCATCCCTGCCGAAATGACGGGGTTATATTTATCGTTTCTGGCCCAAACTGAGAATTGCTGATATTGCATGATCTTCGTGGATCGGGGCAAGGTTCGGCGTATAATCAGCAAGGCGTAATTAGTAGGTACTTATACTTAGGTGATTTATAATAATGAATCTACCAAAAGCATTGTCCACGAAACACACGAAAGGCACGAACAAGACATGCTTTTGTTCGTGTTTTTCGTGACTTTCGTGGACTTTATTTTTTGCCTACGGATCAGATTCTTGATGGGATGTTCTTTCTTAGAAATCACCTTATCTGGAAGACTAGGCCAGACATTTAGCCCGAACAAGAATATTTATTAAGAACCGATACCATGGCCACTCAACGATATACTGTGACCCCCCATCCGATTGAAACATTACTTACTTGGGTAAAAACTGGGGAGATTGCCATTCCAGAAATATTTATTCGAGTGAACTCCGCAGGTGCTGAATTAAGTCAAGCAGATTTCGCCATGTCTAAAATTGCCAGCAACGAAACCTATGGCGGCAATACCTTACGCAAGGCGATTGATTACTTCTGCCATCTATCCGTAGCCCCGCACTTCTACGAGAAGATAAAAGAAAATGACAAAGATTTTGCCGCCACTGAGTTCTTCCAGAAAATGAGTTGGCTCAAAAACGAAAACGATGATATTTACGATCCATCCTATACCGATATGCTTCGGGTCGCTTTCACCTCCGAGTTCAAACGAGGCAAGTTAGCGGACTTGGTTGCGTTGCTTTCCGGCCGTAATTTTGAAACCAAGCAATTTGAAGATACCATCGCCGAAGAGTCATTCAAACGCCTCAAGTCCGGGGTGGTGAATTTTACCAATGAAACAAATTTCAAAAAGTTCGTGATGATTATCCGTTCAGCAGGATTTATTGATTCATCTTTGATTGGTTCACAGAATGCGCTGAATTTTGCTTATATCCTCTACCTCACTTTACGCAGTCATAAAATGCCCCTTTCTGATATAGAAAAGGCTGTACGCAAGTGGTTCGTAGTGTCGGTTCTAACTGGTCGATACTCGGGTTCGCCAGAAAGTTCGTTTGACTATGACATTCGTCAAATTCATGAGCAAGGTTTCGATGCATACGGCAGCGCGGTTTTCGCTGGGGAGATGTCTGATGCTTACTGGAATAGCCTTTTGCCACAGGAAATGAATACATCTTCATCAATTAGCCCATATTTTAGGGTTTTTCGTGCAGCCCAAGTTAAACTTGGGGATCATGGTTTTCTCTCACGCGACATTACTGTGCTTGATTTGATACTCAACAAGAGTGACTTGCACCACATCTACCCAAGAAACCACCTAAAGAAACAGGGATTAAGCCGTGGTCGATATAACCAAATTGCCAATTATGTGATTACACAATCAGAAATTAATATAGGAATTGGTGATAAGGCTCCAATCCTGTATTTCAATGATCTACTCATTCAGTGTAATGGCGGAATAAAGAAATATGGTGGTATTGAGAAGATTGATGATCTCAAGGCAAATTTGAAGCAACACTGTATTCCTGAAGAAATACTTACAAGTAACGGGATGGATTACGAGGATTTCCTTGAAGAACGCCGAAAACTTATGGCAGTGAAGCTAAAAACCTATTTCCATGCTCTCTAATCTAGGTTTCCGGATGGAACTTACGGAATTCGGGTGGACGGAGTCATGATAGCCCGACATATTTAAGACAGAATACACAGGATGGAGAAAATGAGTGGATTAATACAAAGCCTTCCAAAACCCCATCCTGTAATTCCTGTCAATCCTGCCAACAAATAACGGCTTATCTAGCATCGGCTTTTTCAAACCCAAGATAGACAAATTTCTTTAACACATCCCTTTCCGATTCTTCCCAATCCTGCACATCATAACCCGGCTGAAAACCGCGCTTCTCAGCTTTGTAGTAGGCTACCTCAGCGACTATTTTCTTTACTTCTTCGCTGCTCACAAAAAAACACTGAGACAATTTGGGTTTTACTTGCTTGGCGGACTGTAATATTGTCTGCTCTAATTTCTCGCTAGTCATCGTAATATCTTTTTCAAACAAAGGTTCATTCTCAGTTAGATTTGGGGTTGATTCGGCGGACATGATAACTCCTCACGATACACATCAATATTAGTCAAAAAATAAATTTCCAAGTCGTCAGATTGTAAATTCAGTTTAAACTATTTCAAGATGGAAGGTCAGCATGAACAGACTTCCATTCAGCCATCATATTTTCAAACAATTTCAAATAAGCCGTGGCCACCTGCTTGGAGGCCTCATCCATGACTTGGTAATGGGACAAGACCTCCTTGCCCAGCGGTGTCAGCCAAGCGCCTCCGCCGTGGCTGCCACCCTTCGCAGTTTCTACTAACGGGCATTTGAAACATCGGTTCATCACTTCGACCAGCATCCAAGCACGGCGATAGCTCATATTCATGCTTTTTCCCGCCGCAGAAATGGAACCGGTGCGGGCAATGGCTGAAAGCAACTCCGACTTGCCCGGTCCAAGGGCGATTTCGTCACCGTGCATTAGGCGAACGCTAAGCTTAAGCCTTGGCAGGGATTGTGGGAAATTTTCGGGCGTGGAAATTCCGGATGGTTCGATTCCTGCTCCTTCCTCGCGGGAAGCGGTTTTCTTAGTGAATTTAGGCATTTTACCTTCCTGTTACGCAGGCGACTGCATTAAGGATAGGCATTTTATCAGCTTTGAGCAAACAAAATTGTTACAGAAAGCTAGACTGTTTTGGAATATTAGTCTACAGGGAGATAGCAAAAAGAATGAGTTTTTACCAAGCAATAGACTATTCAGTGTCGGTTTCACCCTCTGCCAACGCGACATCGAACGCATCACTCTCCACCTCGGAATATTTGAGATGATGCTTTACCAATTCCCTAGCCACAAACACCCGCATGGCGATTGCGACCGATAACGCCACTATGAAAACGCCGGCAAAAATTCTCATCATGTCGCCGTAGCTTCCGGTTTCCTCACGCAGAAAAGCCGCCAGCGAGGAACCCGTGATCCCCGCCAGCGCCCAGGCTGTCAATACGTAACCATGTATCGCACTCACCTGATGAGTGCCGAACAAGTCGCCTATATACGCCGGCAGGGTTGAAAAACCGCCACCATAACAGGTCATAATGAGATAAAGCACCACCTGAAACGCCAGCATTTCCTTAAGGGAAGGCAGAAACCCAAATGCCAAAATTTCGATGAGGAAAAAAATCACATAGGTATTTGGCCGGCCAATGCGGTCTGATAGCGATGCCCAACCGATACGCCCCAATCCATTGAAAAGGCCATTCATCCCGACAATCGCAGCCGCAGCAATGGCATTGATGCCAATCAATTCCTGAGCCATGGGGGAAGCCACTGATATGACGGCAATACCACAACTGATGTTGATGAACATCATGATCCATAAACCGTAAAACGGAAGGGTTCTTACCGCCTGATTGGCAGTCATTGGCATCAAATCAATCTGCCGACGCAGTGGCTTCAAGCTATCCGGCTGAATAAACCCGCGAGGCCGCCATCCGATTGGGGGAGGCTCCAAATAAGCGGCAGACGCCAACATGAAGATTAGATAGACAGTGCCTAGGATCAGAAACGTAGCGCTCAACCCCATCGCTTCGATAAGGTGGCCAATAACCGGAGCGCCTAAAAACGAGGCAAAACCAAACCCCATGATCGCCAGACCCGTCGCAAGCCCACGATGATCCGGGAACCACTTTATCAGGGTCGAAACCGGTGTCACATAGCCCGTACCCAGACCAACACCGCCGATTAAGCCATAGAACAGATAAAGCAGCCACAAACGCGCATCATTGGAAACGATAGTGTCTGAAGTCGCTAAAGCCGAACCAAACAAGCCCGCAGCCCAGAACAGCGCAGACACCGTGCCAGAAAAACGCGGCCCCCGATGCTCGACCACATGCCCCATGATGGCGGCGGAAACCCCCAGCGTGAAAATGGCAAGCCCAAAGGTAAAATTCGCTTGTTGCAGACTCCAGCCAAAGGCTTTCTGCAAAGGCTTGGAAAACACGCTCCATGCATACACCGATCCGATGGAAATATGGATTCCCAAGCCAGCTAATGCGATCAACCAACGATTTTTCATAGGCTTTAACCCCCGGTTAGCTCATCTGTAAATTATTATTATATTCAATTTATTGCTTTTATTAAGCAGGATGGGCAAACGTCTTATTGTTTGCCCATCCTATAGGATGCCTTAAAACGCGACTTGGAAGCGAGTGAAAAAGACTCTTTCCATCGGACGATTCATAACCGGCGAAGGTGTGCTCAACGCACTGGCAGCGCCGCCTTTGAAGTAGGTTTGCTCGTAGTCGGCAACTATCTTGACGTTGTTGTTTAGATACCAGTTGAAGCCCACCGTCCAAGAGGTGGCATTTTTGACCGACCCTGCCGGATTGGCGAAGCCATAGAACGGGGTTTTGGTAGTTCCGATGTTGGTAAAGGTATTTTTGTCGACTCCCAATTCGTCCCAGCGCGCCCCGAATTGCAATGCACCCCAACCCCCATTAAATGGGTCAAACGGTTTACGCGGAATGACACCTTGGTAAGTGTTGTCTTCCCCGGTTAGCACGTAAGAAGCCGCCACTTGCCATGCGGTGTTTTGTTGGTTAATGGTTCGCTGTTTGACCGTGGAGCTTGTGGCACTGGTCAGGGTTTGCCAAGAAATCGCATACTCGGTGAAAACGCCAAACGGCCCGTAATACCAATAACCCTGCGGTAATAAACGATGATGGTCGCCATTTAACGCGGTCCCGGTATTGTAGGTTACGATTACATTCTGGCTAGGGGATTGAAGGTTTACCGGAGTTAGCCCCTTGGGCTGACCATAAGTTCCCGCCAAACCGAGGCCAAACCCTTGCAGTGCATTGATATCGGTCAACTGGAACGGATGGGCGAAGATACGGCCCTGGAATTCCTTGTTATCATAACTCGCAGTCGTCGTGTTGGCTGGGTTTTGGTTGTCAGCCGTACCGTTAAATACCCCCGCCTGATATTGGAAGAGGTCTTTAAAGTTAGATGCCTGCCCATTGCTGGATTTACGGTCGCGGCCTGGAGCGGTGAACTCCCCATGCAGCATAATACCGATGTCACGGTTAGGGGCCAACTGCGTGGGATAACCAAAGGTCATAAACGTCATTTTGGACACGTCCTGTAAGCGCTCCAATCCAACTGGACCCTTCTGCTTGCCTGCCGTCAGGCTGGCAAAGGTGAAATAGCGCAAGTCGATTAAAGCGTCAAAGATACTTGGCCCACCTGAACTTAGCGAGCCAAACTCTGTTGTGATCAAGAAATCGGTGTATTTCGCCAAAGTGCCGGAAGATATGATACGAGCCCGGCTGACTTGAAAACGGTCTATGCCCAGGCCATTGACTGGAATGGGCGTGGCAGGCCCAGCGGCTGTGGTGTTGTTCAGTCCGGCCGCACCCTTGACCGAATCATCCAAATAGAAACTACTGTCAGCGTTAATTAAACCACGTAACCTAAACTGATAGGAATTGTCGGCAGAAGACCATTTGAAGCCTTCCGAGCCGATGCTGAATTTAGAGGCAGTTTTTTTCTCTTCATCAGCGGCCTCCTTGTTCACCTCCAGCTTACGCTCCAGAACTTTGAATTTCTGATCCAGTTGCTTGACCGCTGGAATATCCGCCCCGGCCAGGTTGGCCGTTTTGGAAGTGGCGGCAGAATCTTGCGTTTGACCTTTGCCTTCGCTGACCGCCAAACGTTGCTCCAATATTTCCAAGCGGCGGACTAGTGCTTCTATCTGTGCATCTTTGGATGATTTGGTTGATTTTTTCGCGGCTTCCGCGACATGGGCGCTGCTTCCTAACAGCCCGCAGACAGTCGCTGCGACGAGGAATAATTTATGGGGTTTCATTCATTCACCTTAAATTTCATGTTTCCGGTTGACCTGCCACGCAATGCCAAACGCATCGCGGTTCCGTTAGCTGGCAGGGCGGGGCTTTCTGCGCACACCGTTATGTACAATAAATTATAACGTTTGTGACAGTCAACTACAGAATAACGAAATACGACCTAAATAAACAGTTTCCCATGAATTTAGAAGTTAGTTCATTTTTTCATATCCTTATGCCTTATCCACTATCAATAATCATTGATGGTTTGGCAACTATAGTAGCTTGCCTACCCGCTTTAACGAAAAAATGAAACGCGCCAAGCCCCTTCTTTTGCAAAGAAGAAGGGCAATAAACACGATGGCTGGCTAGAGATTCGGGCTTGGCCCAAGAGAGCTTTATGACCTTACATATACAACGAAACCCCGTCTTGCCACGGGTAATGCTAAACATGATGATGGAGTGCATGGCTTGCCTTGCGGGAGCGCGTGTGGACAAGCTGCAATTCTCATTTTGGCAAAGATTAACAAGGGCGGGTTGTGTTACCCTACCCTTTCCGATTCAATTACGATAAGCAAAAGGTAAACATTATGAAACTCAGCGCACGCAATATTCTCAAAGGCACGGTTAAAGAAATCACCCATGGCGCGGTCGATTCCGAGGTCGTCATCGAACTGACGCCAGGCGTGGAAATCGTTTCCATCATCACCAAAAGTTCAGCGGAAGGACTCGGGCTGACCGTAGGCGGAACGGCTTACGCTATCATCAAAGCGCCTAATGTCATCGTGGCCGTAGACGACTAAATCATATAATCTTTGCTAGCGGTTTCTCGTCGTTATACACAAGTGTTGAAGCTCGTCATTCCGGCAGGGATGCCGGACAAATCGGCAGGACAGCCGATTTGCACGGCTTCGCCGCCCGAAGGGTACGGGACATGGATGTCCCGTATGCATCCAGCGTCCAAGGATGGCAAACTGTGGGACACATCAGATTGCCTCGTATCCACGAACAGAAAACTATGGCTTAACAAGTTGCCAAGATTAAGCCATGCACTACCGACTGGCTACCGTCCATGGCCTGGATTGGCTCACCACATCCATGTGGTTCGGGCTTCGCCCCGCGCTTCGCGCGTCCAAATTCGTTCCCGACGACAAGTCGGCATGCATGCCGAAATGACAGCTTTTCCGGCTTTTCTATCATGACAACCCTTTTTATTGGGGAGGGTTATTAGCGCTTTGCCTTCCCTGTTGATAAGCCCGATTGACAGACTCTTGGTGTTTACCGAAGGCAAAACCGCCCAGGGCACCGGCTCCGGCCCCGATGGCGGCACCCATGCCCGCATTGCCTGCAAGGGCACCAATCAAGGCACCCCCAGCGGCACCGCCCATCGCACCCGTCATCGTCCGCTGCTGGGTATCGGACATTCCCGCACAGCCGCCGAAAACCAAGGCTATCAGGAAAACCGCAGTTAGTTTCAAAGCTTTATTAGAATTTGTCATTACATTCACCTGCTATTGTGACAATCAACCCTGCCCACTCGTTATTTCAGTTTGCCTTGCAAGGATAGGTTTCGATAAAAAATTTAATGACCACATCGCCCACCGACTCCTTGTCGTATTCGGGATGCGCTTTGGAATAACTCACATATTGGTTCAGAGCCTGGGTACGGGTTACTGTCTCGGGAAAGCAGAACAATGGCACGAAACCCTTTCCTTCCGTAAGCGACTCATGATAGCGGACAAAGCCAACTCCAACACCATGGCAAAAATGAATGGCCGCGACATAATTCGGATCACTCTGCGGCGTGGCGCATAGCGCGACCAAGTCGGCATTATTGCGTATCAGAAAATTTATCGGTTCTACAGCCCAAGCAGGTCTTATCAAGAAGGGTGCTGAGATCATCACCCCACAAAGCCATAAAGATCGTATCAGTTTCATCAGATTACCCCTCTGGTTAATGCAAAGTTAAAGATTGTGGCTCATGTCGATAAATTGGTGAAGCTGGACAAATACGTCGCCGTGGGAGCGGTTTTTAACCGCGACTTTCGTTTCGGCATCTGTCGCGGTTAAAAACCGCTCCCACGGATGCGTTTCAACTATTTACCGATATGAGCCAAAATTGTTGAGCCAATATGAACCCAAATTGTAACCAATGTGTTGTATGCATGGGTAGTCAATTGACGCCCTCTATTGGCTTCCTACCGATGGCAAAATAATCAAAGCCTTCCGCGGCCATCCTACCTAGGTCATACAAATTGCGGCCATCGAAGATCGCCGGTCTGGACAACGTCTGCTTGATCTTAGGAAAATCAGGGCTCCTGAACAAATTCCATTCAGTGACAATTGCCAATGCATCCGCCCCATCCAAGGCCGAATCGGCACTTTCACAAAGCGTCAGACCCATTCGATTACCGTAAATCCTATGGGCTTCGTTCATGGCAACCGGATCGAATGCACGCACCGAAGCACCCTCCGCCCACAAAGCTTCCATCAATACCCGGCTCGGGGCATCCCGCATATCGTCGGTGTTTGGTTTGAACGCCAAACCCCAAAGGGCGATGGTTTTGCCTTTCAGGTTTCCGCCAAAATAAGCATTGATCTTTTCGAATAGTCGATTTTTCTGGCGGTTATTAACCGCCTCAACCGCTTTTAACAATTCTGCGGAATACCCCACATCCCTAGCCGTGCGTTCCAATGCCTTCACATCCTTGGGAAAACAGGAACCGCCATAGCCGCATCCTGGATAGATGAAATGATAACCGATACGAGGATCAGAACCAATGCCGAGGCGCACTTTCTCGATATCCGCACCCAGCCTCTCGGCCAGATTGGCCAACTCGTTCATAAAACTGATTTTGGTTGCCAGCATCGCATTAGCCGCGTACTTAGTCAACTCTGCGGAACGAATGTCAATGCAAATCAACCGGTCATGGTTGCGGTTGAACGGCGCATAAAGGGCGCGTAATAACTCGGTAGTCCTTGGGTTGTCGGTGCCAACCACAATGCGGTCCGGTTTCATGAAGTCATCAATCGCAGCCCCCTCCTTAAGGAATTCGGGATTGGAGACGACATCGAATTCCACCACACTGCCCCGCTCCTTTTGCACAGCTAAAATGGCCTCGCGAACTTTGTCAGCAGTACCCACCGGAACGGTGGACTTGTTGACGACAATGCGATACGAATTCAAACGCTCGCCAATGCTGCGTGCCACCGCCAACACATATTGCAAATCGGCGGAGCCATCTTCGTCTGGCGGTGTGCCCACTGCAACGAATAGAAACAGTCCATGCTCCACAGCCTTGTCAATGTCTGTCGTAAATCGGAGCCGGCTGGATGCCATGTTGCGCTGGATGATGGCATCCAAACCGGGTTCGTGAATCGGCACTTCGCCGCGATTCAATCGCTCGATCTTGCCGGCATCCACGTCGATGCAAAGCACGTCATTGCCCACCTCGGCCAGACAGGCACCAGTGACCAATCCCACATAACCAGAACCAAATACAGTGACTTTCATGACTTTCTTCTTGTTAAAGTTTCTTTATTGGAATGCCCGTGACAAATCGTTCTTAATATCAGCCAGGTCTTCCAAACCCACCGCTATACGAACCAGTCCATCATTAATGCCGGCTGCCAGTCGCTCTTGGTCAGTCAAACGCCCGTGGGTAGTGGTGGCGGGATGGGTGATGGTGGTCTTGGTATCACCTAGATTGGCTGTGATCGACAACATTCGGGTGGAATCAATCAACCGCCAAGCCTCATCCTTACCTCCCTTGACCTCAAAACTGACTATGCCCCCACCGGATTTTTGCTGCTGTTTCGCCAACTCGTATTGAGGATGGGAAGGCAGTCCGGGATAATAGACACGCTCGACCCAATCTTGGGTTTCCAGCCATTGCGCCAAGCCAAAAGCATTTTCACTATGGGCGCGCATCCTTACGCCTAAGGTTTCCAAACCTTTATGGAATACCCAGGCATTGAAAGGACTCATGGTCGGGCCGCCGGTGCGCAGATAAGGATAAATCTCCTTGTCCAACAATTCCAGTCCGCCGACGATAGCCCCGCCCACACAACGCCCCTGCCCGTCCAAATATTTGGTGGCGGAGTGGATGACGATATCCGCGCCCAATGCCAAGGGCTTTTGTAAGACCGGGGTCAGGAAACAATTGTCCACCACCAGCAAGACCCCTGATGCGTGGGCGATATCGGCCAAACGGCTGATATCGGCAATTTGCGTCAGCGGGTTGGAAGGGGTCTCCACCAACAGAAACCGGGTTTCCGGGCGGATCGCCTGCTGCCAGGCGTCATAATCGGTCAAATCGACAAAGGTGGTGGCCACACCGAACTTGGCAAAGTAATTCTGGAACAGCAACACGGTGTTGCCGAACACGCCCCGTGAACAGACCACATGGGCACAGGCTTTGAGCAAGCCGAAGCCGACCGACGCAATCGCCGCCATGCCCGATGCCACAGCGATACAGCGTTCGCCGCCCTCCAAGGCCGCTAGACGTTGCTCGAAGGCGCGGACGGTGGGATTGGTGAAGCGCGAGTAAATATTGCCGGGCTCTTTCCCGGAAAACCGGGCGGCGGCCTCGGCGGCGCTGTTAAAGACATAGCTGGAAGTGGCGAAAATCGGGTCGCTGTGTTCCTGCTCTGCGGTGCGCCGCTGTCCGGCGCGGATGGCCTGGGTTTCCAGACCGAAGTCTTTCCAATTGGGTTCGTTCATTTTTCGGGTTATACCTTTTTGATGGTGCGTTTTTTTTGTATGAATTATTGATACACACTACCTCGATGTCCAACACGGATTATCTCGATAATTAGCTGTTTATCTCTAACTTCATAAACCAACCGGTAGTCACCACTTCTAACTCGATAAGTTTCTTCCGTACCGACAAGCTTTTTATAACCGGTCGGAAGTGGGTTGTCTGTTAAAGATTCTGCCAAAGCAAGTAATCGTGCGATAGCATCTTGGGGAATCCTTCTTAATTCCTTTTCAGCAGACCTTTTCCAGATTAGCTTATAGGAGGCCATCTCGTTTCAAACTTGCAAGCACCTCTTCATGGGTCACAGTAGGTTCATCACGTCTCTCGGCCATCGCTGCCAAATCCTCAATATCTTCAAGCAATTCTTCGTATTCTGTCAATTGGATAACTACAGAAACTCGTTTCCCCCCTGCGTCGGTAATAAATTGGGGATGAATATTTTCAAGGTTAATCATGTTATTATACTTTGTTAGTGCAGTGCAGTAGTATGTGCTGAGGAACAAGACGCGTCAATCGAGGAACGCGAAGGTGCCGCAACAAGCTTGAGCTTATTGTGGCAACCCCTCATCAATCCGATAATTGATGCTCTCATAGTCGTCAATAAAATGTCCAAGAAGCGTTACAAGACTTGCCAAAGGATGGTTTTCATTAGCACCACCCACATCAAGCAGATCATTCAATATCTGAATTGCACGGTCGTATGGGTGCGATTAAAAGTGATGCAAACGAACCGGGCAGTCATTGAATTTATACCGGGAGTGCAGGGCCTGCCTTGCCTTTAGATGCCCTCGCAAGGCAGGCCTTGCACTCCCGCATCACTTTTAATCGCACCCCGGTCGTATTCTTTTGCATTCTGAATAGAATACAAAAAGAGTTACTTGATAGCTAATATGAAAGGGCAAGATATTCGGTTAACTTGAAACGTTAGCTGAATATCCTTTATTAGGTATATTTTAAAGATGAAAATGCTGTACATAAATATTTCTTCATGCTTCAAGTACCCTTTTCATAAATGTATGCCAACCAATCATTTAAACGCACATAATAATGCACTAATGGGCTTCCCTAAACGCAGTAGGGCGCAACAGGCGTGTTCCGTCGTTGTGTTAACGTCTTTTGTTGACCGTAAAAACGGCCTATGTGCCATTTTTTTCACCGCTAGGAGTCCCGATTTGCATTCATGTACAGCGTTTTTTCTGAACAAAGAAAAATAATAAAGGACACTCATTCAAACTATCCTGTGTGTGAATTGCTTTGCAAAATGATATAGCTCAACAAGTAACTCTTCGATATTAAAAACGCTGTATAACGGCTCACGCAAACATTTCAGTACGGAACGACAATGAGCATGGTAACTATCTTTTGGATCAAACAAGGCAACCAAAGGCCCAGTATCAACCAAAATCACTTTCCGGTCTTCCTCTGCAAAATTTCTTTAATACCTTGCTTTGCTTCAGCCGAAGAACATTGGGTAGTGTCCCTCATTTCCCTTGATGAACTTCATCTGGCAAGGCAAACAAGGGCTTAATCTTTGGCAGTTGATCCATGAATTTGGCGGATATCCGATAGGTTAACCCGTCGGCTGGGTGGAATTTCCTGCTGCCAAAGCACTCACCGCATTCTATAAAACAGCCGGTTCACAATATGCGGTAATATAACCCAACGTCACATTGTTTCCAAAATATCTACAAATTGCCTGTGGTTTAGCATGATTTGAAGCATTTTTGAATATTTAATCAAGTTGAAGCAGGATGCTGTAATTGCAACAGCATTTTTTAGACAATAACGTGTCTTCCAGTCCATTTTATATCCTTAATTGGTATGTTTTATGCTTTTAATAAAGGTACGCCAATTACCATATATTTGACAAGTTCATCAAGGGAAATGAGGGACATTACCGTATTTTCCAATCCGGCGAAATATGCGGCAAGCCGCTATTGCGACTTACCGCGTTGCTTTTGTGTTAGTTCAATTTTATCCCTTAACAAGCTATTTTCTGATTTAAGATACTCTATTTCTTTTACCTTTTCTTGTATCGATAACAATGCTTTTTCCAATTCTTGAGCGCATTGGCTTTCAGTTAAAAACACAACATTATGCACCCCATAATTACAATGTTCGGCTATATTAAAGACGTTGCCCTCATTCAAACCAAGCAATTTTTGTAAGTCAATGCCTAGAATTTCTGCTATTTTTTCAAGCTTGCCCACAGTAATGTCCGTTTCACCACGCTCTATTTTGGTGTAGCCATTTAATGAGTAGCCCAGCTTTTCCGCCATGTCTTCCTGAGACCAGTCTTTAAATAATCGCATAACCTTTAGCTTTTCATGAACCTGCATTTGAATACTCCCTAGAAAGGGTGATAAACACCACTGTTTGTTGGTGTTTTCCAAGCCTCGCAAGATTTACAATTAACCCGTCTAGTTACAACTAGGCAGGTCTCTGGAAGCCCTGAACAACACTAAGGCGATTTCCGATAAATAAAGTCCCTAAAGTAGAAGCGGCATCTTGCCGCTTCTACTTAGTATAAACATTTTTGGAAATCGCCTAAAAGAGTTGATTTTACCATTTTTTTCATTCTGAAAAGGTATAAACCATGAAAAAACAGTGTTTTCTTTTTTTAGCATTTTTGCTGTTGAGCGGCATCAGCATGGCTGGCACGTTTGTTTGGGGTAATTGCACATGGGGCGTAGCCAGTGTTAAAGGTGATCCCGTAACAGACAAAAAAGGTAAGGTGATAGATCATCAACTTCCGTGGGGTGGGAATGCTGCCCAATGGTGTGCTAATGCAAAAAATATTGCAACTACAGACAAAAAGGAGTCAGTCGGAGCAATTGTTGTGTTCTCTGGCCCATCATCAGCCGGCCATGTCGGCATAGTAACTAAAGCCGGCACTATGAAAAGCATGAATGACATTAGCGGACTTGGGCTATGGGACACGCGAGCCATAAGCGGCTTTCCGAATAAAAAGAATCCGATTGCGCCATCTTGTTATATCCATTACCGGGAAAGCAAGATATAGGTTTGCATAGCTAGTCGCTCATGTCGAGTATTTATACGTCAATTTGACATGAGCGATATTTCATGTGGTTTGTTTAACTCCTGAGTATCGAATGAATATGCCGCACAAGTCAAAGCAACTTTTTATTAGCTATATTTGTATATTAATTATTGGCTTTACTGTCGGAAGGCAATCGTTAAATCAAACTACTCCAGTTATTCAAGATAAAGATATAGCATTACCTGAGAAAAAAACCATTCAAAAAACCGAGTCCAATCACCAAAACACAGCACTCAATTTATCGACTAATAGCAATAATCTCACTGTCGCTAAAGAAGATATTTTTAAGAAACAAACAATATCATATAATACCATAAATAATCGATTAAGCAAAGCTGTATCTGTAGATAGGATAGTTCTTGAATCCTTAGACGAAGAAGTTAAATCTGGTGAAATAAAACCTGAAACAATTGAAATATTAAGATCAGCTTTGTTGGCATACGGAAGAATTTCAGAGTATTATGACTATATAAGCCGTATTCCTGACAGCGTTAGAAACAAGGTCGATTTACTTATTGATGGACTCAAATTTCATCAGGAACATAGCTTAGATGATGTAGAGTCATTATCAAAACTATTATCAGAATCAACTCGCTTATTCAACCAAAATCCACAAAATTCAAATTTAGCCTCATCCTTAATCGATTCACTAGAAAAAGTGGAACAGATAGATGATGCCATTGAGATAGCTGGCAGTGCCGCATACAACAATCCTCAAAATCCTTTCTTATCTTATAGACTGGGAATGCTATATCTTCAAAAAGGGGATGATAATAATGCAGGATACTATTTTAGCGAGGCTTCATCCATATCTCCAGAATATAAGCAATTGATAACCAGAGGCGGATATTTTACTGGCGGACAATAGCTGTCGAAATTATGTACTAATTTTAATAAATTGGACGCTACACATAAAGTTTCTTTATTATGTTGCTCCCATGATGCCTTTCACTCTCTAATATATTAGCAAGTAGCCTGGATGGAACGAAGTGGTAACCGGGTTTTCTAGCCACCACTTTCCCGGATTACGCTTCGCTTCATCCGGGCTACGCTAGTATGGTATTAGTATCCAAAACGACTCGCATATTCAGGTTCGCAAGGCTGCCCGTTCTTGCCTTGAAGCTTGAATCTCTGCCTCGATCTCTTCCCCAGCCAAAGGTGGCAAGTTCAATGTGTCCAGTTTTGATAGCGTTTCGCCTAGGCGTTGACCAGCGTTAAACCGGGCTTCGCGTGTCGCTAAAAATTCCACAAAATCCTCCACTTGTGCCATGCATTGAGGTGGAAGGTTTTGAAGCTTTTTAATCAACGTCGTGGTAATAGTTGCCATTTGAATCCTCAAAATAAAAACTTCTAAGTTAATAATGAAATCGACAAGAAATAATCTTAATCACGTTATCATCAAGCTCATAAACCAAGCGATGCTCACTATCAATGCGTCTTGACCAACAACCTTGTAGAGAATGTTTCAAGGGTTCTGGCTTGCCTAATCCAGTGAACGGTGTGCGTTTTACGTCTTTGATAAGTAGATTAATCTTCTTCAAGATTGTTTTGTTGGTTTCTTGCCAATAGACATATTCTTCCCATGCTTCGTCCGTAAAGAGCAGGTTCATTCTTCGATCAAGTCATGTTGTGTGAGTTTTCCACTCCGGGCAGAGGCCAACGAGCGCAGTAATCTTTCCGAATTGGCGGGAGTCGATAGCAAATATTGCGTTTCTTGCCATGCATTGAAATCTTCCAGTGACATCACCACCACATGATTATGATCGGCCCGATTGATAATATAAGGCTCATGATCCTGGCAGGTTTTTTCACATAAACTGTCAAGCTGTTTTTTGGCATCTTCAAACAATACGCTTTGCATAATTCCCTCTTAAAATATCTCGCTAACTTAAGTTTTTTTCTGCTTCCCACACGATATTTACCGCAAACGGTGGGCAAGCCAAAACTCGCCCGCCCACCTAAACCAGTCCCTTAAACCACCGCCTTCGCCAACTCGTCCCTCAATGCTTTGATAATGGTGTCGTAGCGATTCGGGTCGCTGTCCTTGCCTTGGCTGAACACGGCGGAACCGGCCACGAAGGTGTCCACGCCCGCCTCGCGAACTTCGCGGATGTTCTTCGGGCCTACGCCGCCGTCAATTTCGAGGCGGATGTTGCGGCCCGAGTCTTTGATCCGGGCGGCGACTTCGCGGGCCTTGTCTAAAACATAAGGGATGAAGGACTGGCCGCCAAAGCCGGGGTTGACCGACATCAACAGGATGATGTCAACCTTGTCCATCACATAATCAAGATAGCTCAGCGGGGTCGCCGGATTGAACACTAAGCCGCACTGGCATCCGTTGTCCTTGACTAATTGCAAGCTGCGGTCTATGTGTTCGCTGGCTTCCGGGTGGAAAGTGATGATGGAAGCCCCGGCCTTGGCAAAATCGGGGATGATGCGATCCACGGGCTTGACCATCAAATGCACGTCGATGGGGGCGGTGACACCATGCTTGCGCAGGGCTTCGCAAACCAACGGGCCGATGGTCAGGTTGGGTACATAATGGTTGTCCATCACGTCGAAGTGGACGATGTCAGCGCCGGCCTTCAGCACGTTTTGGACTTCTTCGCCCAAGCGGGCAAAATCGGCGGATAAAATCGAAGGGGCAATCCAGTTCTCGTTCATTGTTAGTGGCTCTATTGTGGAAGGGAAAAAACGGTCATGCGGTTTTTTTCGCGCATGTCTTGTCGGTGGGGTGGATTGCGATGCCAACGATCCAATCCGCTGCATGATCCAACCCTTTGTCCGCCTATTTTCACACTTGACTCACAGGGGGGCAAGTATTGGAACTTGTCCAACAAAGAATTTCTTGCCAAGATGAGATAAGATTCTAGTCTAGTAGGTTGGGCAACGACTCTTCGACTGTCCAGCAATTCTAATTTTGGCAAAGATTTAAGGGCGGGTTTGGAACCCGCCCCTACGCAGGGAATTTAATTTCAAATTATCAATTCATTATAAACAGTATACGGAATGTCGATTCGTAGGGGCGGGTTCCAAACCCGCCCGGTTTTGTTCAAAATGAGAATTGCTGGCTCAAATGAGGTTTCCCATGTCTGCCTTACCAAGACCCACCCAAGATTTATATGCCGAACTTTGCGATCTGCCCCCCCATGTGACCGGGGAAATCATTGGCGGAAAATTGTACACCCAACCCCGACCCGCCGGACCTCATGCCATGTCTGGCTCGACACTCGGCATGGACATAGGCGCGGCTTTCCAGCGCGGCAAGGGGGGGCCTGGAGGATGGTGGATCATTGACGAACCGGAAATTCACTTCGTTCGTGATGTCGTGGTGTGCGTACCGGATATTGCCGGTTGGCGGAAGGAACGCATGCCCAAAATCCCCAAGGGCCATCGTTTTGAGATTGCCCCCGATTGGGCGTGTGAAGTGCTGTCCCCCAGCACGGGCAAAAAAGACCGTGTGGTGAAAATGCCGGTTTACGCCCAATTCGGCGTAAGCTTTTTATGGCTGGTACACCCCTTAGACCGGACCTTGGAGGCATTTGCGTTGCACGAGGGCTGTTGGACGGTGATCGGCCTGTTTCAGGATGACGAGACAGTGCAAGTCGCACCCTTTGCAGAATTGGCGTTGAATCTAGGGGATTTGTGGGCAGAGGTGGAAGAAGAATGATTAAACTTTAAGAGACCGACTCGGTTTAAAAAACCGAGTCGGTCTGTGAATATATAGCCCAAATCATCCCAAAAAACTTGTCCTAGGCGGTATTTCTTGCCAAGACGAGACAAGCATTCTGGTTTTGCATTGACTCAAGAGGTATCTCGTGTCCGCTTTACTCAAACCCGCCCAAAATTTGTACGCCGAGCTTTGTGATCTGCCACCCCATGTGACCGGTGAAATCATTGGCGGAGTGCTTTACACCCAACCCCGCCCCGCTGGTCCCCATTCTCTAACGGCTTCAGCACTAGGAGGGGAATTATACGGCGGTTATCAAAGAGGAACGGGCGGACCCGGAGGGTGGTGGATAATCAACGAGCCAGAAATCCACTTCATCCGCGATATCGAGGTTTGTGTTCCTGACATTGCCGGTTGGAGGAAGGAGCGCATGCCCAAAATCCCTAGGGGTCATCGTTTTGAGATTGTCCCCAATTGGGTGTGTGAGGTACTCTCCCCTAGTACGGGCAAAAATGACCGGGTGGTGAAAATGCCGGTTTACGCTCAATATGGCGTGGGCTATTTGTGGCTGGTGCATCCCTCGGATCGGACTTTGGAGGCGTTTGCGTTGCGCGAGGGCTGCTGGACGGTAATCGGCTTGTTTCAGGATAACGAGACGATACACGTCGCCCCCTTTGAAGAAATGGCGTTGAATCTCGGAAGTTTGTGGGCGGATATTGAGGACGGCTGATGCAATAGGGATTCATATGTAAGAAGAATCAATACGTTATGGCACATCCCTCCAGTGTCAATTAAAATAGGCTATCTAGCCCAACCCCGGAAACCCACGACATGACCCACACTTCCGCCAAAACCCTAGTCCTGATTGATGGTTCCTCTTTTCTATACCGTGCTTTTCATGGCCTTCCTCCCCTGAGCAACTCCAAAGGCGAACCCACCGGGGCTATTTATGGGGTCGCCAATATGCTGCGCAAGCTGCTGGCTGAATATCCCACGGCACACATCGGTTTGGTATTCGACGCACCGGGCAAGACCTTCCGCGATGAAATGTACGACCAATATAAGGCCAACCGCCCACCGATGCCGGACGATCTTAGGGCACAGATCGAACCTTTGCACGAACTGGTCAAGGCGATGGGCTTTCCAGTGCTGATGGTGCAAGGCGTGGAGGCGGATGATGTGATCGGCACACTCACCCTTAAAGGACAGGAACAGGGTTTTGAGGTGGTGATTTCAACGGGCGACAAGGATATGGCGCAGTTGGTGACAGATAAAGTGATTTTGGAAAACACCATGACCAACACGCGGATGGATGCCGCCGGGGTGGTCGAAAAATTCGGCGTTCCGCCGGAGCGTATCGTCGATTATTTAGCCTTGGTGGGGGACACATCCGACAACATTCCCGGTGTGCCTAAATGCGGTCCTAAAACGGCGGTTAAATGGTTGAACGAGTTCGGCTCGCTGGATGCACTGATGGTTCGGGCCGATGAGATCGGCGGCAAGATAGGCGAAACGCTGCGCGCCAGCCTGGATAGCATCCCCCTGTCACGCCGGCTTGCGACGATTGTGTGCGACGTGAAACTGGATGTCACGCCTAACGATTTGCTGCCTAGCCCCCCGGACCATGCCAAGCTAGCCGAGTTATACAAACGCTTTGAATTCCACGCATGGCTTAAGCAATTGGGTGATGTCGCAGCACCCGCGCCACAACCCGCACATCGACAAGAAAAGCACTACGAGACCGTGTTGACGGAAGCTAATTTCAACGCTTGGTTGACCAAATTGGAAAAAACCAATCTATTCGCATTCGACACCGAAACCAACAGCTTGGATTACATGAAAGCCGAAGTCGTCGGCCTGTCTTTCGCCGTGGTTCCGAACGAAGCGGCTTATGTGCCGTTGCGCCATGACTACCCCGGCGCACCGGATCAACTTAACCGCACATGGGTGCTGGAACAACTTCGTCCATTGCTCGAAGATGCCAACAAAGCAAAACTGGGCCAGCATCTCAAATACGATGCGAATGTATTGCTTAACCATGGCATCCACTTGCAAGGCATCGCCCACGACACGATGCTGGAATCCTATGTTTACAACAGCACCGCCACCCGCCACGACATGGATTCTCTGGCTGAGTTTTATCTAAAAGAGAAGACCATCCATTATGAAGAGGTTGCGGGAAAAGGCGCGAAGCAAATCCCCTTTGCCGCAGTGGATATCGACACCGCCACCCGTTATGCCGCCGAAGATGCCGACATCACCCTGCGCCTGCATGAATACCTTTGGCCGCAACTGCAAGCCATTCCCAGCTTGGCGAAGCTCTACGAAGAAATTGAGATTCCACTCGTGCCTGTGCTTTCGTGCATGGAACGAACCGGGGTTTTGGTGGATGTGTTTATGCTGGCAGGGCAAAGCGGCGAATTGGCGGGTCGCATGAAAGAAATTGAAAAAGAAGCCCACGCCGCCGCCGGCCAGCCGTTCAACCTAGGCAGCCCCAAGCAGATTCAGGCGATTTTATATGACAAGCTGAATTTGCCGGTCATCAAAAAAACCCCCACAGGACAACCCTCCACCGACGAATCCGTGTTACAAGATTTGGCGGAAATGTATGACCTGCCGCAACTGATTCTCGACTACCGTTCGATGAGCAAATTAAAATCCACTTATGCCGACCGCCTGCCCGAGCAGGTTGATCCTAGCACGGGGCGGGTCCACACATCTTACCATCAAGCCGTGGCGGCAACCGGGCGGCTGTCATCGTCTGACCCCAACCTGCAAAACATCCCTGTACGCACCCAGGAAGGCCGGCGCATCCGCCAAGCCTTCATCGCCCCCGAAGGCTATAAATTGGTCGCGGCGGATTATTCGCAGATTGAATTGCGCATCATGGCCCATCTGTCAGGCGATAAGCGATTGCTGGAAGCTTTCGCGCAAGGTGAAGACATCCACCGCGCCACCGCTGCCGAAGTGTTCAACCACCCGCTGGACGAAGTGACCACCGAACAGCGCCGCGCCGCCAAGGCCATCAATTTTGGCCTGATTTATGGCATGTCCGCCTTCGGACTCGCCAAGCAACTCGGCGTGGCCCGCGAAAAAGCCCAGCTTTACATCGACCTCTATTTTCTGCGCTACCCCGGTGTCAAAGCTTACATGGATGCCACCCGCGAACAAGCTCGCCAGCAAGGCTATGTGGAAACCCTATTTGGCCGCCGCCTATACATACCCGACATCAACGCCAAAAACGCCCAGAAGCGTCAATATGCCGAACGCACCGCCATCAACGCGCCCATGCAAGGCACCGCGGCGGACATTATCAAAATGGCGATGATTGCGGTGGATGGGTGGATTCACCCTCCATCCCCTCACTTCCCCCCTATCAAGGTCAACGCTCTTTCCCAAGCTCCTGCTTGGGAACGTGATTCGCCGGAACGGATAAAACCGGAGGTTCCCAAGCTGGAGCTTGGGAACCAGCAAACAAAACAAAGAAGGGGGGGGCAGGGGGCTGTAAAAATGATTATGCAAGTCCACGACGAATTGGTATTTGAAATCGCCGACGATTTGGTTGAAACCGCCATCCCGCACATACGCGAGTTAATGTGCAAGGCAGGGGTGTTGGATGTGCCGCTGGTGGTGGATATCGGCGTGGGGATGAATTGGGATGAGGCGCACTAATGCCGACTTTGCTCCTGCACTAAAAGCCGGTTTTTCACTTCTTCCCACGGTATGAGATCGACCTGCCCCGTATCCAATTCGCGTAGCCGACGCTCAATTTCTTCGGCCCATGCCGCTTCGATACCGGGGCTAGGCGGTTGGTCCAGACTTTCCAAAAGCAAACCCGCCAATGCGGCACGGTCGCCTTCATCCAGACTGCTGGCTTCTGCAAACAGTTGGGTGACTGATATGACCATGATCTGTTCCTAGCAAGTTATTTCGGTTGAGGAGAAAAAATCACTGATATTACGCATGGTGCATTTTATACTCAAACGTAGAAAAGGCCGAAATAAGCCTGTCTTGAGCGAAGTCGAAAGGCCCACCTTTGCGGGCGTTTCCGGCGAGGATGCAAAAAGAAAGTCTCACGCAACGACGCAACGAAAAAGCAGATGTTCCGTAGTAACACGGGTTTGACTGGTTCCCAAGTTCCGGCTCTCGTCGTTATACACAAATGTTGAAGTCCCGTCTTTTCGGCAGGGATGCCGAAATCCAGGCCATGGATGGTAACTCCCCTATTGCACAAGTGCTTGATTTAAGTGTTCTGACAACCCGTAGTTTCACATCCTTGTGACTGGATGCATAAGAGACATCCATGTCTCTCACCCTTCGGGGGGCTGGCCTAAGCAAATCGGCTGTCCCGCCGATTTGTCCGGCATCCAGGCCGGAATGACGGGTTACAATCATCGTGTAGGCTCAAAATGAGAATTGCTGGCGACATTTACGTGAAACATTTTTTCCCAGCAACAATGTTAAAATCTGTGGAATAATCTTTTGATGCAGAAAACATTGTACGATTCATGACTAAACCGGGAAAACGCTGTTGATTTATGGAGCCAAGCTGCCGCGCTACACCACGCAGCCAAACCATGGGAATTGCTGTTTCTGCCTATCCTTCGTCCTCTCGGTCTTGGCGCATTTGCTGTTTTACTGGTTTCTCATTAACCATCAGGAAAAGCCTGCGGCAATAGCATCGGCAAAACCCCAGCAGAGCCTAGAAGTCACGCTTTCGGCTGCACCCAAGGCGAAGTCCTCTGCCGCCCAAAAATCCGCGCAAGCCGAGCCATCGCCGCCGACACCACCGCAACCTACGCCACCACCAACGCCCAAGCCTACACCTAAACCGAAAGAAACCAAGCCGGTGAAACAGCCGGTAAGAAAGCCTATCCCTAAACCCATTGTGCCCAAACGGCCCGAGCCGCCGACTGAGGAAACACTGCCTGAACCACCGAAGCCGCGCAAACCGGTCGTCAAGCCGAAACCCGAAAAGGAACCCTTGCCGGAATTCAAAGATGATTTTGCATCGCTTTCCAAAGACTATTCCAACGAAAAGCCAGAACCTCAAGGGGCTGAAACCAGCGGCAGCAATCCCGCCCAATCCGACAATGGCGTTCATACGGGTGCTATACTGAACATCAATCCG
>QJPH01000346.1 GCA_003242955.1 Candidatus Methylumidiphilus alinenensis
CTTCCCATGGGCTGGTCGATATGGCCATCGCCACCGAAACCATCGATCATTATGAAAATCTGGTTTTGCTGCCTTGTTATGAATGGAACCGTTGCATTTTGGTCCCGAATGGTCATCCTTTGGCGGCATTGGAGAAAATCAGCCTGCATGATGTGGCCGGATATCCGATTGTGACCTATGTTTTTGGGTTTACCGGGCGTTCGCAATTGGATAAAGCTTTTGAAAAGCACAGCATACATCCTCAAGTGGTGCTAACCGCAGTCGATGCCGATGTCATCAAAACCTACGTCCGATTGGGCCTAGGGGTGGGCATCGTGGCAAGAATGGCTTACGATCCGGTGGCCGACAGCGATTTGACCCCCATCGACGCGGAACACTTGTTCGGGCGGAGTGTCACCAAAGTCTGTCTACGCCGGGACATGTTCATACGCGGTTTTATTTATGACTTCATTCGCCTGTTCGCCCCGCATCTGACCCAGGATATCATCCACGAGGCTTTGGCGTTAAGGGAAAGGCATGAAATTGAGGAGTTGTTCAAGCCTATTCCGTTGCCGGTTAGATAATTTTTTTCTGCGGAAAAACAACCCAATGATGGAGGATATCAGTAATGGGCATGTTTGATTCGCTTTATATCGAACTGGATGGCCGCGAGCAGGAGATCCAGACCAAACGCTTCGACTGCGGTTTGGGCACTTATCGCTTGGGCGACTGGATTGCCGGCAGTCTGCCGGGGGTTAGAGTCTATTTTGATCGCCTGTGGCTGGATGGCACTGGCAAGCAGGTTTATAGTGCTGATGCCGGTTGCGCACGCAAAACGACAGTGTTTGTCGTTCTGGCTCAGGGTGTTTTTGTCGATTACCATATCCATGAAGGCGAGATGGAAGCCGAGGCCATTGAATCCGTTCTGCTCGAGTTGCGGGAGCGCTGGAACGATTCGGCGCGTCTGCTGGGGTTTCTGGTCGAGACCTTGCGCACCCAACAACAGCGGATTGCATCACTCAAACATCAGCTTAACCGCGTCCAGTCGATCATAGCCAGCACCCGCTGCTTGCAAGCCGGCGAGACACTGGGCGGCAGATTGGGTTTGCTATACGAAGAAGACAAAAAATTGGCGGCGGGAGAGGATCCGTTGGAGGTTATCGCTTGGGTTCTGAGCGATGAGGCTCGAAGTGGTTGGTTCAGTGGGGGGGGCGGCATCCAGATGGATCCGTTGGACGAGTATCGACTCTAAGGGGTTTGATGCTTTGCCCATGCAATTGTTTATATTGCCCGGTAATCATTGATAGGAGAACTGACATGAATGCAACTCGTAGGATGTGCTGGGGTGCGATTAAAAGTGATGCACACGAATCGTCCTGCGTTTTAAAATACGCTTGGAGTGCAAAGCTTGCCTTGCTTGCTCGCGCCATCGCAAGGCAAGCCTCGCACTCCCGCATCACTTTTAATCGCACCCGATGTGCCGAGCTTGCGAAGCGCATCAGTCGCGATTGATGCGCTTCGTTTCTCCGTTTATCCTTCTACAGCCCTAAGCAACCAACACCCACGTAGAAATCCCACTAGCATCCCTTTTGTAAAGAGGGCTACAATACGGATAGGTGATTACAATTGCATAGCCGATGTTTCATTAACAACTTTTTCATATTCTAATAGTTTCTATACAGCGTTTTCATCTTTAAAATATCCCTAATAAATGATATTCAGTTAACGCTTCAAGTTAACTGAATTTATTGCCTTTCCATGCAAGTTATCAAGTAACTATTTGATGTTGAAAACGCTGTATGATGAACAGAAAATAGATATTAAGAATGCTGTAATGAAATATACTTTAATAATATTTTGTATACTCGCTGCCTATCTCTTCGGTATCTATAGCCATTCACAAAACTTATGGCCTGTTGGACTATTACTTGAACTGAAAGAATCTACCCTGCCTAGACTGCAAGGTCGTTATGACGAGTTTGGCAGGTTGGTTGATTACCCTAATAAAAGACAGACGCCTTGCCCTGCGCAAACTGCCGACACCGCCGTGTTATTGGTCATTGGGCAGTCTAATTCTGCCAATCACGCCGAGAAGAAGTTCATCACTCAATTTCCCGGTAAAGTCGTCAACTATTTCAATGGGAAATGCTATCAAGCGGCATCGCCCTTATTGGGCGCGACAGGGGAGGATGGGGAGTTTGTCACACCGTTGGCTGATAAACTGATTCAATTGGGGCATTTTCAATCGGTGGTGATTATCGCTTCCGGTATTGGCGGCACGCCAATAACCCGTTGGCAACGTGACGGGGACTTGAATGAAATGCTGTTAACAGTCATTCGGCAAGTGGAAAGAGAATACAAAATAACCCACGTAATATGGCATCAAGGAGAGGATGATTATATTAAAAAAACGTCAACGAAGAATTATATAAAAATGTTCAATTCGCTGCTTGACACCTTGCGTGAAAATGATGTCAACGCCCCAATTTACCTATCAATTGCAACAAAATGCGGCGCAAACACTCACTGGGATCAAAATAACCCTACGTCCACCGGGCAACACCAATTGGTGGACAGTCGAAAGATTTTTCTCGGTGTAAATACCGACGTTTTGGTGTCCGATCAGGATAGGCGGGCTGACCGTTGTCATTTTGCAGAAACCGGGCAATTGAAGACGGCAGACTCAATTGCACGGTCAATCACTAAGGATTCGGGCAAATAAAATTTCCCGAAAGAAGCCAAATGTAGGCCGGGTGCGTAACATTGGTTAATGCGGAACACTGGTCGAAAATAGCTGTATCACCACCACGCCAAGGATAATAAGCGCCATGCCGAGTACTGCCGGAAGGTCGGGTATTTGACGGTGGATGACTGCACCGGCAGCGGTCACCAGCACGATCCCCAAACCTGACCATATCGCATAGGCGATGCCGACAGGAATGGTCCGCAACACCAGAGTTAGAAGAAAGAAAGCCGTGGCATAACCGGCCACGACCACGACGCTGGGCCAAAACCGGGTGAACTCCCCCGTGCTTTTCAGTGTGCTGGTGGCGATCACTTCACCGAGGATGGCAAAGGCAAGGTAGATATAGCCCATGGTGTGTTCTCTTTACGCAGTTTCATTAGCTATGATGCTAACATGTTACAAACGTGCTGCAACGCATAAAATCAATCGGAGGCCATGATGGAAGTGATTTTTAGCTTGGCTGGGCTTGCTTTCGGCCTTTTTCTGCTGTTTTGCCCCGTCGTCGCTCTGGTGATGGCCTTGAATGCGCGCTCCCGAATCACGCTACTGGAGCAAACGGCGGGTGAACTGAAGGAAAAACTAACCCGTTTGGCCTGCGAATTGGCCGATGCACAACCTAGTTCGCCGTCTTCATCCGATGATTTAACTCGCCCCGTAGAGGCGAGTTCGGAACCCTCCCATACCCTTTCGCCGGTGGGGGAGGGAACGATGGCCGATCCACCCAGTTCCATGGATTTGCCTGAAAATTTTTCGCAAACCAGTGTGGCGAGTCTTGTTCCAGATGCCGAAACCGCAACCCGGCAAAACCCAAAGCTTGATGCATGGCTTGCAGAATCCGACGACGGACAATCCGCTGACCACAAATTAACGCCCCCCCCAGAATGGCTTATCAAGATAAAAGCATGGCTGTTCGGCGGCAATCTCGTAGCCAAGGTGGGCCTGTTGATCCTGTTCCTAGGCGTTAGCTTCCTGCTTAAATATGCCGCAGCCCGAATCTCCGTCCCGATTGAATATCGTCTGGCTGGCATCGTGTTGGCCGATATCGCCCTGTTGTCATGGGCTTGGCGCATACGCGAGGGTCGGCCGGCGATTAGTTTGCCGGTGCAGGGTGCAGCCGTCGCCATTTTGATGCTAGTCACCTTCGGTGCTTACAAGCTTTATGGCTTGTTTCCGGGTGGGGTGGCCTTTGCGATGCTATTTGTATTGACTGCCTTCACCTGTTTGCTGGCGGTGTTGCAAGACGCCGTGTGGCTTGCGGTGTTCGGCATTGCCGGCGGTTTTGCGGCACCGATCCTGACCACCACCGGCGGGGGCAGCCACATTGGGCTGTTTTCTTATTATGTAATGTTAAATGCCGGCATCTTGGCCATCGCGCTATATCGCTCCTGGCGCTTGCTGAATCTAGTCGGTTTCGCGTTTACTTTCATCATCGGTACGGCTTGGGGGGTGTTGCGTTACACCCCGGAGCATTATCTGTCTGTGCAATTATTCCTCATCTTGTTTTTTGTGTTTTATATCGTGATCTCCCTGCTCTATGCGGCTAGGGAGGCGCACAATCCCAAGCACTATGTCGATGGCACCCTGGTTTTTGGCACCCCGTTGGTGGCTTTTGGGCTGCAATATAGCCTAGTCAAGCTAATGCCTTTTGGATTGGCCTATTCTTCGTTGGGTTTGGGTTTGTTCTATATCACCCTCGCGGTATTGTTGTGGCGAAAGCGCGGGACCGGCCTTAAATTGTTGACCGAGTCATTTCTGGCTTTAGGGCTGGTGTTCGGCACCTTGACCATTCCGTTTGCGCTGGATGGGCGATGGACCTCTGCTGCCTGGGCCTTGGAAGGGGCAGGCATGGTCTGGGTGGGTTTGCGCCAACGCCAAACCTTGGCTTGGGTTTTCGGCTTGCTGGTGCAGTTTGGCGCTTGGCTGTCGTTTCTCGGTTCGGTCACCGGGCTTGATCCGGTTAGTGCCATGCAATCGAATCTATGGCTGGGTTTTTTATTGTTAGCGGCTACTGCATTCTTAATGGCGATGAATTTCAGGAAGCAAGCCTACGAAAGCCACACGGTTGATTTTGCCCCGTTTGCCACTTTGTTTCTAGCTGTTGCGGCAATTTGGATGCTGGCCGGGGCTTGGACGGAAATAGCGTTGCGTACCGATGGCACAGTCCAAGCCAATTTGTTGGCAATCAGCGGTCTTTTGGTGGCGGTTATCTTGAGTGTGATCGCTAGCCGGATGCAATGGAAGATTGCACGAGTTTTTGCGTTAGTTGCGCAAATTCTGGCTGGCCTTGTCTTCTTGAGCCTTGCTTTCTTTCGGTTTGGCCTCTTTTCCTATGCAGACGGACAAAGCCTGTTTGACGGCCCTTTCTTAGGCGCATTGCTGATCGGCGTTGGGGCTTTTTTCAGTGCTTGGTTTTTTCATAATCAAGCTGAATTGCCATTTTCCCAGCTATCCAACCGGCTATTGCTATGGTCGGGCTTTTGGTGGTTTGGCTTTGTGCTACGCGCATGGGCAGACTGGTTACAAAGCCAATATCTGTTTTACCTGAAATTAGAGACCTACCGTGCGGATGGATTATTTTGGTGTGCCTATGGACTGAGTCTGGCAGTGTTTGCCCTGGGTTTCGCACGGTTGGCGGTTCGTCTAAATTGGCCCGCGTTGCGCTGGTCAGGGTTGTCGGTATGGCTTGGTTTAGGCTTGTCGGGTTTAACTATACTCGAGGATTTGTATTTGGACGACGGCATGCCACACCGGGAAACTTGGGCGACTTATCTGGCATTGTGGGGCGTGGGCGAGTGGTTGATGGTCTATTGGCTGAAACAAGGCTGGAGTATTAACCAGTCTTGGCTGCGGACATTGCACACCCTTCGCACTATCGTCCCTTGGTTAATGATTTGGCCGGTTGGGCATCGGTTGATTTTGGACTGGCTGGGTTCCGGTACGCCCGAGCAACAAGAACTATTGGCAGAGGCTGGCTGGTTCACGTCAGGCAGTTGGGGTCGTTACTTGCCAGCTTGGGCGATGATGCTGGCTATCGTCTGGGTCATACGGCGCGCCCGTAGTGGAGGATGGCCGGTCTATCCGATTGTTGACTGGTATCGGTGCGTGTTGATCCCGCTCGGCGCAGTTTGGTCCGTTTTCCTCGTGCTGGTGTGGAACCTTACGCAAAACGGACAGATGGCCCCGCTGCCTTATGTCCCTATTTTAAATCCCCTTGACCTGACGAGCGGGTTCTCTCTGTTATTGGGTGTGGAGGCTTTCCGTCTGCTACGCGAAGAAGTCACCGAAGCGAAGCAACCGTCATGGCTCGCCAAGCTGCCCTGGATTGCCGCGTTGGCAAGCTATGGCTGGTTCAACCTGATGCTGCTGCGTAGCATGGCGGTTTATCTAGGCATTCCTTATCACACAGAGACGCTGTTTGACTCGCAGTTGGTGCAAACATTGCTGTCCTTAGTGTGGAGCGGCACGGCCTTGATTCTGATGCGGGTTGCTGCGCAACGGGTTCTACGCAAGGTTTGGATGCTAGGTGCTATATTATTGGGTATTGTGGTCGGCAAACTTTTTTTGGTCGATCTGTCCAACGTGGGTGGATTGGAACGTGTCGTGTCGTTTCTCGGTGTTGGTTTGCTGATGTTAGCCATCGGTTATCTCGCCCCGTTTCCAACCGAGCTTGGCAAGGAACCGGGCAATGAGTAGGTCTTCAAAAATGTTTACCCCATTTGCAAAGGGGGCAGAGGGGTTGAATACCGAAACTTGAGTTAGATGCCTTGTCAATCGCTAACCACGATGCGTTGGCTGGTTCCCAAGCTCCGGCTCTCATCGTTACACAAGTCTGGGCAAGCCGTCATTTCGGCAGGGATGCCGAAAACCAGGCCATGGATGGTAACAAGTCGGTTTTGCAAATGCTTGACTCAGGTAACATGCCAACCCGTAGTTTCATGTTCGCGGTTGCAGGGACATCTGCCGTGGCTCCCGGTTTGCCATCCTTGGACGCTGGATTCCGGCATCCCTGCCGGAATGACGACGTTACTTGCTCGGTGGGACTTGTTTATAACGTTGCGTCGTTGCGTAACATCAGTGATTAATTGGAGTTTCATGATGATGAAAAACCTACAGGGGTTCCTGTTATTTTTATTTTGCATCTTGGTTGTGTCCAAGCCGTTTGCAGATGAAGCCAATCCTTCCTCTTCCGACCTCCTTGCGGATTATTCACATGCCTTGACCCTAAGCGTGACTGGCAAGCAAGGTGTGGTTAGCTTCCGCTTGCCGCAATCGGTCTACCTCAATGCCCGTTCGGCTGATCTCAGCGACCTTCGAGTGTTCGATGCCGCAGGTGGAAAGCTAGCTTTTGCCCTTTATGTGCCTACCCCGCAAAGCCGTATTCAAAAGCAGTCTTGGCCGGTCAAGCAATTTCCCGTGAACGCAACTGGACAGCAGCGTCAAGTTGCCGCCGCCCTTGATTTGGATATTAAGACAGGCACTGACGGCACTTTGCTGTCCGTCAAAACCAAATCCCATGACAATAAGGCCAATTCCGAAAATGATTTGTCCTGTTTGGTGCTGGATTTAGGACAAACCGGACAGTTGGAAAACCCGGATGCCAAGCCTTTGATCAATGCATTACGGTTCGTTTTGCCAAAGGATGTGCAAACCTATTCCGCCCAAGTGTGGCTGGAAGTCAGTGACGACCTCAAGCAATGGGATATGCTTGCGGCAGCCGAGTTAAGTTGGCTTGCGGATGCCCAAACCTCGGAAACCCTCGCCAATGACCGCCTTGAATTTGAGCCTAGGGCTTTCCGTTATGCCCGGCTCAGTTGGCGAAGTGGAAAACCCCTGCGCTTTGCGGCCATCACAGCAGAAAGTGTAGAACAAACCACAGACAAGCCAATATTGGAAAAACTGTTGTTACAGCCAGTCGCTGGAAGGAAACCGGACGATTTAATGTATCATGCAGGAATTGCCATTCCAGTGGAAAAAATCGACCTGCGCTTCACTGAGCCTAACATTGTGTTGCCTGCGCAAGTGGGAACCTACCGCGAACTGCCTGCCAAACAACTTGGCAAGTCAAATGAGTGGGTTTTCCAGCCGCTTTCCCGTGCTGTGTTCTATCAGATTACCCAGTCGGGCCAGCCGCGCCATTCTGCTGAATTGTTAGTGCCCGCCACTCATTACGCGGAATGGGTCGTGCACCCGCAAAACCCAACCATGGGCAAACCTGAGTTGACCTTGGTCTGGCAACCTGCCACGCTGGTTTTCCTAGCTAGCGGCCCACCGCCTTACACGTTGGCATTCGGGCGGGACAACGTAAAATCAACGGCTGCCGATCTA
Organism: Candidatus Methylumidiphilus alinenensis; assembly: GCA_003242955.1. Lineage (GTDB taxonomy): Bacteria > Pseudomonadota > Gammaproteobacteria > Methylococcales > Methylococcaceae > Methylumidiphilus > Methylumidiphilus alinenensis. The sequence goes on from QJPH01000346.1 coordinate 8,051, forward strand.
TCTCAGGTTGCTCCGGGTTTTTCCGTGCAAGAACTTTTTCAACTTGAGCAAGCCCAGGCCGGACCGTTGCAAACCCAACAAGCTTTGTCGAAAAATGACAGCGAGGCCAATGTGGCGAGGATTTCCGCGCAAAACCGCACCCTAATTTTATGGGGTGTTTTGCTTTTTGGAGTGGCTTTGCTGGGTGTGATGGCCAGTCGATTATATAAACAAATGAAGGGCTAAATGTTAAAGAAATTTTCTCAATTGGATGATAGTTACTGGGCTCACCATTGCCCTGACACTGAAACCGCAAATCAAAAGTTTCTGTCGATTCATAAAAAACCGGGTGAATATGAAGTCAACGGACTTAAATTTATCTGCCCACCCAACGTCTATCATCCGCATGAATTTGGTTCTTCGCGCTTTGCACTCCGTGGGCTTTTTTCACAGCTTCCGCGTTGGGGAACTCGTGTACTGGAGTTAGGCACCGGCAGTGGCGTGGTGGGCATATGCCTTGCGGCAGCCGGTTTCGATGTCACGCTTGCGGATATTGACCCTGTCGCTGTTGAATGTGCCAGAAAAAACGCTGTTTTGAATGCCGTATCCGTCACAGTTCATCAATCTGATCTCTTTTCTGCTTTGGGTTCTGAAAAATTTGATCTGATTTTTTTCAATATCCCGTTACTGGATAAAGCAATTGATGACCCGCTAGAGATTATTTCTTGTGACCCCGGCGGTGAAATATTTGACCGCTTCATGAGTGGGGCAAAAAGCTATTTATCGCCTAACGGGCATGTGTGTGTGTCTGTCTCCAATATTGGCAGCCGCGATACTTTTCTAAAAGGGCTTGCCGGTTATGATGAGTCAATTATTTTTGCAGAGTTTTATGCGAGTACCAACGCTTGGCGATGGCTACTTGCAGCGCAGCCCATTTAATGTTGATTGATTTCTTTGTTTATCGTTGGCGGCAAAGGGTTGCCGCCCTACGGCCCTTATTGCGAAGTAGGTCGGCAACCCTTTGCCGACTTGAATGTACATTAATGGTATTAAAAACGCTGGAATGGTATCTCTTAACCCTTGCCTTTCAATTATTTACCCACTCGATGCCTCAAATGTGATCCCCAATGAGCAACACGCTTCCCCCGATAAACCCCAAACGCGCTTTATCCGCAGTGCTGGTTGCCCAGTTTCTTTCCGCCTTGGCAGACAATGCCCTACTATTTGTTGCCATTGCCTTGGTTCGGCAGCAACACCGCCCTGATGAATGGGTGCCTTTGTTGCAGGAATACTTCGTGCTGGCCTTTGTCCTTCTAGCCCCTTTTGCAGGCCCGTTCGCCGATGCATTGCCAAAAGGCCGGGTAATGATCCTGTCCAATGGACTCAAACTATTGGGCGCCATGGCGATGATATCCGGGGTTCACCCGCTTTTGGCCTACGGCATGGTGGGTGCAGGCGCGGCGGCCTATTCGCCTGCAAAATACGGTATCCTGTCGGAATTGGTGACTTCGGAAAGGCTCGTAAAGGCCAATAGCCTGATGGAAGGTTCCACCATCGTCGCCATCCTACTAGGCGTGGGTTCCGGTGGTTGGCTGGCAGACCAATCCATTCCACTCGGGCTATGGAGTGTGGCGGGCTGTTATTTCGCCGCCATATCGGCTAATTTGTTGATCCCGCTGCTGCCTGCCGTACACCCTGGAATACACTTTCGGCCTAGTGAAATGGTTGTGGATTTTTTCCGCGCCACGCTGGCGTTGGCAAAGGATCGCGACGTGCGATTCTCCCTTGCCTGCACAAGCCTGTTTTGGGGCAGCGGCGCGACCCTGCGTCTACTGCTGGTGGCATGGGTTCCATTGGCTTTAGGCGTCAGCGATACCTCCACCCCCGCCAATCTTAACGGAGCGGTGGCCGTCGGCATTGCCGTCGGTGCGGGATTGGCATCCTGGTGGATCAAGCTGGAAACGGTGAACCGGACCTTGATCCCTGGGCTTTTGCTGGGTCCGGTGATTATGTTTCTGACCCAAGTGCAGGGTCTGACGGAAGCAGCGGTGTTATTGGTGGCAGTTGGCTTGTGTGGCGGGTTATTCGTCGTGCCGTTAAACGCCTTGCTGCAAGAGCGCGGTCATGAAACCGTCGGCGCGGGACACGCAGTGGCGATTCAAAACTTGTTTGAGAACCTGACCATGCTGGGCATGGTCGGGCTTTACACCCTGTCGATTAAACTGGGCATGGATGCCATAAAGGTCGGACTGGCATTCGGAGGACTGATTTTGGTCGGTTTGATCCCGATTGCAGTGGCAAGGGTGTGGCGAAAAGATTAAAATCGTCTTTCTAAAATCAATCCTGCAGCGGAGCATAAACCTATCATGGCCAGTCGCGGCGTTAATAAAGTGATACTAATCGGCAACCTCGGGGCAGACCCAGAGGTTCGTTACATGACCAACGGAGATGCCTGGGCGACTGTCAGCCTAGCCACCAGCGAAACGTGGAAAGACAAGAACACCGGTCAGCCACAAGAACGCACAGAATGGCACAGGGTCGTATTCTACCGGCGTCTGGCAGAAATTGTCGGCGAATACTTGAAGAAAGGCTCTAAAGTCTACGTGGAAGGCAGTCTACGCACCCGGCAATACGAGAAGGAAGGAGTGAAGCATTACGCCACGGATATCATTGCCGACCAAATGCAAATGCTTGACCGCTTGAACGAAGCGTCTGCCGGCCCTCGATCCGGCGGCTATGCCCCGACATCCCAACCAAACCCCGCTTCGCGCAATGACCAACATGACCGCTATGGCCCACCGCCCGAACCCATGCGGCAACCCGACCCGGCCTTTGGCAAGGGCATGGATGACGGGTTTGATGACGATATTCCGTTTTAGAATATACCTTTTCTGTTCTCTGGCTGGTTCCCAAGCTCTGACTGTCGTCGATTACACAAATGTTGGAGACCCGTCATTTCGGCATCCATACCGGAACGACGGAATAGCTGAAACATATTCCTAATAAGGTAACGGAGGGGGTTCCGGCTTGGGAGCCATTATCTTGCAAGCTCCTGCTTGGTCGGTTTTCTGGAAGCTGGAGCTTCAAAAAACCTATTCCAAGTAAAGATCGGGAACGAGCAAATCCGGATTACGCTACGGTTCATCCGGGCTACGAATTAGACAGTATAGTAGCCCGGATGGAGCAGCTTACAGCGCAATCCAGGTGAACACTGCCAAAAACACGGATTGCGCTTCATCCGGGCTACGCTAGGCAGTTGCGTAACATCAGTCAAATAATATCTACAAGCAAGAGGTTTGTCAGAATGGAGATAGTCACCCTTTCATCAGCGGTTGCGACCGCACTTATCCATGCGCTACCACATCTGACCCAGACCGCAGGCGAGGGAGGGGCGAAGGCGATTGGCTGCAAATTGGGCGAGCAGGCTTTGGAACTCGCCAAACGGCTTTGGCAGCATATCCATCCGAAAATCGAGGCTTCGCCTGCTGCTTCCGAGGCGGTAAAAGATGCGGCATCCGACCCTGAAGATGAAGACAATTTGGCCTCATTGCGTAAAGAAATAAAAAAGATACTGGCCAGCGATCCTGTTTTGGCGGAAATTCTCCACAAATTGCTGGAAAACCAAGATATTGATCGGGGTAATCAATACTCTGCCCAAGCAAGTAATGGTAGTGTTGCAGTGGGGCGCGATTTGCACGGTGATGTGAAAATCATCAACAAGAAATAAGCCTGGTGTAATGGAATACCAAGGGATATTGCATGGCTGATCAAATGCCGCAGAACTTTGGCTCCCATGCCGCTGACGGAAGTGTTGCAGCAGCCAGAGACATCAACGGCCCTGTCAGCATTTACAATTACACGACGCAAAACCCTAGGATACCCCCAGTGTTGTCGCTCTTACCCCTAATGTTTGGCCGCGAAACCCAAGAAGAGCAACTACAAGACTACTTGGATGGTTGTTTTCATAAGGGACAGCAGATCATTGCCGTGGTTTTGCCGGGTCCGCACCGTGAAAGTCCTGCGCATTTCGTCGAACGTTACGCCAAACTTTCCCTGCGCGATGCTTATCAGCGGCATTGGCGCTCTCGGAATTATGAATACGTCTGGCATCCGGTTTTGAAGTGGCCCGAAAAACATTCGCCTTTACAGCAGCGCTTGGATTTTTTACTGAGGGATTTATGTAGAAATATTGATGGGGTTTCCTTCGGTGAAGAAGGGCATGTCCGGGACAGGTTGGTCAGTCAATTCGCAGATCAAAGCAAACATCAGATACTCTACTATTTCCTGACAGCGGATCGCGTGTCAGGACATGACGCGAACTTGATCGGTGAATGGATTGGCTTTTGGCAAAAATTGAAATTGGACACAGCCAAGAACATGACGGTCAGCATCATTTTTTGCTTACACTCGGAACCGTCAATCTTGCCCATTCGTGCCGAGTGGTCATCGCGCTGTGTCAAAGCTCTAAGGACATTATGCCCAAATGCCCCTGATGTCCTGATGCTGGAAAAACTAGTTCCACCTATAAAGGAACAGGATTCCTATAACTGGGCTTTCATGCATTGTCAAAGGGCTTGGAACATAGCCAGTAAAGAACATGAGTCCACATTTCCGCTTAGTACAGCCATTTTGTATCAGCGGGCTAAAAATGCTTTTGGGTGGTTTCGCAAGCGGCGCCCGTTGCTCAATCTGATGACTAAGTTGGAAGAAGCCGTGGCGAAAGCCGCCAAACCCTGATATGCAATAGAAAAATATGACAGGCAAAAACCAAACCCTCACTTTTTACACCGGCGGCAACCCTTCCGCCAAAGAAACCCACCGTGCGCCATTACCCGTGTCCAGCGTCAGAGACTGGTCAAATGCAGAGGGCTATATTGCTGATGAAAACCTCATCAAAGCCGTCAATGTGGCCATCACCGTGGGCAGGCCGCTGTTGGTGACTGGCGAGCCGGGCACAGGGAAAAGCGATTTGGCCAAGAGTGTGGCCTACAACTTGGGTTTGGGTGAGCCGCTAGAGTTCATCGTCAAATCGGACATGGAAAGCCGGGACCTGTTCTACACCTTCGATGCCGTGGGCCGTTTCAACGCGCCTAAGAGTAGCGGCAACGAACCGCATGGACCAGGGAAAGCCAACGGCATCACCGAGTTCATCACCTACAACGCCCTAGGCGAAGCCATCCTGCGGGCCAATAAACTCGACGACGTGAAACCCTATCTCCGTCTTGCTTCTTTACCAGATGAGAAATGGCAACCCCAGCGTTCGGTGGTGCTGATCGACGAGGTTGACAAGGCACCCCGCGATGTCCCCAACGACATCCTCAGCGAAATTGACCGACTGGAATTCGACATTCCTGAATTGAGCCTGCAAGCAGGCAAGCCAGTCAAAATCACCGCACCCAAGGCATTTCGCCCCATCGTCATCATTACCAGCAACTTGGAAAAATCCCTGCCTGATGCCTTTCTACGCCGTTGCGTGTACTATCATTTGCCGTTTCCAAGCCCCGAGGACTTGCTGAAGATCGTCGAAAGCCGCCTTGGCAGCCGTTACCAGGAAAACAGCACCTTCGTGAAATCTGCTTGTGATTACTTCCGCTACTTGCGTAGTGAAAATTTGCGCCTAAACAAGCGGCCTGCCACCGCAGAATTGTTGGATTGGCTGTTTGTGTTGCTGCATAGCCTGCCTGACGGCACACCACTGCCAGCCCATGTCGAAAAACATCCGCGTTTTGAGGACAGTGTGCTTTGCACCCTGTTGAAGACACAGGCAGACCAGGACCGCGCTCCAAGCTTGTTGAAGGGCTTCAAGGACGCAAACCCAACGATCATGTCGATGGCATCGACACCCTGATCCATGAAAAATTCAACAGTCGTGGGAGCGGTTTTTAACCGCGACTTCTCGGCTTGGGTCGCGGTTAAAAACCGCTCCCACCGTTCTTTCATGGCATCCTCGCGTGGCTGAAACCTGGGACGACTTGGAGGCACTGCGAACCTCACGGGAGGATTTGTTCGCACTTGCCCTGAAACTTCGAGGTGCTGGCCTAAAAGCCGCGCCTGCCCAACTGGTGGAAGCCCATGATTTGCTGCTGGGCTTGCGTTTGGCCGGTGCTTTGTCCGCCGACCCTTTGCAATGGGCTGGTTATTTGGCCCCGATTTTCTGTCGTTCGGCGGCGGAACAGAACACATTCCACCGGCTATTCCCTGATTGGGCAAAATCCCAAGGCGGCTACCTTGAAAGTTCACCTCCTACTTCCGCCAATGCAGATAAGTTAGGCCGCACATGGGTAGGGGCGGGTTCCAAACCCGCCCATACATGGCGATCCATAACGGCATTGGATGGCATACGCCGCCGTAAACTGATGCTGGGTTTGCCCGTTCTGCTTGTCCTGTGGCTAGTGGCTATTTTAATGTTTGGAACCAAGGATGGGACGATAATCATAGTTCCAGATTCGAAGGCAAATATCCCAAGCCAAACGATGCCCAAGTCTAGCACGTTACCGCGAACCCACCGCACACCCCAGCAAACGCTCTTCCCATCCCGCCCGCCGGAACCGGATATTGCACCCCAGTTGCCCATTGGTCCCTATGACTTCACCAGCCAGCAATTAGCCTATTTGGCGAGCGGTGCGCCCTTGGCGGTGTTTGTGTTATGGCTGGTTTGGGGCATCATAGCGCGTCGCACTGTTCTGACCAAGCAACCAGCCGAACCGGTAGAAAACCCAAACCGATATTGGGTGAAGGGAACCGAAGAGGGTTTGTTCCGCCCCGCCGACTTCAATTTTGCCGGTGCCAAGTTTCGCGAGCCGGTCAGCCAGCCGACCCGGCGCATCCACATGGCGAAAACCATTGCCGCCACAGTGCGCAAAGCCGGATTGTTTTCGCCGGTGTATCGCCGTCGTCGTCGGCATCCTGAGCATTTGGTGCTGATAGACCGTGCCAGCCTACCCAGTCAGGCGGCCAATGCAGCGGCCCCCGCCATTTCACGCGACCACCTAGCGGCTTATAGCGAAGCCCTCATCGGGCAGTTCCGCGCCGAACAGGTCATTACCCATGTTTACTATTTTAATCGTGATCCGCGGCGTTGCCGCAACGACGACTCGGGCAGTGTGGCAATGGACTTGGCGGCTTTGGAAGCCCGCCACGGCGCGTGTCGCTTGCTGGTCTTGTCCGATGCCGCTGGTTTGTTTGAATCCCTCAGTGGCCTCCCGGTGGAGTGGCTGGACGAATTCGCACGGTGGCCTTTGCGTGTGCTGCTAACCCCCAAACCCGTGGATGAATGGGCCTATCCCGAAGGCACACTGGCCTTGAACGGTTTTGCGGTGGCCCCAGTGCATCCGCGTTCCCTTGCGCTGTTGGCCGAGTTGTGGCTACCGCTGGCCTTGCGTGAGGACAGCACTGAAGCAACGCTGCAACAAATGCGGTTGCTGGCACCATTGGAAAGTCGCATTGCTGCCTTGCCGGAAACGTTAAAGCGCTACGGCAACCGCTGGCTGGAACCCATCAGCCCCGATTCTAGGCCGGTAAGCGTCTTATTGTCGGAACTGCGTCACTACTTGAGAGAGGATGGCTGGTTGCTGTTGCAAGCATTGGCGGTTTACCCGGAACCGAGTTGGCCCTTGACCCTATATGTTGATTGGGTGCTGAACGGCCCATATATCCAATGGAAACTCGTCACACCAACTGATTCGGACACCCGGCGGACGCTGCGCTTGCTTAGCCTGTCCCGCCTGCCGTGGCTGCGCCATGGTCGCATGCCTGACTATCTGCGGCTGGCTTTGGTGCGCAGCCTGCCCATGGCAAGGCATCGCCATGTGGCCGCCATTTATCGGAATTTGCAGGCGGCCCGCGAGCAGGAACCCCATGCCATTGCCCTCAGCATTGGGCCGCCACCAAAGCGGAGTTTTCATCAGCTATGGCGAGGCTGGAAAAAGCCGCACCAGCCATTGGTTGACGACCGTATTTTCGCCAAGGTCTTGCTGGGGGGTAAACCCGGCTGGCTGGATGTGGAACTGCCGGATGTATTGGCCAGACTCATGCCCGGCACCCGTTGGGATGATGTTGTCGTGCGTTTGCTGGCGGGTTTCGCCGCCGCTGCCCTTTGGTCGATGTTGTTCTATAAGGCCCTGAACAGCTTTCAAGCCCCTTTAAATGACTGGCTTGCGGAGCAAGAACTAGCACGCCATGGGTCTGTACAAGTGAAAATCATCAAAGCCCCCAACACCGATTGGCTGGAAGGGCCGCTGGTGGATGCGCTGACCGGGGGTGGGTTTGCGCCTACGATTACGGGAGAGGGGAGCAAAAAGCCCCTCGCCCCAGAGGGGACAGGGGTTGGGGAGAGGGGAAAATGGCAAGCACACAACGTGATCCAAGCAGGCAGTGAAGTCGCCGCCGCAGGCCGTTGGATTGCGCAACGTTTGAGTTATCTGGATTATGGTCGGGAAGTTCTGGTCAACCCGGATTCAGCCTCGACCGACGCTGCCGCTTCAAGCCTAGCAGCGATTGGCCCTAATGAAGTCACCGTTTGGCTGGGCGATGTGCCACTGACGTTCCAAGATAGTTTGGCGGGCAAACCGCCCACCCCCGTCTTTATCGAGCCGGACATGGTGGTCATCCCCGCCGGCCAGTTCACTATGGGTTCGCCAAACCAGGAAACCGGTCGCTTTAATGACGAAGGCCCACAACATACGGTCAAGGTCGCCCAGTTTGCCTTGGGGCGCACCGAGGTCACCTTCGACGAATACGATGCGTTTGCCAAAGCCACCGGGCGCGCCTTGCCGGACGACAACGGCTGGGGGCGGGGGCGGCGACCGGTGATTAATGTCAGTTGGGATGATGCCCAAGCCTATGCGGCTTGGCTGTCGGACAAGACCAAAAAAGCCTATCGCTTGCCGACCGAGGCGGAGTGGGAATACGCGGCACGGGCGGGAACCCAGACTAGGCGATACTGGGGCGATGACCCGGCGGAAAAAGATGCCTGTGCCTATGCCAATGTTTTCGACGCGGGCAGTGTGGAGGAAATAAAAAAGAGTCACCCGTCGTTTACATGGCAGACTTTCGCGTGTAACGATAATTTCCCGTTCACTGCCCCGGTCGGTCAATTCAAACCCAATGCCTGGGGTTTGCAGGACATGCTGGGCAATGTATGGGAATGGGTGGCAGACTGCTATCATGACAGCTACCAGGGTGCGCCGGTCGATGGCAGCGACAGTGAAGATGGCAAGGCATGCAAATCGGGCGGGCGCGTGTTGCGTGGCGGCTCGTGGAACGGCCTACCGGATAGCGTTCGGTCCGCGTCCCGGGGCAGGTTCAACCCAGACTACCGGTACATCGGCGGCGGCTTTCGTCTTGCCAGGACATTATAACCCTTTGCTCTTTGTGCTTTTTAGGGGGTAGCCCGGATCAGCAATTCTCATTTTGAACAAAATCGGGCGGGTTTGGAACCCGCCCCTACGAATCGACATTCCGCATCCTGTTCATAATACATTGATAATTTAAAATTAAATTACCTGCGTAGGGGCGGGTTCCAACCCCCCCCTTACAATCTTTGTCAAAATGAGAATTGCTGGGCCCGGATGAAGCCGCTTGCGGCGTAATCCGGGGGGCGAAATACGAGTAGCCCGGATGAAGCCGCGCAGCGGCGTAATCCGGGAAAAACAGTACACGAGTAGCCCGGATGTAGGCACGGCGGCGTAATCCGGGTTTATGCTAGATTTACCCGGTTTGCGCCGCAAGCGGCTACATCCGGGCTACGTACTATTGGGGGGGAAAAATGGTTTTATATCGCCGAAACCGTGTCGAAGGTGGCAGCTATTTTTTTACGGCCACATTGCAGAATCGAAAATCATCCCTGTTGGTTGATAAGATAGATGTTTTGCGAGCCGCCGTAAGGGAGGTTTTGCGCGAACACGCTTTTCAGATTGATGCTTGGGTGGTGTTGCCAGAACACTTACACGCGGTTTGGACCTTGCCGCCGGGCGATGCCGCCTATTCTTACCGGTGGCAACAGATCAAAGGCAAATTTACCCATCAATTGGTGAAGGCGGGAATGCCGATCAGGAAAAACCACAGGGGAGAATATGATCTATGGCAGGGGCGGTTTTGGGAGCATACCATTCGCGATGAAGCTGATTTTTCCCATCACATTGATTATGTCCATTACAATCCCATAAAGCATGGCTGGGTCGAAAAGCTTACAGACTGGCCTTATTCGACATTCCACCGCTATGTAAAATCAGGTGTTTATGCGCCTGACTGGGGTTCTGGCATGGCAAATTTAGAGGATGATTACGGTGAACTCTCGTAACTGCTATGCCCATCCACCCCGGATTTCGCCGCTGTGCGGCTCCATCCGGGCTACGTCGTTACGCCGCCATGCCGAATTCGCCCCGGATTTCGCCGCTGTGCGCGGCTACATCCGGGCTACGTCGTTACGCCGCCATGCCGAATTCACCCCGGATTTCGCCGCTGTGCGCGGCTACATCCGGGCTACGTCGTTACGCCGCCATGCCGAATTCGCCCCGGATTTCGCCGCTGTGCGCGGCTACATCCGGGCTACGTCGTTACGCCGCCATGCCGAATTCGCCCCGGATTTCGCCGCTGTGCGCGGCTACATCCGGGCTACGTCGTTACGCCGCCATGCCGAATTCGCCCCGGATTTCGCCGCTGTGCGGCTCCATCCGGGCTACGGCGGCGTTTTTTAATTATTGTTCTAGGTTTTGACGATGAACAGGCAAGAGGAATTGGTCAATGGTAGCGAACAGAATAGGTCGGCAAAGGGTGAGGACAAGCCCACACGCCGCCGCCAATGGCAACGCTTGAAAAAGCCGCTGCGCTGGTTGGTGTGGCTCTTAGTACTGGCCACCTTGGGTCTTGTCGCTTGGGTTACCTACCAAGAAATACGGCACTGGGAACGACAGCCCAGCCCAGAAAACTTCAATCTTCAACCTGAAATCCTAGGGCCGGAAATGGTGGTCATACCCGGTGGAGTCTTTACGATGGGTTCCCCCGACAGCGAGGCTGGCAGGTCGAATGACGAAGGCCCACAACATTCGGTGAAGGTCGTCAGCTTTGCACTGGGTCGTTATGAGGTCACTTTTGACGAATACGATGTGTTTGCCAAGGCCACCGGACGCAAACCACCCAATGACGAGGGATGGGGCCGGGGGTTGCGGCCAGTGATCAATGTCAGTTGGGATGATGCCCTAGCCTATGCCGCTTGGTTGTCGCAAAAAACCGGGCAGCATTACCGCTTGCCCACCGAGGCAGAGTGGGAATATGTCGCGCGGGCCGGTACTACGGCTTCCCGATATTGGGGCGACGAACCCAAACTGGCTTGCAACTATGCCAATGTGCGGGATAAATACTTTGACTGCGACGACGGCTATGCGGACAAAACGGCTCCCGTGGGAAGTTTTATAGCCAACCCATTCGGGCTGCAAGACATGCTAGGCAATGTGTGGGAATGGGTGGCGGACTGCTGGCATGACAGCTACCAAGGTGCGCCTGTCGATGGCAGCGACTGGGAAGACGGCAAGGCATGCGAATCGGGCGGGCGCGTGTTGCGTGGCGGCTCGTGGTACAGCATACCGGGTCTCGTTCGGTCCGCGTTCCGGGGCAGGTACAACCCAGCCTACCGGTACTACTTCAACGGCTTTCGTCTTGCCAGGACATTGTAACGCTTTGCTCTTTGTTCTTTTTCCCTTTTTATTTTTTATCTTTTTGCAGCCCGCAGGGCCGCCGATTTTTTTTTAAGCACATAATAATGATGAACCACTACGCCCATGACAATATCGTTTTTCATTCTGAACGTCCAAAACCGGTTGCCACTTTTCCAGCAGTGGCGGGATCAATGACTTCAATTGCTCCCGATGCCAGCGCAGCAGGACGTAAGGTGATTTCCAATAATGAATCCACCAAAACCGAAATGAATTGTCCACGAGAATCACAAACACCTTCTTCGCAAATCACCTTGCCAAGCTGGAGCTTGGCGTTCCTTCTGGGAGCGCCAAGCACCAGCTTGGCCTTTGGATGGGATGTTCTTTATTGGATATTACCTAACCCTCCAGTGCGCCGCTGGTGTAGTCCGTCACGGGCCCCTTCCAGGCTGTTAAACAGGTCTTTGTAGTCGATGATGTAGCCGCAATTCTTGGTAATGCTGCCTGCCACCAGCATGGCATTGCCGTGGCCGTCCATCAGGCGCGGTTTCTCGTTCATATCCAACAAAATATCGGCAACGATCCACTCCAAGCGCGACTGGCTGGACAGCACCCGCTGCATCGTGCCCCATTTCTGTTTCAGTTGCGCCTTGGCGAGGTCGTTCAAGCCCTTGGTCTTGGCTTCAAACCATTGGTCGATCCTGTCTTTGGAAGTCAGGTGTTGGTCGATGTCCCTCGCCTCGTAGCGCAAATCCAGCACCACGCCCTCGCACACCGCCTGGTCGAATTTGTAGGTGTGGATATAGCGGCCAAAGACTTCGATGCTTTTTTGCTTGTCGGTTTTCAGCAGCGGTGTGCCGGTGAAACAAATCCGCCTTTTCCAGCAAAGGGGCATTCCTGAAAAAGCCAAGGACTTCATCGCTCGTTGTGTGTATTCCATAGTAGGCAAGATCAAGGAAATCAAACTCACCAATTTCCTTTTCAAGCTCATCCGGGTTGATATACACACCAAGCAGATTTGAACTGATTACCGACTTGAGAGTGCTTTTCCCTGATCCGTTCGGGCCAGCGAACATCCTTAGGCGCGGAATGACATTCATGCGGAAATCCGTTTCTGACCGACCTCGGCGGGAATTGCAGGGCCAATCTGCTTAATGACTTTGCGCGATCCGTCTGGAAAAACCTCAACAATCGCGCCATTTTCCACTTCCAGCACACTGCTGCCTTCCGCAAGAGCCTGCCAATAGGCTTGCTTGAAGGCCACAGCAGCTAGGTCGGGGATGTGCTCCTCCAAAAACTGGAGACACTTTTCATTGTTTTCCATGAGTTTCTCCTTCTACAGGTCTGGTCGCAGTGGGCTTTAACAACAGTGATTCTCCTTCGAGTATTACCGGCTGACCGTCACGCCAAACCACGGCGTATTGCCCCAATCGCCGTTTACGCTCCAAGGCTTCGGCTATCGCATTGGTCAAACAGTCAAGTATTTTTTGTTCTTCTGGAGAAATGATATCCATCATTTTGCCTTTTCCGGCAGGTATTTGAGTGCGAAAGTGGTCTTGCCCACGCCATTCGGCCCAGCGATGATGCGGCAAATCGGTTGGGCATCGGTAGTTCGGACTTCTTAAGAGCCATTATTTATGGAGTTCATAGGGGGTGGTTTTCTAAAGACAAGGTTGGAAAGTGCCGTTTTGGATGCCCAGCTAAAGTCTTGCTTGAACTTTTCCGCAAATAGGATTTAGCAGGAAGTTTACCGCAAAACAACCCGGCACTCACCATTAGGATGGCAAATCAACGTCTCAAGCAGGTTTTTCATCAAGTCTGGAAAAATCAGGCATTTCTCCATAAACACAGTTTGAAATGAAAATTCTTTGGTCTTTTCGCGACACTGCTGTCGCTATGCCAAAAAGGGTCAGGCTGACGACACGGCGTAAGCCTTTAGAAAAAAGGACGAATCTGACTTTTGCCAGCCCCGCCCTGTTCTAAATTAGCTGTATTCGGGTTTAAACCGTGAGTGGGCTGGCGTGGAAAGAACGCCCGCAACCACGATGACAATCGCCAAGCCCACATGTAGCCAGCGGTCAGGCTCGTTAATATGGTTTTTCTCCGTTACAGGTTTTTCAGATCGACTACTGGAAAATCAATAGCGGTCAAGGCGGTTTCGTTGAAGTAATTGGTAAACGTGTTCAAAGCGACATGAGACAGGATTTCGATAATTTCTTCCTCGCTAAAGCCCGCAGCACGAACAGCCAATAAATCGTCATCGCTGACCTTGCCGCGTTGTTCCAGCAAAGCGCGGGCAAAGTTGATCGCCGCCTGGGTTTTGCCATCGGCTGAATGGCCTTTGCTATTGGCGGCCAATTCGGCCCTGTCGACACCGGCTTTGCCACCCAAGAAAACATGGGCAGACGCACAATAATTACAGCCGTTAAAACCAGCGACCGTGACCGCCAATTGTTCCCTTAGTTTTTTGTCCAGCACGCCGCCGCTTAACGCGGTGTTGAAGTGAAGATAGCCCTCCAATGCCGCCGGGGCATTGGCAAACGTGGTGAAAATATTCGGCGTGGAGCCCATCGCTTTTTTGACGCCATCCAACAACTCTTTCGCTTTGCCTTCGGCTTGGGTGACTGCTTTGATTCTTTGCATGGTAAATTCCTCAATCAAGTTAAGTGAAAAGGGTAAACAGATTTGTTTACCTTACGCAAAGAGTAAACTGATCAGTCTTATTTGTCAACAACTTTGTAAACTATTCGGTTTACTTTTTTTGCGTATTTGTTAAGCTAGGTTCACCCAAACCAAAAAAGTGAAACATGAGCAACGAAATTGAAGCTGTACCCAAAGAATCCATTAAACGTTTACAAATTATCCAAGCAGCCTTCAAGCTGTTTAGCGAAAATGGCTTTTATGCCACCGGCGTCGATTTAATCATGCGCCAGGCCCATGTCTCCAAACGTACGATGTACGTTTATTTCCCAGCCAAAAATGACCTAATCGTCGCAGTGCTGAAGTTTTACCGTGCCAATTACGAACGCAGTCTAAGTGATTTGTTAGCCAGAAATGACCTAAGCAGTCGCGAAAAAATAGTCGCTATTTTTGAAGATGCTGCCCGCAACTGGTTTGCCAACAGTCAGTTTCACGGTTGTTTGGCGGTCAATGCGATGGGCGAGTTTGCCGGCAAAGACCCAAATATAGAAAATGCCTGCCTTGAATTTAAAACGTGGGAGCTAGATGTCTTCCGTGAGTTAACCAAGGAGCTACCAGTAATGAATCCACAAGATTTGGCATTTAAACTGCTGGTGTTGCTGGAAGGCATGGGGGGTATTGCTCAAGTGATGAAACAGCCTTGCCCCATTGATATAAAACAAATGGTCAATGACCTGATAGATTGTCAATGCGTTGTTTAAGGTACAATACCTTCGCCAATCGGCATGAGTGATTTTGGGTGTCAATTTTCGGCACTATGGAGCCTGTGGGACGAACGACGGCAAAGGTGTAATTGTTGTACAAGGATGGATGGTCAGAAAAGGTAGAATACGGGGGTTTATCACAACATCCGACATCCGAACCGAATCTGACCATGAAAGAAATCATAGCAACCCTAAGCACACTGAGTCCACACTTGAATAAGCGCACAATGAACCAGTTGGCTATCGTCGTTGAGGCTGTGCTGGCGATGACGGGTCGCGTCACCATGCTGGGCCTGTCCCGCTGGGCCGAGAAGGGTGGAAGCTACCGGACGGTGCAGCGTTTTTTTGGCGAAAAAATAGAGTGGCCGACGTTGCGCTGGCAACTCATCAAGCAGAATGTGGCCGGGGCAAAGGGGGTTTGGTTGATGACCGGCGACGAGGTCGTCGTGACCAAGTCGGGCAAGGAGACACATGGGCTGGGCATTTTTTTTCTTCGGTTTACAAGAAGGCGCTCCCCGGCCCGTGCTTTTTGAACCTGTCATTGGTGCAAGTCGAAACACGCGCCTCTTACCCCTTGATCACAGAACAACTGGTGCGCGAAGAGGTTCAGGAAAGTGCGCCGAAAGCCGTCAAGGAGAAGCACGGCAAGCGGGGCAGGCCCAAGGGCAGCGTCAACAAAAACAGGAAGGATGTGGGGCTATCCCCGTTCCAAGCACAGTTGCAAGTCTGCATCCGTACCGCACTGGGGGCTGGAAGATTTCATGAACGTCAAGGAAACGCAAGTCGGAAATTTCGCCAATTTCTCCCTGTTCATGGTGACCTTTTCGCAGAATCATCATGGCAACCCCAGCCACCGGTCCAACGCCACATGGGCTTCTTCCACGCCCTGCTTTTCCGGTGCGGAGAACAATTGTAGGGATATTTCCGCCTCGCCCACCTCGCGTAGCAAGGTCGCCTGGACTTTTAACAGCGTTCCCTTGGCCGCGCCGCGACTCAATTTATCGGCTTTGGTAAGTGCGATATGCATAGGTAGGTTACAATGTCCGCACCATTCGATCATTTGCCAGTCGAAATCGGTCAGCGGACGGCGTATATCCATCAAAAGAAAAACGCCACGCAGCGATTGCCGCTTTTCCAGATAGGTTTCCATGGCTTTGCCCCAGTTTTTCTGGATGGCATCCGGCACTTTCGCATAACCGTAGCCCGGCAGATCGACTAAGCGATGCGTTTCGTCCAGCGTGAAAAAGTTGAGCATTTGGGTGCGCCCTGGCGTTTTGCTGGTCCGTGCCAGCGAATTCTGCCCGGTTATCGCGTTGATGGCACTGGATTTGCCAGCGTTTGAGCGTCCGGCGAAGGCACACTCGTAGCCTTCATCCGGCGGGGCATCCTTCAAATGCAATGCGCTGACGAGATATTGGGCTTGATGGTAAAGAGGGTTCATGAAAGCACTCATTTTAGGTTGACTTTTCTAGTGTACCCGTATTTGATTGACTAGTTAAATTTAAAGTGTGCGGGGGCTTTCATCCCGTGCAAAGAATTAAGGGCTTTCATCACAAGAGGCGGTAAAGAATGAAAAAAAACACAATAATGGCTATTGGCTTGGCAATGTCTTTTGTCGCAGCCCAAGCTTTTGCGGAGCAAACAGCGGCGGCGGTTCAGGGCGATGCCGCAGCCGGCAAAACCAAGTCTGAAACTTGCGGCGGATGCCATGGTGCGGACGGCAACCCCGCAGCGGCAGTTTTCCCTAAACTGGCGGGGCAACATCCCTCGTATCTGACCAAACAACTGCGGGTATTTAGGTCGCAGAAGCGCGTCGATCAGATGGTGATGAACACGATGGCAGAGTCGCTGACTGACGCGGACATCGCCGATATCAGTGCCTGGTTTGCCAAAAACAAAGTCATCCCTGAAAAAGCGGAAAAGAATGACCTGGGGCAAAAAATCTTCCGCACCGGCATACCGTCCAAGGCGGTCCCCGCTTGCGCCGCCTGCCATGGACCCAAGGGGGAAGGCAATCCGACCTCGGTTTATCCTGCCCTAGGAGGGCAATATTCGTCGTATGTCGGCAAGAGTTTGCATGACTATAAGTCTGGCGAGCGAGGCAACGAGATCATGCAAACTATCACAAACCGTTTGAGCGACGAGGAAATCAATGCGGTAAGCGACTACGTTTCCGGGTTGCAATAGTTTCCCCTGTTTGGGAAGATTCATCAGCTAAACTGACATACGCGTCTCAGGTAGTTTCTTGGCGGGCCATAACACCCTTGTTGCAGGCCCGCTTTTATTTTTCCTTTACAAAAACACACTGTTCATTCGGAGTAGGCAATGCTGAAATCGGTTTTGAGTCTGGCTTTTTTATTGTTTGCATTCACGGGTCCAAGTTTGGCCGCAGAAACCCCCAAGGCCAAGGCGGCGGGTGCCGAACTGCCCTACGACGTGGTTAATCCGGCACATCCCACGAACGACCCAGCAAAAATCGAGGTGTTGGAGTTTTTTTGGTACGGCTGCCCCCATTGTTACCACTTTGAACCCTATATCAAAGATTGGTTGAAAACCAAGCCTGAAAATGTGGTGTTTATTCGCCAGCCAGCCATTTTCAACCCCCATTGGGCGGCCCATGCCAAGGCATTTTTCACTGCGGAAAGCCTAGGGGTGTTGGACAAGGTTCATGAAGATTTTTACGATGCCATTCAGAACAAGAAAGAAACCCTAGAGTCTGAAGCCGACCTGGCAAAATTCTTCTCCGCCCACGGTGTAAAAGAGGAAGATTTCCGTAAGGCATATAAATCTTTTGCGGTTGATGCGAAGATGCGTCAGGCCGAAGCCTTGGCACCTAGTTACGGTATTGATGGAACGCCCACGTTGATTGTCAATGGTAAATACCGGATTGGCGCGGGCAAGGCGAAAAGCTTCGAAATGATGATCGAAACGCTCAACGCTTTAATCAAGCAAGAAAGTGCCGCAAAACATTCAAAATGACGGCTCTTCGCCTGAAGCTTGCCAGTTTTAACATCCAGACTGGCATCAATACCTCGGCCTATCATGAGTATCTCACCGGTGGCTGGCGGCATATGTTCCCCAGCAACCGGCGCATCGGCAATCTCAACCGAATTGCCAAGCTGTTAGCGCCTTTCGACCTCGTCGGACTACAGGAGGTCGATGGCGGTGGGTCGCGCAGTCATTTCATCGTTCAAGCGGAATATCTCGCCCATACAGCCGGTTTTTCGCATTGGCACAACCAAGTCAACCGGCGCTTTGGTAATATTGCCCTGCACAGCAATGGCTTGTTGAGTCGGTTGAAGCCGGTCGCGATTGATGATTACAGCTTGCCGGGAATGCCCGGCAGAGGTGCTTTAGTGGCTCGCTTTGGCAACGAAACTGACAGTTCCCTGCATTTATGCGTGATGCATCTTGCGCTCAGCAGAAACGCTCGCATGAAACAGTTGGCCTTTATTGCCGAAATTATCCGCGATTTGCCCCATGTGATCCTAATGGGTGATTTGAACTGTACCCATGATTCCCCGGAGATTCGCTATCTTTCCCGTTCGACCCGATTGTGCGATCCATTGTTTGAGGTCAAGACATTTCCGAGTTGGCGGCCCCGCATCATGCTAGACCATATAATGGTGACACCGGAAATCCAAGTGGACAAGCTGTGGGCGATCAATTTCGCCTGCTCCGACCATCTGCCGATTGCGATGGAGATTACGTTACCGAAGGGCTTGGTTTTGGATGGGTAAGTGCCAAGGGCGCAATAGCGGCCTTATTAGCCGCGTATTGCGCCGTACAAATTGCCTATTACCGCGTTCCAAAGACGCTGTATTTGCCTCTACGCCTTTTTTATGCCAGCATTGGCACTCCAACAACAAGAATGGTGATTTTTATGAGTACAAAAGACGAATTAATCGACAATGCAAAAGACCAAGCCGGCGAAATTAAGGATGGTCTTGGTAGTTTGCTGACTAAAGCCGACAGTGTTGTCGATGATGTGAAAGAGGGTCTTGACGCCTTGCAGCATAAAGTCGCGGATATAACCGGAGACGTTGTGGGTGCAGCAAAGTCCACAAAAGACGAATACATTGATAAGGCCAAGCAACAAATCGAAGAATTGAAAGGCGACCTTGAATCATTGCAGGCGAAAGCCGCAGAAGCGACGGGTGACTTGAAGTTAAAGTTCGAGGAGCATCTGCCGGAACTCCAAGCCAAGCTAAAAGAAGGCGAGGCTAAATTGGAAGAGGCCATTGCTTCAGCCGACCATCTGTGGGATGAAATCAAGGATGAGGCTGAAGAGAAATGGTCGGGCTTGCAGGAGGGTTTCAAGGATTCGTTGACCAAAGTGAAATCCTTTTTCTCTTGATTAGCGGTTAGCGATACCGTGGGGTACATGGCCTGTCGGTACATGGCGGCTGGCCGATTCGCAATGGCCTTTTTGGTCGTCAAAGAAAATGTCGGCGCCAAAGG
>QJPH01000573.1 GCA_003242955.1 Candidatus Methylumidiphilus alinenensis
CCCCACCCCCGAACGCGACTCTGCCGCCTGCATTGACCAACATAACGACTTGGCCCCGGCGATGGTCGTGTTGCCGCCGGGGCATTTTCGCATGGGCACCCCAAAAAACGAGCCAAGTCGGTATGATGACGAAGGGCCGCAACACTGGGTCACCCTCCGCAAGCCCTTCGCCATGGGCCGCTGCGAAGTCACCGTCGGGCAGTTCCGCCGCTTTGTCGAGGAAACCGGCTATGTGACCGAGGCGGAAAAACCCGATGCCAAGGGCTGCAAAGTTTGGAATTCATCCTTGAAAAAATTTGAACAGCGCAAGGGTAGCCACTGGCGGCAGCCGGAGTTTCCACAAACCGACCATCACCCGGTCGTTTGCGTCACCCATGCCGATGCCTTGGCCTATGTCCATTGGCTTTCACGACGCACCGGAGCCCATTATCGCTTGCCCACTGAAGCGGAATGGGAATATGCCGTCCGCGCCACCCCGGCTATAGACCGCCATCGCACCACGGCCCGCTATTGGGGGGACGATTCCGAGGGCAAGCAACAGTGCGATTATGCCA
Source organism: Candidatus Methylumidiphilus alinenensis (assembly GCA_003242955.1). Classification (GTDB taxonomy): domain Bacteria; phylum Pseudomonadota; class Gammaproteobacteria; order Methylococcales; family Methylococcaceae; genus Methylumidiphilus; species Methylumidiphilus alinenensis. The sequence continues at coordinate 555 of QJPH01000573.1, forward strand.
ATGGGGCAGACCAAACGGCAAAGTCCGAGTTGGGGGCTGATTGGACCTATGCTTCATGCACGGATCATTATGCCTACACCGCACCGGTGGCGAGTTTCCGCCCTACGCTGCTGGGCATTTACGATATGCTAGGCAATGCCTGGGAATGGACGGCGGACTGCTGGCATAAAGATTATACTGGCGCACCGGCGGATGGCTCGGCTTGGTTGGAAGCCAGTCAGGGTGATTGCAAGCTCCGGGTGGTTCGGGGCGGCTCTTGGGTCGGCGTCCCGCGGGGCCTGCGTTCGGGCTTCCGTATCAGGTTCGATGTAGCCGACAGCTACCTCGGCTTTCGGCTCGCCAGGGATTTTTGAGCTTTGTTCTTTGTGCTTTGGCTCTTTGATGCTTTTGGGGTCCGGGGCGTAGCCCCGGCGCGATTTTTTTGCAACCCCGTCGCTTACGTTTTGTGTGCGCAACCCTGCCTGCCAAACGATAAAACGTTATGGACGGTATGATAAATCCCGTCCGGCTGCGTGAATCAAGCACTTGCGAAATCGACGAGTTACCCTCCATGGCCTGGTTTTCGGCATCCCTGCCGAAACGACGGGCTTCGGTCTACTTAGGGTTATCTATGCGACTCCCTTGGCTTCCATCCCGCCAGCCGGTTCTTTAACCACAGCGGAAGCCAGCCGATAACGCCGGTCAGCCACGGAACACAAGCCACCCGCCATCATGAACAACCCACCTAGCCAAATGCAGCGGATGAAAGGCTTCACATAGACCCGGACACTCCAGGCACCTTTGTCCATGGGTTCTCCCAAAGCGACATACAAATCCCGCAACAGCCCTGGATCAATCGCCGCTTCAGTCATGGTATTGCGCTGGACCTTGTAAATGCGCTTTTGCGGCTTGAGTTCGGCTACTTGCTTTTCGCCCTTGAATACTTGGAAACTGCCCTCTTTGGCGCGGTAGTTGGGTCCAGGCACTTCGGTCACGCCCTCGAATTTGAACCGATAACCGCCAAGTTCAGTGGACTCCCCCGGTGCAAGGCGAACGATGGTTTCCACGCTGTATTGATTGGACAGCACCGCGCCGACCAAAAACACCGCCGCGCCCAGATGGGCCAAGGTCATGCCATAAACGCTAGGTGACTGGCTGCGCAAGCCGTCCCAGAAATTGGCCCGCAGGCTCACGCGAGAATAGAGCGACAATAACGCACCGGCAGCCAGCCAGATCGCCATGCCCAAACCGGCCATGGCTTTAATGTCGTCGGCTTTGAAAAACACCGCAACCAAGCCTATGCCCATCACCCACGAGGCTAGGAAAACCGGCCCGATCCGCTTGAAAATGCGCACTGGGTCGGCTTGCCGCCAAGCGAACATCGGCGCAATGCCGGCCAGCAAAAACATTGGGGCCATGACGGGTGCAAACACGGCGGTGAAATACGGAGAGCCAACTGAAATCTTGCCTAGGCCCAGTGCATCCAGCACCAGAGGGTAAAGCGTCCCCAGTAAAATACTGGCCGAAGCCGTAACCAACAAAATGTTGTTGAGCAATAGCAGATTTTCCTTGGAGACAAAATCATAATGGGCGTTGTCCTTCACCATCGGTGCGCGTAGGGCATAAAGCAATAGCGACCCGCCGACCACCACGCCGAGAAACACTAGGATGAACAATCCGCGGGTAGGGTCGGAGGCGAAGGCATGGACCGAGGTCAACACGCCTGACCGAACCAAGAAGGTGCCCAACAGACTCAAAGAGAAGGCAAACAGGGCAAGCAGCACCGTCCAAACTTTGAACGCACCGCGCTTCTCAGTGACCGCCAAGGAATGCAAAAGGGCGGTTGCCACTAACCAGGGCATGAACGAAGCGTTTTCCACCGGGTCCCAAAACCACCAACCGCCCCAGCCGAGTTCATAATAGGCCCACCAAGAACCTAGCGTGATGCCGAAAGTCAGGAATATCCAAGCCACCAAGGTCCAAGGCCGGGACCAACGCGCCCAAGCCGAATCCAAAGACCCGCCGAGCAAGGCGGCAATGGCAAAACTAAAGGCCACGCTCAGGCCCACATACCCCATATACAGCATCGGCGGGTGTATGGTCATGCCGAAGTCTTGCAACAACGGATTCATGTCATTGCCATCCACCGGGGCAGGCACGATGCGGTCGAATGGGTTGGAGGTGAACAGGATGAACAACTCAATGCCGATGCTTATCAATGCCATCACACCCAAGACCCGTGCCAGCATTTCCTCGCTCAAACTGCGACTGAACAAGGTCACGGCGAAGGTCCACAACCCTAAGATAAAAGCCCACAGCAACATGGAACCCTCATGCGCCCCCCACACCGCCGTGATGCGGTAATACAAGGGCAGCGAACTATTGGAATGCTCGGCCACATACAGCACGGAAAAATCATTGTTGATGAAGGAAACCGTCAGGCACACAAAAGCTGTCAGCAAAAATAAGAACTGTGACTGTGCCAAGGGTCTTGCCATCGCCATCCACAGGGCCACGCCGCGCTGTGCGCCCCACAGCGGGAAAATGGCCTGTAGCAGGGCCATCATCAAGGCCATGACCAAAGAAAAATGTCCAAGTTCGGCGATCATTTGCGGTAATCCTTGTAGGTCGTAGGTGGCATTTTGCCGGTTTTCTTCAGGGCTTCACCCACTTCCGGCGGCATGTAGTTTTCATCATGTTTGGCTAACACCTCCGAGGCTTCAAATACACCCTGGCCGTTCATTTTGCCAATCGAAATAATACCCTGACCCTCGCGGAACAGGTCTGGCAGGATGCCGGTGTAAGTCACCGGCACGGTGGCTGCACCGTCAGTGACATCAAAACGCACAGTGACACCTTCCGAACGTTTTACGCTACCTTGGACGACCAAGCCACCGACGCGGAATGTATAGTCTTTGGGTGCCTCGCCCGCAGCCACTTGGCTGGGCGTGTAAAAATACAGCAGATTCTTTTGGAAGGCGGTGAGGGCTAAAAAGACCGCCCCCGCCACTCCGGCCAAAATCAACCCGACTAAAACCATGCGTTTTTGGCGTGGCGTCATGGTCTGGGCCTCTCTAGCTTAAACAAACGTTCGATGCTTTTGTGCACCTCGGTTTTGCGACGCAGGGGCAGAATTAGGTTGAAAACAAGGACAGCAAAGGCTACAGCGTAAGCGGTCCAAACATAAAAGGCGTAACCGCCCATGGCAAAAAATTGTTCTAGGGACATGGTTTGAAGTGACCTCGTTCCCACGCTCCAGCGTGAGAAAGCTGATTTAGGCGCTTTAGCGACGCATACCCGCTGGAGCGGGGCAAAGACGGTCTCCCTCCTTAGGGCGAGGGGACAGGAACAAAAAAACATCGTATTTTCAATACTTTCGCCAAGCTGGTGCTTGGCACTCCCATTGGGAACGCCAAGCACCAGCTTGGCCCTTAGATCGGCGGTTCTGTGCCAAAATAGGCGGTCTTGCACGATATTGGCGAAGGTATTGTTTTTTTGGATGCATTTTCATGAAATGTCATTTTATGTAGGTATTTTAACGAATTTTGCGGCGCAAGGCACATCATCTCATCACCAGAACAGCAATTCACAGTTTGGATCAAAGACCCGTCATTTCGGCAGGGATGCCGAAATGACGAGTTTACATATATTGTTTCTGGCCCAAACTGAGAATTGCTGACACCAGAAACTACAACCCCGCATCTTCTCCTCCGATCTTGTTAGAATACACCCCTTTCACTAACCTTAGGTATCTAAGCTGTATGGATGTCATTGCACGTATCGCGGAAGAATTGGGTGTACGGGAGCGGCAAGTCCAAGCCGCCGTTGATTTGCTGGACGAGGGGGCGACGGTTCCGTTCATATCCCGCTACCGCAAAGAAGCCACGGAAGGGCTGGACGACACCCAGTTGCGCACCTTGGAACAGCGGCTGGGCTATTTGCGCGAACTAAACGAACGCCGGGACGCTATCCTTGCCAGTATCAGGGAGCAAGGAAAACTGACCCCGGAACTGGAGCAAGACATTCTTGCCGCCGATAGCAAGACCCTGCTGGAAGACCTTTACTTACCCTATAAACCGAAGCGCCGCACCAAAGCGCAAACCGCCCGAGAAGCCGGGTTGGAACCCTTGGCGGACAATCTACTCGCCAATCCCACCCTAGTTCCGCAAACCGAAGCCCTGGCCTTCATCAATGCCGAAAAGGGTGTGCCGGATGTGGCTTCTGCGCTGGAAGGCGCGAAGCAGATACTGATGGAACGTTTTGCCGAAAATGCCGCCGTGCTGGCCGAATTGCGCGAGCGAATTTGGCACGAGGGCATCCTCGCTTCAACAGTGGTCGAAGGCAAGGAAAACGAGGGCGCTAAATTTAGGGATTATTTCGACTTTGCCGAGCCGATTGCAAAAATCCCCTCCCACCGCGCACTGGCTCTGTTGCGGGGCCGCAACGAGGATGTGCTGAACATCCACCTCCACATCGCCAAGGATGAGGAAGCAGGCCATTCGGTCTGCGAGTCCATCATCGCCCGTGCGTTTAGCGTTCAAGACCAAGGCCGTCCGGCGGATCGCTGGCTATTGGACGCAGTGCATTTTTCGTGGAAAGTCAAAACCCTGACCCGCATCGACTTGGATTTGAAACAGCGTCTACGCGAAGCATCCGAGGAAGAAGCCATCCGCGTCTTTGCGAAAAATTTGCAAGATTTGTTGCTGGCAGCGCCTGCCGGGCCTAAAGCAACCATGGGCCTAGACCCCGGCATCCGCACCGGCGTGAAAGCCGCCATCGTCGATGCCACCGGCAAACTGTTAGACACGGCAACGGTCTACCCACACCAGCCGAAAAACCTATGGGACCAGTCCATCGCCATCCTGGCCCATTTCATCAAGTTGCATGGGGTGCAGTTGGTCAGCATCGGCAACGGCACCGCGTCACGGGAAACCGACCAGTTAGTTGCCGATTTGATGAAACGCCATCCCGAACTGGGCATCACCAAGATTACGGTTTCGGAGGCCGGTGCTTCGGTCTATTCGGCTTCAGAACTGGCAGCGAAAGAATTCCCTGATTTGGATGTGTCCTTGCGCGGCGCGGTATCCATTGCCCGCCGCCTGCAAGACCCGTTGGCAGAATTGGTGAAGATAGACCCCAAGTCGATTGGTGTTGGCCAATACCAGCACGACGTCAACCAGTCGCAACTGGCCCGCAGCCTAGACGCGGTGGTGGAGGATTGCGTCAACGCCGTCGGCGTGGACGTGAACACCGCTTCCGTTGCGTTGCTTAAATATATCTCTGGCCTGTCGCAAACCATCGCCAGCAATATCGTTGAATTCCGCAACCAACACGGGTCGTTTAAAAACCGCGAGCAATTAAAAAAGGTCTCCCGGCTTGGCGAGAAGACCTTCGAGCAAGCAGCGGGGTTTTTGCGCGTCATGGACGGCGACAACCCGCTGGATGCCTCCGCCGTCCACCCCGAGGCTTATCCTGTGGTGCTAAAAATTGTCGGCACGATGGGCAAGGATATCCGGGAACTGATCGGCAACGCAGGCTATCTTCGCGGCATCAACGCCTCGAACTTCGTCGATGAGCGTTTCGGCTTGCCTACTGTGACCGACATTTTGAAAGAACTGGAAAAGCCGGGCCGCGACCCGCGCCCCGAGTTCAAATCGGTCAAGTTTATGGAAGGCGTGGAAAAAATCACCGACCTGAAACCTGGCATGATGTTGGAGGGTGTGGTCACCAATGTCGCCAATTTTGGTGCGTTCGTGGACATCGGCGTACATCAAGACGGCTTGGTGCATATCTCGCATCTGGCCGACAAATTCATCAAAGACCCCCGCGAAGTGGTCAAAACCGGCGACATGGTGCGGGTCAAAGTGTTGGAGGTTGATGTGCAGCGCCAACGCATCGCCTTGAGCATGAAGAAAGAAGCCGAAGTGCCGCGCGAAAATACCGCTTCGCCCACTGCTTCCGCTCAAACGCGCACAGTTGGCAGCGGGAAAAAAGACAAACGAGCGGCGGAACAGCCCAAGCCGCAAGGGACTTTTGCCGATGCGTTTGCAAAGGCGATGAAGAAATAGCCGATTTTGGACATACAGCGTTTTTAATGTCAATTGATTACTTTGTTTATCCTTGGCGGCAAAGGGTTGCCGACATGGATGTACATTGAGTGTCGTAGCCCGGATGGAGCCGCTTGCGGCGCAATCCGGGTGGATGCCGACCACAAAACCCGGATTACGCCGCAAGCGGCTCCATCCGGGCTACGGACTCACCCAATCGGGCTGAACGATGACCAAGGCCCGTTTTCATTTTCTAATAGTTACTAAAAATAGAGGTAAGCAATAGCACAAGTCTCTGATCGGATGGAAGTCTTCGCAAACGCATAAGATTTATCCAGTAACTATTTGATGTAGAAAACGCTGTAAGAGGAAAATATGAATTATAAAGACATTATCACCATAGAACCGGATAAGCGCGGCGGTAAGCCATGTATACGGGGTTTGCGGATTACCGTTTATGATATATTGGAATATTTGGCTTCAGGTATGACACCGCAAGAAATCCTTGAAGATTTTGACTATCTGACATTAGAGGATATTCACGCTTGTTTAAGCTACGCCGCAGATCGTGAACGGCACCAACTCATCATCAATGCATGAAACTGCTGTTTGATGAAAATCTGTCGCCTCGGCTAGTGGCTGCGTTGAGCGACATATTTCCCGAATCTGCGCATGTGGATCGGCTAGGCATGGGAGGCGAACCTGATCCAGTGATTTGGGAATATGCCAAAGAACATGGCTTTATACTAGTCAGCAAAGATTCCGATTTTCACGAAAGAAGCCTTTTATACGCACATCCACTCAAAGTTGTTTGGATCAGGCGTGGTAATTGTTCGGTTCGACATATCGAATTGATTTTGAGAAACAAGGTTGCGGAAATACAGAGGTTGAATACTGATGAAGAATTTACTTATCTTATTTTGCTATAGTTTTTCCTGACTAGCAAGTTGTTTCAGCTAAACCCAAAACGCCGTCATTCCGGCATGGATCGCCGGAATCCAGGCTCCATGGACGGCGGGGTTTGGGGGCCATATACGCCAACTTAAGAGCATAAGCCATTGATTGAAAAAGATAAAAAGACTAAACCCGCAAAAAACACGGACTACACGGAAGTAAAGCGTTGTTTTTCCTTGCCTTCCGTGCTTTCCGTGGTTAATGCGTTTTTTAAGTTGGCGTGTATGTATGGGTTTGGCGGCATCCCTGCAATCTGGATTCCGGCGGTCCATGCCGGAATGACGGAATAGCTGAAACATCTTGCTAATCAGGAAGCATTTTACCTTCAAGAGAACACCATGTCCGAACTCGCCTTGCGCTTGATTGAAGAAAACAAGAAAACCCGTGCCACTTTCCTAGACCTTGGAAATTGTGGTCTGACAGAAGTGCCGGAGGAGATTGGGGAGTTGGTTTGGTTGGAGGAGTTGTCATTTACTCAGGTAAGAGGGATATGGCATAACAAACTATGGATCAGTTCAGAAATTAAAAACTTAGGTTCTGCTAATAATATCGAGATCATACCCGCATTTTGGCTGGTTCCCAAGCTCCGGCTTGGGAACCCTTATCTTGCAAGCTCCTGCTTGGCCGTTCTCCGGGAAGCTGGAGCTTCAAGAAACCCATTCCCAAGCGGGAGCTTGGGAACGAGCATACTTACAGCATTTTAAATGCCGTCTGATTACTTTGTTTATCATTGGCGGCAAAGGGTTGCTGCCCTACGGCACTAAAGGCCGAATACACCGTTAAGAGATTATGAAGCAAGGCTATCCAACTTACAGCAAGGCCGCCCGGACAGGCAATGACGGGATTGACCTCGTCTCACGAGTCGTCCACGAGGAACTTGGCTGGCTGTTCAAGAGAAACCACCAGGAGCACGATTTCGGTATCGACGCTCAGGTTGATTTGATTCTTGATGATGGGTCAGTTACGGGCCAAATTATTGCCATGCAGATAAAGTATGGCAAATCTTTTTTCCAGGAAAAGAACCAATGGGGTTATGTCTACCGGGGCGAGCAGAAGCATTTCAACTATTTAGCTAACTACCCAACGCCAGTTCTGATCGTCATATGCAATCCGTCATCACATGTTTGTTACTGGGTAGAATTTGATCCAACGGAGACATCAAGAGCCGGCAAAAATTGGAACATCACCATTCCATATTAGCTTCCACGGGTACGACGATGACTCGCGTGAACTGTATGAAATAGATGAGGTGCGACGTTATGTGCCCATACTCATCTCCGCACTACCTGAACTGTTTTTCTTTGTTTACACAGGAGAACGTTGTCATACACTTAAAACGCTGGCCCTGTGCCTCACAGAGGTTAAGATACCGTCCAAGATGCCAAATAAAAATGGTCAGATACCCGTTGGTTTCTCTACGGACAAGATTGCCGAATTTCTGGAAAGTCATTTCCCTGGCCTTAATAAAATGACCGAGTGGCTTTCAATACCCCTAGAGGAGAACAAGAGGATTTCTTATGAAGTAGCAAATGCTTTGGGGCTGGAAATACAACCAAATGATGCGAAACGCATTAAGGTGCGGTGAGGAACGAACTGCACCGTTCGCGTTCACGGTCTCTGGTGCGGCTCGCTATGAAGCGGACCGGGGTATAACTAAATGGGCACGACGGGGTTTGAAATTCAGCCCGTAGCGCCGCATAAAATTTTCTATTGCGGGATGCCTTAGAAAAGTCGATTCAACCTTGGCTAATAGAAAGCTAAGTAGTTTCGTAAATTTTAAACCATCAAAAGTACCATGAAGCAAGACGCTAAGCCGCTAACTTTTCTCTAAATTCTTCCCTTTTAGACCATTGAATGGGCGATATTTCATAGTTACGAAGAGCATCGTAAACACCTGAAGTAATTTGCTTTTCTCTATCATTTAATATGCTAAATGCAGCCGACTTGGGCGGACGTAGTTCCATTGTATCTATCCAAGCAAAAGCTATAGCCTGTGCATTATCCTTACTTGGATTATTTAATATACGAAGAATCCGATCAGGTTGTGTCTTTGACTTTGGTATGACAAAATCGAACAAATGGTCATATCCGCTTTTCCCTGCGAATTTTACTTTTTGAGTATAACGAATATCACATTCATCAAGCCATAATGCTACATCTTCAAAAAAGAAGCTTTCTACGTTAGATTTAGCCACATAAAATAAATCGTTTACGGCCAAAATCGCTTGAATTAAGTTGTGTGTTTTGACCGGAAAATTGTCTTGGGTCGTTGTAACCTCGATGGATTCATTAGATAGTCGAACCCCAAAACCATTTATTGTAGATTTTAAAAGGGCATTTCGCCTAGGAGAATCTATTGCACATCCAGACTGTATTAAGTCAGTAATAGTATAGCCGTCATCAGTTATAATGAAGTCATCTCCCTTTTTTTTCAAATAGATTTGAATATAGTCATTATGGCGATCAAAATAAGGAGTTGTAATCTCTTCCCAGCCATTGACCTGCTTCAAACTTGTTTTATGCTTAAGCCACTTGTAGTAATTTTCGATTAAGATTGCAGGTTGGACCATGTAAATAACCCCCAGTCTATATAAGGCGCATCAACAATCATGCAGTACTTCATGAAGTCCAGCAAATTTTGCCAAGCATCATGAGGTGTAAGCGTTCACCTCCCCTGCCTTTTCCTGGGAGCGCGGCCATCTTGGCCGCCAATTCAGCAGGCGAGACGCCCGCGCTCCCAGGGGGAGTGAACGCTTACCATGAGGTTTGCTCAATAAACCGTCAGGTATCGGATATGCCCAGCGATCACCGTAACCCTATTTATATAGATGAAGATGTGGTACACCTACTTCGGAATCATCCGGGTTACGATGAGGCGAGTTAAAGTCCAAACGCGCAAGCACTATGGTTTTTCGTGCGCGCGTTTGATATTTTGTTGTGAGGGCGATTCGTTTACGACTAATGTCCAAGAAAAAATGCTCTCGCTGATCATCTGAGCACAATGGGATTTCAATATGACCCCCTAAATCCGGAAAGGGCCATCTATCATTGTTTACCTTGATCTTTTCCATTCTAAACAGTGCATCAGCATCGACCTGTAACAGCGAATCACTCGACATCAGTGTTCCCCTTAAATTGCATTAGCCTAATCGGATTGATCGCTCAATACAATGCTTTCACCAAATAAGACACCAAGTCATTGATAGTAAGAGCGCATGAACAAGTAGTCAGCAAAATAGCAAAATCACCCCACCGGGTCGATCACGCTAATGACTCGGCTGACAATTTCTTCAATCATCGCCACGTCTAGTGTTTCAATATAACGGGCGGTGCCGGCGCGCACCCTGGCATCAATGTCAAAGGAGCGGACTTGATTGCAAACGGCCACGCCGCTGGTGTCGTGGCCGGTGATGGGGACGGTCAAGCCGGTTTCCCTGGCGGCAATTCCGCCACTGGTGACAGGAACCGTCATGGCAACCCCAAGCGCATTGATTTCTTTTGGCGTGATGACCACGAAGCGATGCCGGTCTTTTATCTCCCGTCCAGCGATAGGATTTGGGTCTATCCAGTACACATCGCCTTTTTGCGGCAAATGGCGTTTGCTCATGCCAGTTCGCGCCCGACCGGCCCACCTTCCCGCGCCCAGACGGTTTCGGCGTTAAGTGCTTCCATGGACTCTGGGGTTATGCCCTGCATTAGCTCCGCTAAGGTATAACGCTTGCGGGTTTGCTGGCTTATGGGTCGGGCGGTGAACGCCCCGTTTTCCACTTCTATCTCAAGAACACTGCCAACCTCGGCATTGAGTATCTTGAGCACATCGGCCGGAATGGTCATGATGGCCGCACCGCCTTGTTTGCGAATATTGACGGTAATCATGTTTCACCTTTTTTTATGAGTGAGAATGTGCTATAAAAGTAGCACATTCATGCTGAAAAAGAAATTGAGCTGATATTTAAAAACCTGTATGTCCAAACGCCCAAACCGTAAATCCCTGCCCAAGACCCCAGTCGTCGCTCAAATCGAATCCTTTGCCCACGACTTGCGGGGCGTTGCCCATGTGGATGGCAAAGCGGTGTTTGTCGATGGTGCCTTGCCGGGTGAGGAGGTCGAGTTCATCTATACCGACATCCACCGTGATTACGCCGAAGCCCGGATCGACAGGGTCATCACACCTGCCCCTGAACGGATCGAGGCCAATTGCCCGCACTTTGGTGTCTGCGGCGGTTGTAGCCTGCAACACTTGGACGAAGCCAGGCAGATCGTCGCCAAGCAAAATTTGCTGATGGAGCAGTTCCGCAGGATCGGTAAGGTAGAGCCTGGGGAAATCTGGCCGCCGTTGACGGGCCCACATTGGGGATACCGCCACAAAGCCCGCCTAGGGGTCAAGTGGGTGGCTAAGAAGGGCAAGGTGTTGGTCGGTTTCCGCGAAAAGGCCAGTGCCTTTCTTGCCGAAATCGAATTCTGCCCGGTGCTGCACCCTCGAGTAGGCGAACATCTGCGCGATTTGGCGGAGTTGATTGCCGCATTAAGCATTAAGGAACGGGTTCCGCAAATCGAAGTCGCGGTGGGTGATGAACGCACCGCCTTGGTGTTTAGAGTGTTGCAAACACCAAATCAAGCAGATTTGGAAATGATGTGCAAGTTCGGCCAAAATTTCGGCTTTGACATTTACTTACAACCCCAAGGACCGGATTCAATCTTCGCCGTATGGCCGGAGAACCCTCCGCTATTGGGCTACTCACTGCCGGAAAGCGGGGTTGAGTTCCGCTTCCAGCCCACCGACTTCACTCAAGTGAATGCGGCAATCAACCGTAAAATGGTTCACCGGGTTTTGGAAGCATTGGACCCGCAACCCAATGATGAAATTCTGGATTTGTTCTGCGGCATCGGCAATTTCACACTGCCCTTGGCACGCAAAGCGGCCCATGTGATTGGCATCGAAGGCGGGGCGGCGGCTGTGGCACGGGCGAGGCAAAATGCACTGGACAACGGCTTGGACAATGTGGCTTTTCATGTCGCTGACTTGACCCATCCGCAGGACTCGTCGCCTTGGGCAACTCGCAGATACAACAAGGTATTGCTCGACCCATCCCGTGCGGGTGCCTTGGAAATCCTTGGCCTTGCGGGCCAATGGTCCGCAAGCCGTATCGTTTATGTCTCCTGCAATCCATCGACCTTGGCCCGCGATGCCGGTTTTCTCGTCAACGAACTAGGATACCGTTTGGTGAAAGCCGGTGTCATGGATATGTTCCCCCATACTGCCCATGTGGAATCCATCGCGTTGTTTGAGAAATAGTGCTACAGCAATTCTCATTTGGCTAAAACGCCGTCATACCGGCAGGGATTGCCGGTATCCAGAACACAGGGAGGTGAAACTCCGGGCTGGCAAATTGCTTGGATAAAACACTTGGGGGCTTGTTGCCCTCCATGGCGACTGGATTCCGGCAATCCCTGCCGGAATGACGGGCTATCTTTCACGCTTTGTCTCAAAATGAGAATTGCTGGTAGTGCTAACTTAATTTGGTCAAGAGTATTTTTTTATGGAAACCCCCAATATTTTTCTCCATGTCAGCATCCCCGACCAACGATTGAAGGTAATCAAGAGCGGTGTTGCCATAAAATACTATCCGGTTTCGACGGCCAAAAACGGGCCGGGCGAGCTTAAAAATTCCGGCTGCACCCCACGTGGATGGCACACAATCCGCGCCAAAATCGGCAGGGGCGAGCCATGTGATACCGTGTTCGTGGGCAGGAGGCCCACTGGCGAGATTTACGATACCCATTTGGCTGCGAAAAATCCAGAGCGTGACTGGATATTGACCAGGATACTCTGGCTAAGTGGGATGGAACCGGGTTTCAATCGTTACCGCGAGGTTGACACCGGTAGCCGTTACATTTACATTCATGGCAGCCCCGACCATGGAGTGTCCGGTCTACCTCAGTCACACGGTTGCATTCGCATGAAAAGTTTGGATATCTTGGATTTGTTCGATAGCGTTACAACGGGAACGCGGGTTTTCATCGAAGCTTGAGTCCAAAAAATTATTAGGGGAAAGCCATGAAGAAACTGATAAAACTAACCGCGCTTAGCCTAGTCGCCGTGACCACAAATAGCTTTTCCGTAGAGGATATAACCCCAGGGTTTTGGAAGATCAGCATGGAATCGGGGGTGGCGGCTACGCCTGATTGGAAACCTCAACCTTTTGAATTAAGCCAATGCCTGACCGCATCCGACGCGCAAAATCCCGACCAACTTCTGCTTGGCATGAGTTCTTCCGGGGCCACTGGCTGTGATATTTTGAACCGGCAATATTCGGGCAATACGCTAACGTTTGATGTCTCTTGCGCTGGAACCTTAGGGCTAAAAGGTCACGGCCAAGTAAGCTTCACAGCCACTTCTTTGGATGGAACCCTTGATGTGACGATGGGAGGGGAAGAAAAAATAGATATGCAGAACAAAATTCATGCAAGCTATCTAGGCGTCTGCCCTGCCACGGGAAATACGAAATAAAATTTTTTTATCACCGGGCTTGACGCGCACCGTAACCCACCACTCATCATTAGGCAATAGGAGAAAACAATGGAGAATGCTCAATATTCCATCGATTTTAATGGAACCATTCTGTATTTTGATGGATGCACTCTAGTGAATGCAGTATATGAAGAAGAAACCGAAGAAGTAGAATTTGGAGAGGACTGGTTTATTGATGAAGCCGGAGAACGGATTGACATAGTAATCAAAGAAGATGAAAGACACCCATATGATGAGAGTGACTCTACACTCTACGCGTATGTTAAAATTGAAGACGAAATAGTTAAAAAATTACAGATTTTTAAATACGCGAGCGGAACTTCATACCTGGAGGTTGACGACAATTAACTATTGCAAATTTTGCCAGCCCGGTTAGAGCTTGCGGTATCCGGGGCCATGATGGCGGAAAAGCCTAACAGGGTGTTGCAGCGGAAAACCACACACTTTTACGGTAGATGCGCCGGTTATACCAAAAGGTGAATTGCTTCAGCAATTCACCTTTTGGTGCAGAAAGCTTAGAATTAGGCTATACTCTAGACATATTTCGCCCGTCTGGCCTGTCGGCGTTTTCCTCCCTCGCATTATGCTTCCCCCTTCCGGCGAACTCGCTGCGTCCTCTTTTACCGCCTGGATCGGCCCGGAATTATTCCGGCAGGTGCTGCAATCTTTATTTATTCGACAAGGTGATTAATGTCTTTTTCCCAACTCGGCCTCAGTGCCGAATTGTTGCGCGCCGTTTCTGAACAGGGCTACGAACGCCCCACCCCGGTGCAAAAACAAGCCATCCCCGTTGTTCTTAACGGGAAAGATTTGCTGGCTGGCGCCCAAACCGGCACAGGAAAAACTGCCGGCTTTACACTCCCATTGTTGCAATTGCTCAACGAGACACCTACCGCACCGGGTGCAAAGCGCATGGTTCGGGCACTGGTGCTGACACCTACCCGCGAACTGGCAGCCCAGATCCACGAGAGCGTGACAACTTATGGCAAATACCTTCCCCTTCGTGCCACCGTGGTTTTTGGCGGGGTGGGCATAAGCCCGCAAATCGAGCGTCTGCGTAGAGGTGTGGATATTCTAGTGGCGACTCCGGGCCGGCTTTTGGATCTTGTCAGTCAGAGGGCATTGGATCTTTCCCAGGTTGAGATACTTGTGTTGGATGAGGCTGACCGTATGCTGGACATGGGCTTCATCCACGATGTGCGCAGGATCATCAACCTGCTGCCTCGCAAACGGCAAAACTTATTGTTTTCGGCAACATTTTCCGATGAAATCCGCGCTCTTTCAGGGCAAATTCTCCATGCGCCGGTTACTATCGAAGTTGCCAGACGAAACGCGGCGGCAGAACTTGTCAATCAAGTCGTTTATGCAGTCGAAAAGGAGAAGAAGCGCGAACTGCTTTCGTACCTAGTTGGCAGCGGACGGTGGAAACAGGTTTTGGTGTTTGTGCGCACCAAACACGGCGCGGACCGTTTGGCCCGACAATTGGAGCGCGACGGTATCGACACGGGGGTGTTGCATGGCGATAAAAGCCAAGGGGCAAGAACCTTGGCTTTAGCGGGTTTCAAAAACGGCAAGGTTACTGTGCTAGTGGCCACCGACATTGCGGCGCGCGGACTCGATATCGACCAGTTGCCCCATGTGGTCAACTTTGAACTGCCGAATATCCCAGAGGATTATGTCCATAGGATAGGTAGAACCGGACGTGCCGGGGCAAGTGGGGAGGCGGTTTCGTTGGTTTGCCTGGAGGAGATAAAACTGTTGGCAGCCATTGAGCAAGTTTTGAAAAAAGATTTACCCCGTTTGGTCGCGCCAGGGTTTGAGCCTTCATTTTCCTTGAACACACGCAACCCCAACTTGCCTAGGTCCGCCCTGCCAAGTAGCACCAAACGGACGAATGAAGCGGCTCCCCATCGCAACGCCCGAACGCCCCAGAGCCGTAGGGGCGGGGATGCACTTAGACCAAAGCAAGACGGACCGGGGCGCAGGCGCTAGCTGGCGCATTTTTGCAAGAGGTAGGGCGGAAGGATTTTTCCCTTTGATGCTGTAGAGTTACCCGGATCATTTTGCAGGCTTGGTTATTTCACCTTCGGGCTTGGTTATTTCACCTTCGGGCTTGGTTTTTTCACCTTCGGGCGTGGGCTTTTCACCATCGGGCGTGGCTTTTTCAATTGCCATGCCCATGCAACTCATAATGTAATCAGTCACATTGTTGGCAGCCGCGTAGGTTTCTTTTATACCACCAAAGATATCCTGATATTCCTTTACCGCCTTTTCCAGATCGGTAGGCGATTTTACCGAAGCGAACTTTGTAAATGCCTCAAAGTAGCGCACTCGCTTGGGATCACCGGGGACGGGAGGGGCTTCTTCGGAAATGTTTGCCACTACACAATCGGCTATGTCTTCTGGTTTCAGCTTGTAGTCTTTCAAGTCACTGTCATCCTTGAATTTTTCAGTAAGAACCTGTTTAAGGTCCTGTTGTTGCTTGCTGTTACCGCAGGCAGAAATCAGCAAAACGGCAACAAATACGATCATCATTTTTTTCATCGAATCAACCTAGGTGGATGTGCTTTATCTAAGGAATAGCAGTTAAAAGGGACTATTATGAATGATAACCCACCCGGCTTACTAGTACATGAAGTAAAAAATTGCAGCGCAAGGAACTTGCTTTTCTCCCGCCAGTCATATAGGTGTTCCTCCTCTTGGAGTCTTTGCATAGCTATGCAACTGACCCGTCTTATGGCGGGTCTTTTTTTAATTAACTCAAAAATTGCGATTAATTTGTTGCTCAAGATTATAACTTATCTTAGACTCGCTTTAGCTTATTGTTTAGAACAATCTCTCAATAAAAAAAAAGGTGAATGGGGCTAACATGAGACACCTATCAAAACGCTTACTTTACTGATGTTACGCACCGTACCATTGGATTTGAGCATTGTAGCCCGGATGGAGCCGCTTGCGGCGTAATCCGGGAGAATCTGGCTACAACCCGGATTGCGCCGCAAGCGGCTCCATCCGGGCTACGGCTTACACAACTGCGTAACATCAGTTACTTTATTCAATCATATTGGCGTAAAAGTATATTTATAAGGGGTTTAGGATGAAGCATTTATCAACAAAAATAACCAATAAAATAAAATACTTCCTATTCATTGCCTGTCTAATCCCTTTTGCAAATCTTTTGCTCGCTTATTTAACCAATTCTCTTGGCCCAGACCCCGTAGCGAATATTACTCACACAACGGGCATTTGGGCACTTAATTTATTAATCGCATCACTGGCAATATCACCCGCTCGTAAACTGACCCATTGGAATTGGTTAATACGCTTAAGAAGAACCATTGCGCTCTATGCTTTCTTTTATGCTAGTTTACATATTTTGAACTATTTAATTTTCGACCAATTTTTCGATTGGCCAGAAATAAACAAAGATATTACCCGATATCCATATATGATGGCAGGGCTATTTAGTTTTGTGTTGATGATTCCACTGGCATTCACTTCGACGACGGATATGATGAAGCTGATGGGGGGTCGAAATTGGCAAATGTTGCATCGATTGGCATACCCGGTGGTGGCCGCCGCTGTGGTGCATTATTTTTGGCTGGTAAAGCAAGATATCACCAAACCTTCAATTTATGCCATCCTTCTGCTTAGCTTGTTTTTCGCACGGCTGACCAAAACTAGGCAGCCGTTACCGAATACATTGCAGATAAAAAGCCCTAAGGCGATAGAATCCTGATAATATTATTTGTTGGGTGGCTGAGGCGACTCCGGTTGCCCAGTCTGCTGGGGGAGAGGTGCAGACAGTTCCATTTTTGAACCCGTGAGTTTAAGCTCTAAAACGCTTGTGGCGTGGGGAGGGATTGGAGCAGACACCCGCCAACGAGCTGAACCAAGGCTTCGAAAGCCTGCATAGGCTGCAAAAAATCCAGCGGCATCTTCTGGCTGTAGCAGGAGGTTTTTCTTTTCTCCCGGCCTTAGCATAAACTCCTGCTTGCGCGCTAAATCCGCCCCAAGGGCCGCTTGGTCTTTTTCATTTAGGGCGAAATAATCCGCTGCATTGAACGCAGCAAGCCCCTTTAACTCATAAATCCTCAGCAACACAGGCGACCCCCGCCCTTCCAGATTTGGATTAACGTCCGAAGCAGCTTCGATGTGCAATTCGACTTTGGTTGGCGGCAAAGGTGGCGGCACGGGTGGGGGTTCATCTTTTGCGCCAAAACACCCTGACAACGAACAAGCAACGAAAAGCATCGGCCCAATACGGCTAAGACCCATCACAAACACCCCCTTATAGTTGTTTTGAGAAAAAAATCATTCCCCAGAGCTTGAATAAATCCATTGGCGATAGCATATTACCATGCAATGTTAACCCTAGACGAGGACAAGATCATGGCTACACTTTACGAACCTTGGAACCTTTTGACGCAGTTGCAGAGAGAGTTGGAACGCAAGCAAGAAATACACAACGGCATACCAGAAGGCACATCGGCCACGGCTGAATGGGTGCCTGCCGTAGACATCAAAGAAGAGGCCGAACGCTATGTGCTTTTGGCCGACTTGCCGGGTGTCAGTCCTAGCAGCATTGATGTGAGTATGGAAAATGGCATTCTAACCCTAAGCGGCAAACGGGAAACGGAGGCTAAAACCCAGCGCGAAGGTTATAAACGTATCGAGCGGCTTTACGGCAGCTTCCACCGCCGTTTCTCGTTGCCGGACACTGTCGATTCGGAGGGCATTGAGGCCCGTTGCTCAAACGGTGTGCTAGAAATTACCATTCCAAAAAAATCAGTGCTACAGCCGAAAAAAATTGTTGTGGTTGGCGAGGGCTAAGATTTTAATTCCCATCGATCCCTTTTCGCAACGGGGATGGATGTATTTCCAGTGGGTATTTCTGGCGTAGAGGGGACCGGCAATGCTGTTGACACAGGTTTTCTTCGTCGTTCCGGCAGGGATTGCCGGAACCCAGTCGCCACGGAGGGCAAGCCAGATTCACCTTCCTGTGTTCTGGATACTGGCGAATCCTCGCTTCGCTCTCCCTGCCGGTATGACGGCTGTGTAACAGTATTGGGGGGTCGGCCTGTCAATACTGTTGAATTAAGCACGCTCACGTACCAAATCGTAGGGCGGCAACCCTTTGCCGCCGAGACAAACCGTGTACCCAGTCGGCATAGGGATGCCGACCTACCCCTTAATTTAACAGTATTCGGGCGGCCTGTCCCCCTACGATAGACAGGGTTTGTGCATGACTTCTAATGTAGGAGTTCATAGGTTTTTTATCAACTAGACGGTTTCGTATAAAGTCTCGCGGGAGGGCAAAAGTGAAAGACGAAGACAAGCCGTTTTTTGAACAGGAAATGACCGGGGTGCGTCCGCTGAAGAGCGATGCAGCAAAGCCACCGCAACGACAACGTGGAAAGCCTGAACCCGGCACACTCTATCGCCGCGAGGCGGCGCAACGCCCTGTAAAAACAGATGAAAACTTCCTTACCTCCGGGTTTGTTGAATTTGTTCATCCCCTAGATGTACTCAGCTTCAAGCGGGGAGGCATTCAAAACGGCGTTTTCCAAACCCTGCAACGAGGAGGCTACAGGATAGATGCGACATTAGACTTGCACCTGATGACGGTCGAGGAGGCGCGGGTCGAAGTGTATGACTTCATCCGTGGCTGTGTCCGCTACGAAGTGCGCACGGCCCTAATCAACCACGGTAAAGGCACTAGGAGCAAAGATAACCGGGCGATGATCAAAAGTTACCTCGCCCGTTGGCTACCACAATTTAAAGAGATCATGGCTTTCCACAGTGCACAGGGCTTCCATGGCGGAACGGGCGCGGTTTACGTATTGTTGCGCAAATCCGAAAAAGCCAAGGACCGGGCGCGCGAAAGGCTAGGGCTAAGCTCGGGCAAGCCTGAACCCCAAAGTGATTGATCTGATGGCTTCGGTAAAATCTCAGTGAATACTGTCTTTACCCATTCTGCGCTACCACGGGAACATTTCCTATAGTATACATCTTGTTAAATTCGTTTTGACTTACGCAAAGCCCCCGTTCGTGCTGAGCCTGTCGAAGCATGAAGGGGCTTTGCAAGTGCCGTTCACCCTTCGACAGGCTCAGGGCGAACGGCGTTGGTAGACGTTTTTGCGTAAGTCCTGAGTGATGACGGTCAACGCCACTCCTCTCATTTTTGCAAGATAACTCTATGAAGAACTTTGATCTACCTGACCTAAACCATCGATTCGGCAAAGACGGCCATTTGAGTTTTAAGAAAGGCCCAGGTGGGCTGGCAATCGCCGAGATCAGCAACCACCACGCCAGTGCCACCATTTTCCTACAAGGAGGGCATCTGGCCAGTTGGACGCCGCGCAGCCAGCAGCCAGTTATTTGGTTGTCGCCCATGGCACAGTTTGGCAAAGGCAGGCCGATACGCGGCGGCATACCGATTTGTTGGCCATGGTTTGCATCTCATCCCACCAAGCCTGACTTCCCTTTCCATGGGCCTGCCCGCACTTCACTTTGGGAAGTGGCCGAGACAGCCGTGTTGGATGACGGCGCGACATTTTTGGCTTTGCGCCTGCCTGTCAGCGAAACCATCCAAGCCGTTTGGCCCCATCAAACACCTGTGGAAATTCGTTTTACGGTGGGCAACATTCTGGAGATCGAACTGAGCACTCGCAACGAGGGAACGGAGCCAGTTGTCATCGGTCAGGCTTTACACACCTATTTTCGGGTTGGCGATGTGCGGAAGATTTCCATCCATGGCTTGGACGGCTGCCCCTATATCGACAAACTCGACGACGGACCGCGCAAACAACAGCAGGGAACGGTGGAGATAAGCTCCGAGATTGACCGCATTTACCTGGACTCAGGCGGTGACTGCCAAATCGACGATCCCAGTTTAAAACGCCGTATCTGCATCAACAAAAAAGGCAGCCAATCCACCGTTGTGTGGAATCCCTGGGTTGATAAAGCCGCAGCCATGCCCGACATGGGCGTGGGTTGCCATGCCAATATGGTTTGTGTGGAAACAACCAATGCCGCCGACGATGTGGCGACCATTGCCCCAGCGGCAGAGCATAAGCTATGGGTTCGGTATAGTGTCGAAAAGTCCTTGTAGGCTAATTTCGTTTCCGTTAACAAAGGTCAAATTTGATTTATTAACAGTGGAATTCGTTGAAAATGTTTTTCAAGGATGCCGTATGCTTCGGCATCGTACCCAAAGTCATGCCCCGATTCATGCCAAGCATCCAGTATTGCGTCTATCGCTGTCCGAACACGGTCAACCATGCTGCTTTCGTCATCTCCTATCTTCCGCGCCATGCGACGGAATGATTCAATATTGATATCTTCCCAACGTTTCGATTTGGCGAGATTCAAAGCAAGCCTATCATCTCGCTTGTATTGAATAATTGAAACCAAGTCATAAGCAGGTGAAAGTTCCGCCCTGATGCCGTCGGGATAGAGCAGGCTCCAGTTCTTCAGATGGGCATCGCCATTACCTGAAGCGATAACGAAGACGAGACGGCGGATGAATTCGTCCAGTCCTGCTTCTCCGGTTAGAACCATGATTAGGCGGGCCTGGGTTTCATAGTTCGATTTATCGTATTTTCTATCTGGATAACATCCCAGTATTTGGGCGAAATCCTCCATGTGGACACGCTGACCTGCTACGGCCCGGTCAAAACGACGAATGGCAAGTGCGTTCCGCTCGCGGAAATCAGCCAATGCATGCGGCAAACCCGACACGTCTGCCAAATCGACCAACTCCAATTCGGGTACGCGGATGCCGCTGAGCTTGGCCCATCGCATAGTGGCGCATTCGTTCTCCGGCACCTTGGGATAGCGGGCATCGGGGAGTTTGAGTATCCAGTCGCCTCCACGCCCACTGACTGGAATGGTCAGTCCACGCTCACCGCGCAGAGCGGAAAATTTAAGCTGCACACCGGCCAAGGAAAAGTGCCATTGCTCTATCCCTTCCTTGCATTCCGGTTGAAGACCGTCTTCATCTTCCAGATCGGTCAGGGGTTCGTCGGCAACAATTCGGACCGCGCCGGGCAAGTCTTCGCCTAAATGATGGAGTAGAAAGAACTCCCGCGTAGAACCGATACCTGCCTGTTTTGCCACCAAATCGCGGAGCGGTCCCTCGGGCAGCAGGTTCGAAAACCACGGAGGCACTCGGGCACGGCTGCGATGGACCTGCTCCAAGTCGTCCAAAAATAACTGTCCCAACACCGGGCGGGGGTAGGCCTGTTTGTACGATTCCAGCAGGCGGAATTCGCAGCCGTCGTTCTGGTTCAACGTAAGGGTGCCGACTGCCCTATCGTGAAGTAAAACTTGCAATCGATTAGTGACTCCCATTCAATCCTCCTCATCCGCCACCAATAGCGATGACAACGAAGGCCGGTCCGACTCGCCCCAGCGGGCATGGCGTTCGAAGAAGTCTTGAAAATGGGGACGGAGATATTCCGCCCGCAAGGCGAGAAAACCCTCAGCATGCCCTTCGCGCAGTGCTTGCAGCGCATCTTCGGTTATACCGTGGGAAGCGAGAATTCCTGTATCCGTTACATCCAACAGAAGCCGACGCAACCCTCCCGCACGGTTTGAGTGGACCAGCCGATTAGCGACGGACTGGACGAGACCGTTTTGCTTTCCAGCTATAGGGGCGATTATCATCGGGAATTTACTGTCGGCTTGTTTATTGCCCAGAAATGGGGTTAATCCAATATGCAAGCCAGTTTCAAAATCGCGCGGACCAAGTTCCAACAAAGCGATTATCAACAATTTCCCCGTCGAGTGGCGGGAATTGAACCGAGCAGTCACGTCAGGGTAAGCAGTAGGCCGTTTTTCAACCATCTTCAGCAAGCGCTGCACGGAGTCTTCTTCATTATCCGGCCTAATGCATTTCAAGGCCGCACGGGTAGAAACATTATCACCCAGATGAGTCCCGTTTAGCACCCCGCGCCAGAGCCAGCGTGCGAGTAGATCGTGCGAGCGTGGATTGGGCCTAGGATGTTCGTGGAAAAATTTGCCAAGGATAATAATAGGCTGCTTATAGGGTAACAACTCATAATAGGGTATGCATCCATCTCTCTTCAAAAATTGAATAGCTGACGCCGCCGTTTGCGTAGTTTCCAGGTAAGCAGTTTCCGCCGCTTTATCATCCGCAAGGCGTAGGGGCCGCCCACTTTCACTCACATCCGAGCCCTGCAACACACGCAATAGACGGTAAAGAATTTTTTCTTCAACCCGTCCAAAGCCATAGGTTTCCAATTCGGAGACTATTTGCGGAATCGTCGCTGGCTTAGTCTGGGAACGCGCACCATGTAGCGCATCAAAAATCTCCAGAGCCTCCAGTTTTTTGCCGGACGAGTTGATACGCTCAAATACCTCGCGAAGAATGTTTTCATTTCTGGTGCGCAATAAATAGGCAGGAATGTCATATTCGCGGATACTTTTACCCAACTGTATAGCTCGATCGCGCCGCGTCTTGCTTCCTGGCGCTTGTTCCAGCAGCCACTGAAACAGACGCTCGGAATCCAGCACTTCGGTCATTGGCAGCCAACGTGAGGGGTCTTCACTTCGTTTGGCTGGGGATGGAGCAGGGATGAATTTGGCATCATCCAAGTCAAAATATAAGGCAAACTCGTCGGTGTCCGGTTCGGATGCCAACATAACCCGCGTCAGCGAAACGATGCGTTGCTGTCCGTCCACCACCCACAGGGCATCGTTGCGTTTACTAGCACTGATGGTAACCGACCCGAAATTCATCTCACCCGGCTCGGCAGTAGTCTCCCAGAATAATAAGGTACCCACCGGATAGCCCCGATAAAGACTATCAAAAAGTTTGCACACATCTTCCCGCTCCCAGTTCAGCCTGCGTTGAAAAGAGGGGATACGCATCCGTCCGAGCCGCACCTCAGCAAGTAGGGCCTCTATCTTGAAAGCCCGAGCTTCAGGACGGCGCTCCAAAGGCTCAGTGGATTGATTGTCGCTTGAGGTTGCCATATATAGACGGGTGCATGTCAATGAATAAAACTTCTGTCATCATGAATCCAGGGCAGGATCACAGGATAAACAGAATTTTCCAGTAGTAGTATGAAGCCCCAGCAATTATCAGTTTGGCCCAGATTGGATGGAGCGCATCCTGGGATGCGCGCGCATCTTGCCCGCAATTTACTGTTATGTAAGCCTATTGAAGCTCATTTCACCAGAAAAAGGCAGGCGAGACACCCGCGCTCCCAAGATTGTGCCAAAATGAGAATTGCTGATGAAGCCCCTCTCACACGGCTCCCCTGCCAATTCATGTCCATCCTGTCAGATTCAACAGCAAGCACTTTTCTTTGCGTCTTTGTGTGAAGATTTCTATTGGCTTAAAGTCATAGTTTAAATTGACTCCCCACCCTCCTCCTGTCCCATAGGCGGCTTCCGCAATTTGATGCCCAATTCGCGCAATTGTAAATCAGTGACCGGGGAAGGCGTGTCGAACAATGGGCACCAGGCGGATTGGGTCTTGGGGAAGGCCATGACTTCACGGATGGAAGCCGCGCCAGTCATCAGCATCACCAGCCGGTCCATGCCAAAAGCCAAGCCACCATGCGGAGGTGCGCCGTATTTCAAGGCGGTCAGCAGAAAGCCGAACTTGCGGTTGGCTTCTTCCTCGCCAATGCCGAGCAGATCAAACACTGTGCTTTGCAACTCGGTGCTATGAATACGGATCGACCCGCCGCCCAGTTCGGTGCCGTTGAGGACCATGTCATAGGCGCGGGACAGGGCTTGTCCTGGGTTTGCCAACAGTTCTTCCCGTGAACAGTTGGGGGCGGTGAAGGGGTGGTGGATCGCAAACCAGCGATTGGTCTTGTCGTCCCATTCAAACATGGGAAAATCAGTGATCCATAGCGGCTTCCAGCCTCGCTCGACCAAACCAAAATCGTGCCCGAGCTTGACGCGCAATGCCCCCATGGCTTCGTTAACGATACGTGCCTTGTCGGCACCGAAGAAGATCAGGTCGCCGGTTTTCGCGTCGGTGCGCTCCAATATGACAGCAACGGCTGCCTCGGGCAGGAACTTCAATATGGGCGACTGTAAGCCTTCAATGCCCGCCGCAATGTCATTGACCTTGACGTAGGCAAGACCCTTTGCACCGTAAACGCCGACAAATTGGGTCAACTCGTCGATTTGTTTGCGTGTCAATTCGCAGCCACCTGATAGTTTCAGCGCGACGACGCGGCCTTCCGGGTCGTTGGCGGGTCCAGCGAAAACTTTGAAATCCACCGACTTCAGCACATCGGCCACATCCACCAATTCCAGCGGAATGCGCAGGTCCGGCTTGTCGGAAGCGAAACGGCGGATGGCCTCCGCGTGGGTCAGCCGGGGGAATGGGTTGGGTAGCGGCTCGTGGAGGATGTCATGAAACAGGTTGCGGATCATCTCCTCCATGAGGTTCATGATTTGATCCTCATTCATGAAGGAGGTTTCAATATCAAGCTGGGTGAATTCAGGCTGGCGGTCGGCGCGCAAATCCTCGTCGCGAAAACAACGCACCACTTGGTAATAACGGTCCATACCCGAAATCATCAGCAACTGCTTGTACAATTGCGGCGATTGGGGGAGGGCAAAAAAGGCGTTTTGATGGGTACGGCTAGGCACTAAATAGTCCCTTGCACCTTCCGGGGTGGCCTTGGTTAGAATGGGGGTTTCTATCTCGTAAAAACCCTCCTTATCGAGAAAGCTACGGAGGTGGCGGGTAATGTCCCGACGCATTCGCATGCGCTGCTGCATCAACGGGCGGCGCAAGTCGATGTAGCGATAGCGCAAACGGGTTTCCTCGTTCACTTCAATTTCGCTTTCCACCGGGAACGGAGGGGTCTCCGATTTGTTGAGAACCTCCAACTCAAACGCCAACACCTCCACCGCACCGGTTGACATATTCGGATTGACCGTGCCAACGGGGCGGGGGCGCACTTTTCCATGGACTTTAAGAACGTACTCACTACGCACACTCTCAGCCAATTTGAAAGCGTCCTGCCGGTCGGGGTCGAACACCACTTGCACTAAACCCTCCCTGTCGCGCAAATCAATGAAAATGACCCCGCCGTGGTCGCGTCGGCGGTGTACCCAGCCACAAAGGTCCAATTCCTGATCCAAATGGGTTTCGTTCAACTCTCCACAGTAGTGGCTGCGCATAGGTCGTTCTCTGTTATTTGTTGCGGATAAAACATAGAATATTACGTTCTAGCCGAAATGAGTGCAAGCTTCATGGTTGTTAGGGGTGCGATTAAAAGGGATGCAGGAGTGCAAGGCTTGCCTTGCGAGGGTGCGGCAGAGGCTGGCCTTGCACTCCCAGCGTAATTTCACACACCGCCCGGTTCGTGTGCATCACTTTTAATCACCGCCGGTTACTCAGGAGCATTTACAGATGACTTCGCTGGAGTCGTTGATGCGGATGGCTTGGCTGTCTCGGCCCCCGAAGCCTTCGCCCCCTCGCCTGAAGAAGAGGAAGCGGTCGAATCTGACTTGTCGCCGGCAATATTTTTCTTTTTGTCGCCGCTTTTGAAGTCGGTTTCATACCATCCACCGCCCTTGAGGCGAAACCCGGCGGCCGAAATCAACTTGGTCAATTCGGGTTTTCCACATTCCGGGCAAAATTTCAAAGGCTCCTCGTTGATTTTCTGGATCACTTCCAGTTCGTGGCTACAGGCTTTGCATTGGTATTCGTAAATGGGCATGGTTGGCTCCGCTGCTATATAGGTTATTTTTGAATATATGGAGGGTGAAGGGTGTTTTTTCAAGGGCTTTAGGTTAATGGTGCGCAATGCACACCCTACTTAAGCAGCGTGATCGTCTGCTTGTTGAAATTCCAAACGCTGCGGTAATGCTGTAAGAAACTATATCCCGCCTTCAAGGCATTACTTTTACCCGTTATTACCGACGGCACTTCCGCTGTCAATACAATTGCCTGGTAAGTCAGCCCTTCAATCACGAAGGAGTTGCCGGACGGCCTAAGCCGCCCCGCTTTTACAAGCACCCCACGCGCATCTGGCGTCAGCACTAAATCTCCTAGTGCCCCCGTGTC
>QJPH01000541.1 GCA_003242955.1 Candidatus Methylumidiphilus alinenensis
CAAAACGACGGAACAAGCCTGTTGCGCCCTACCGCGTTGAGGGAAGCCCATAGGTGCATTATTATACGCGTTTAAATGATTGGTTGGCATACATTTCTGCAAAAGGTATGTGAAGCATAGAGAAATCTTGATATACAGCATTTTCATCTTAAATATATACCTAAAACAGACATTCCGTTAAACCTTCAGGTTAACCGAATAACCTGTGCTATCATACCCACTACCAAGTAACTCTTTGATGTTGAAAATGCTGTAGTTTGGGTAAGCGTTCACTCCCCCCGCTTTTTCCTGGGAGTGCGGCCATCTTGGCCGCCATTTCAGCGGGCGAGACGCCCACGCTCCCAGGGGGTGAACGCTTACTAGTTTGGATGCCTTACTAACGGTTTTCAATGAATACGCTTATGCAGGCTACTGCTGCGTTGGCCGGGAAGCTGAAAATTTTCAAGGGTTTGGGCTTACAACCCCTGCTTCCTAATCCTGTGTTCGCCCACCAGGGCCCAGACGCCAAGCACCAGACATGCGGCAAAGGCCATCAGTGTCCAATTCGCCAGCGGTAGGCCAAGCATGGCTAATCCTTGCCCTTCGCATACTCCATTGGACAGAAACAAGACGGGGAATTGTAGGCCCAGCCATTCCAACGGGTAATCCATCAGTCTTGCAAAACCGTCTGCACAAGCGGCGGCGTTAGGCGGCTGGCGATAGAGCCAGCTCTGGTAGGCCGATAGGCCTAAGCCCAAAGCCGCGAACCCTATGGCCAAGCCTCCCGGAAGCCACCGCGCCCGCCGCCCGTCCGGGAGGGCGGCGATCAAGGCCAGCGCGGCGATCAGCATGAACAGCAGGCGCTGCAAGACGCACAACTCGCAGAAGCTGCGCTCCATCCAGCGAGTCAGGCCCAGACTGGCGCACACCGCCGCCACGCAGGCTAGGGCGAGGGCGATCCAGACCAGACGAATGCCGGCGTTGCGCAGCTTGAGAAGCTGGAACCAGGCGACGCTAGCCAGCCCCAACCCGAAGGCGATGCCCAGTTCGCCAACAGGCAACGGCGCGAAGCGAAACAGACTGGAAAGCGTCGACAGATAGAGCGACAAGGCTAACATCGCCAGCGTCAAGCCGGTCACGATCCACAACACCGGATTGGGCATGCGCAACGATGCCAGCAACGTGCGCGAGCGCGACCGGTTGGCAAAGATCAGTGCCAGATTGGCGGTGACCAGCACGGCGAACGCGAAGGCGCGGGCGGCAGGCTCGCTCAACTCCCCCTGCGCGAACGCATAGGCCCCCATGACCACCGCCAGCACGCCGAGGCCTTGCAGCAGCGCGTGCCAAAGCGTGGCACCGCCAAACAGCGGCGCATCGGGATCACGCGGCGGGCGCTTCATGCTGTCGGCTTCTGCCGGTTCGTTCTCGAAGGCCAGCGAACAGGCCGGGTCGATGATGAGTTCGAGAAAGGCGATGTGCATCGGGAAAAGCATGGCCGGATAGCCCAGCAGTTCTGGCAGCAACGCCATGCCGGCAATCGGCACATGCACCGCCAGGATGTAGGACATGGACTTCTGCATATTGTCGAAGATGCGCCGTCCCAGCCGCACGGCACCCACAATGGAGGCGAAATTGTCGTCCAGCAACACCAGCGAGGCGGCCTCACGGGCCACGTCGGTCCCGCGTCCGCCCATGGCGATGCCGACATGGGCGGCCTTGAGCGCCGGGGCGTCATTCACGCCGTCGCCGGTCATCGCGGTGATTTCGCCGTCGGCCTTCAGAGCCTGGACGATGCGTAGTTTCTGTTCCGGGGCGATGCGGGCGCACACGCTCACCGTTTTCATACGCACTTGCAACTGCGCGTCGCTCAACGCCGCCAGACCTTCGCCAGACAGGATTTCGGAGGCATCCAGTCCGGCTTGGCGGGCGATGGTCTGTGCGGTGGCGGGGTAGTCGCCGGTGATCATCACTACCCGGATGCCGGCCTCGCGGCACTGGCCCACGGCTGTGGGAATTTCCGCACGCAACGGGTCGGACAAGCCCAACAGACCGATGAACTTAAAGTCGAAATCGTGTTCGGAGGTGGGCCACGGCTCGCCCGCGTAGTGGGCTTGCGCCACCGCCAGCACACGCAGGCCTTCCCCCGCCATAGCCTCCACCGCCGCCGCGATGCGCTGTTGCACTGAGGCGTCTAGATGGCATAAATCGATAATTGCCTCTGGTGCGCCTTTGGCGGCAACCGCATAGCCCGCGCCCTCCACCGCCTTCCAGACATGCGCCATGGCCCGCAACTGTGGTGTCAAGCCATATTCTTGCGCCAGTGTCCAATCGCGGTGCAGATGCTCGGTTTGGGCCAAAAACCGCTGGCCCAGGCGGTGGAATGCCTGCTCCATCGGATCGAACGGGTCGGCTTTGCTGGCGAGTATCGAAAACTCCACCAAAGCATGGAAGGCTTCGGGCAGCGCGTCCGCCGTGGTTTCGGCCACTGTAAAGCGGTCGTCTCCAACAACGAGCTGCGCCACCGTCATGCGGTTTTCGGTGAGTGTGCCGGTCTTGTCCACGCACAGCACCGAGGTTGCCCCCAAGGTTTCGATGGCGGCCAGACGCCGGGTCAATACCTTTTCCTTGGATAGACGCCACGCGCCCAAGGCCGGAAACACGGTCAGCACGACCGGGTATTCTTCCGGCAGCATCGCCATGGCCAGCGCAATGCCGGCCAAGGCAGCCTGCAACCAGTCGCCGCGCAGTAGGCCATGGACGACCACCAACAGCAGGCTCATGCCCAGTGCCAAGAGAGCCAAGGTGCGGATTAACCGTGCCGTCTGCTTTTGCAGTGGTGAGCGTTCGGTTTGCAGCGTCCCCAAAGCAGTGCCGATGCGGCCAATCTCGCTACGCGCCCCGGTGGCCGTGACCCGCGCCGTGCCTTGTCCCGCCACTACCAGCGTGCCGGAATAGACGAACGGCGTATCGTCCCCACCGGGCCGCGCCGCCGCAGGTTCCCCGTCCCCGGTGGCGATGGTTTTGCTCACCGGCACCGCCTCGCCGGTCAGCAGGGATTCGTCCACCTGCACACCGCTGCCCGCGACCAGCACGGCATCGGCTGGCACCCGGTCGCCTTCGGCCAGCATCACCCAATCGCCACGCACCACCTCGCGCCCGGCGATGCGCCGGGCCTCGCCATCGCGGATCACCAAGGCACGGGGGCTGGTGAGATCGCGCAAGGCATCAATCGCCCGTTCGGTCTTGCCCTCCTGGTAGAGCGTGAGGCTGAGTGTCACCAGCACGAAGCCGAACAGGATCAGTCCTTCCTGCAATTCGCCGAAGACCAGATACAGCGTGCCGGCGGCAAACAACAGCAAAAACATCGGCTCCCGCGCCGCCTCCCAGGCGATGCGCAGCCACGTGCGCCGCTGCCCGCTGGGAAGGGCGTTGGGGCCATCTTCGGTCAGCCGTTTGGCGGCTTCGGCGGTAGTCAATCCGCCGTTGTCGGTCAGGGTGTCCGCATTCGTTGGTATGGGCATCAGTGGGCTCAATCGGGGTTTGGCAGCATCCGCCGAAGCGTGCCATCGTGTAGAAGATACAGCATTTTTAATATCAGATTGTTACTTGTAAATACTCTTCTGAGTGATTGACATATCCAATCAAAATTCAAGCCTTGGAAATGCTCCTTTGTATTATGCTGTACATGAGTATATTGTAAATTATTGTACTTCTTTGCCAAAAATGTTGATACACGAACTTTTTTCCACCTAAGACGGCAATGCAGTGAACGACGAAATTCTGACCATCCAGCAAGTGGCTGTTTACCTCAAGGTCAACGAGCGGACTATTTATCGGCTTTTCATGAATTCCGCCATAGATAAGCGGTTGTTGATAGCCATTCACAACGACCGAGCCAATCCCCTTGAACGCCTTGGCGGCTCAGTGGAACGGGTGACTTTCCATAGCGAGGCAAGCGGGTTCTGTGTGCTACGCATCAAGGTCAGGGGGCGGCGCGACCTGTCCACGGTCATCGGCTCCGCCGCGTCGGTGAAACCGGGCGAGTATGTCGAGTGCCATGGAAGCTGGATCAACGACCGCGCCCACGGGCTGCAATTCAAGGCACCACAACTCAAGGTCGTGCAGCCTTAGACGTCCTGCTGTGCGCCCCGACCGAACGTGCCGCCAAGCGCCTATCTGAATCCACCGGGCTTGAGGGGAGTACCTTACTCACCGGATCGGCGGTGAGGGCGGTTACATTATTTAATCAGTCTTTGGGTGGGTTACGGCGCACGGAAAACATAAAGTTGAAGCCAAGATTCGTGGTGTGTGCGCCTAACCCACCCTACAACAGGCTAAGGTGATATCCAATAAATAACATCCCATCCAAAGGCCAAGCTGGGGCTTGGCGTTCCTTCTGGGAGCGCCAAACACCAGCTTGGCGAGGTGATTGTTCGTGATTTTGTGGATAACTCATTTCAGCTTTGGTAGTTTCATTATTGGAAATCACCTAACCATGTCAGTTGTGGTTGCAGGTTTTTTGTCAACTTTCCGGCGCTGGTTGAAACCCGGCCAGACCAGTCAGGCAAAGCCCGATGCAACTACGGCTAACCAGACCAACCAAGCTAATAACCTAGGGACCGGTGCCATTGCACAATCGGGGGGCAATGCCGCCAGCAACCATGCCGTTGTGGTCGATGGCAACTTCAATGGCAACATCACCATCGAACACCACGAATCGGCAGCGGATCAGTCGCAAAGTTTGAGAGCTTGCTATTTGCGCCGGGTGCTGGCTGACTACGGCGAACTGAAACTTGATGCCGTGGGCAGGGAAGCGGCAGGGCAAGGCGGCAAGGCCAGCTTGAGCCTGAAAGCCGTTTACACCGCCTTGTTGACCCGTACACCGAGGCGAGTGGATGCCGATCATTTGACCGCCCCTAGACTAGCCGAGCCAGACGAACCGCCCCTGTCAGCTTTGGAGCAACTGGACCGGCAAAAGCGTCTGGTGCTGTTGGGAGAACCCGGCAGCGGCAAAAGCACCTTCGTCAATTTCGTCGCCTTGTGCCATGCCGGGGAAGGTTTGAACGATGCCGACATTAACCTCCGTTACCTGACCCAAGCCTTGCCCGACAAAGAGGGTAAAGACACCGATAAGCCCCAAGCTTGGTCGCAGGGTGCGTTATTGCCCTTGCGCGTGATCCTGCGCGACTTTGCCGCACGGGGCCTGCCCAAACCGGGGCAACCGGCGCATGGCCCGCAGCTTTGGGCATTTGTCGAAGCGGAACTGAAGGCGTGTGACTTGGCGGAATTCGCGCCGCATTTGAAACAAGAACTGCGCGATAAAGGCGGTCTGATTTTGCTGGACGGCTTGGACGAAGTGCCGGAGGCCGAGGCGCGTCGGGGACAAGTCAAACTAGCGATAGAGGAGTTTTGTAAGACTTACAGCCTGTGCCGGGTGCTGCTGACCAGCCGCACCTATGCTTATCAACAACAAGGCTGGCAAATTTCCGGTTTTACCCAAGCGGAACTGCTGCCGTTGGGCGAAGGGCAGATCAAACGCTTCATTGTCCGCTGGTATGCCCACATGGCGGGTTTGCAGCGGATCAAGCCGGAACATGCCGAGGGGCGGGCGGTGTTGCTGCGGCAGGCCATTTTCAGTCAGCCCCGTTTGCGGGAACTGGCGGAACGCCCCCTGCTGCTGACGCTGATGGCAAGCCTGCATGCTTGGCGTGGCGGCGACTTGCCAGATCGCCGGGAACGGCTGTATGCCGAGGCGGTGGACTTGCTGTTATATCTGTGGGAACAGCGCCGGTTGACCCGTGATCAAAAGGGCAACATTGAACTGCTGCAACCGAGCGTAGCCGAATACCTGGGCAGCGATAAAGAGCAAGTCCGCAAGCTATTGGAAACCCTAGCCTATGAAGCCCATGCCGCGCAAGCGGGACTGACCGGCACTGCCGACATTGCCGAGGACAGGCTGGTTTCCCAGTTGCTGGCAATAGCCGACAATCCCGATGCAAAACCGAAGCGTTTAGTGGAGTATCTCCGTGACCGGGCAGGATTGCTCACGGCACGGGCCAATGGCATTTATACGTTTGTCCACCGCACCTTTCAGGAATATCTGGCGGCTTGCCATCTGACCGATGACAATTATCCTGACAATATCGCCGAACTGGCCCGATCAGCGCCCGACCGTTGGCGGGAAGTGGCGTTGCTGGCGGGTGCGAAGGCGGGGTCCGGCACCAAGTCGGCGGTGTGGAGTCTGGCCGATGCGCTGTGCTGCCTAGCCCCTCATGAGCATGGCACGGTAGATGACGAATGGGGGGCGTTGTTGGCCGGGCAGTTGCTCATCGAGTCAGCCGACCTTGCCTCGCCGAGTCCGGCCAACCGGGCCAAGCTAGACAGAATCAAGGCTTGGCTGGTGCGGGTGACGGGTGGTTCGGGACTGGTGGCGCGGGAGAGGGTGTTGGCCGGAGACCTACTCGCCAGCCTAGGCGACCCGCGCACGGAAGTCACCGGGATTGATGCAATGCAATTCTGCTATGTTCCGCACGGTGCATTTCTGCTGGGCAGCAACGACCAGGACAAGCTGGCTTCCAGTGACGAAAAGCCCCAGCATCAGTGTTCCATCCCCTATGGCTACTGGCTGGCCCGCTTTCCCGTCACCGTCGCCCAGTTCCGTTTATTTCTGGAACAGACTGGCACTCAACCCGGCAACCCGGATTGCCTGAATGGGCCAGCCAATCACCCGGTGGTTTGGGTCAGTTGGCATGAGGCTATGGCATTTTGCCGGTGGCTGACGGATCGATGGCAAGCCCTAGGTTGGCTACCGGACGATTGGTCGGTTTCCCTGCCCAGCGAGGCGGAATGGGAGAAGGCCGCCCGTGGCGGTTTGGAAATACCGGTCAAGCCCCTGATCCAGTCGCTTCCCTCACTCGTAGGACGGCAACCCCTTGCCGTCGCGACAAGTCCGGGGTTCTGTCGGCATGGGGATGCCGACCTACCGCTGTTGCCATTGCAAGCCAATGACCGACCTTCCCGCATTTATCCATGGGGAGGGAGCGAGGCAGACCCGGAAAGGATGAACTTTGATGGAACTGGCGTTGGCCGCACTAGTGCCTTGGGCAGTTTTCCGCATGGTGCTACGCCTTAGGTGATTTCCAATAATGAATCCACCAAAACCGAAATGAATTGTCCACGAAAATCACCAACAATTCCTCCACAAATCACCTTGCCAAGCTGGAGCTTGGCGTTCCTTCTGGGAGCGCCAAGCCCCAGCTTGGCCTTTGGATGGGATGTTCTTTATTGGATATCACCTTATGGCAACGAGGAGATGTCCGGCAATGTCTGGGAATGGACCCGCAGCATTTATGAAAGCTATCCGTACCCGGAACAGGGGGAAAAACGCCAGCAGCGGGAAGACTTAAAAGCCGAAGGGCGGCGGGTGTTGCGCGGCGGCTCGTTCGGCACCGATCAGAGCTACGTCCGCTGTGCCGCCCGCCGCGACGCCGCCCCCGACGCCCGCGGCGACGACGGCGGGTTTCGTATTGTGTTGTCCCCATTCTTTTAGTCTCTGCTCTTCCCGTTTTTTTGCCGTAGGCCGGAATAAGCCCGTTTGCGGGCGTTTCCGGCAAATGGGTAAGGGGCTTCGCGGAGGAATGCCGGAAACGGTCGCAAGGCGACCCTATTCCGGCCTACATTTGGATTCTTTCTACTGGTTCCCAAGCTCCTGCTTGGGAACCCTTGCTTTTTCAAGCTCCAGCTTGCCTTGGCTTGGGAAGCAGAGCTTCAAAGGCCGCGTTCCCAAGCCGGAGCTTGGGAACGAGCATAAACCTGTGAGGGTAGTCCCATGAAAACCGAAACCAAACTTTACAACCCATTCGACCACTTGCTTGACGAGGCCGACATGGGCGAATACCTGACCCAAGCCTTCATGGACGAAGACCCTAGCCTGTTCGTCACCGCCTTGGGCCACGTCGTCATGCATCGGGGCGGTGTCGCCAAGCTTGCCGAGGAAACCGGGCTGAACCGGGAAAGCCTTTACAAAACCCTGTCCGGCAAGGTCAAACCGAAATGGGAGACAGTGCAAAAGATCGTCAAGGCGTTGAAGTTGCAGGTTCGACTGGCGGCGTAACCCTCCAGAATACCGAATTAAATCTATGCTTGGCGGGCTGCCTAGTGAGTTGTTGGCTATGATTGACCAGCAATTCTCATTATGAGGCAAATCGTTGAAACATAACCCGTCATTCCTGCCGGGAAGCAGGACAAATCGGCAGGACAGCCGATTTGCACGGTTCCGCCGCCCGTAGGGTTTGGGGCACGGATGCCCCAAATGCATCCAGTCACAGGGACGGGAAACTTGATTTCGCTAACGCGGCTTAATCAGACACTTACGCAATCGACCCGTTACCGTCCATGGCTCTGGATTCCGGCATCCATGCCGGAATGAGTGCGCCCGTGAGGGCATATCATCAACATGGTGCAAGTCCATGTCAAGGGAAGCTATCAACCTTGTAGCCGAAGGTAACTGCGTCGCCGCGAGGCGGGGTGGGGAGCAACCCGAGGCGAAAGACCGGTCCGTAGGATAACGAACCCGATTCGGCGGGGTGTGGCGGCGAGCCTGCTCATTTATGGCGAAGCCTGAAACTCACAGGCCACGTTGCAGATGGCGACAAACGATGGTCTGGCGCACCGTGTGGTTGGGGGCGGAACGGTCAGAAGGTGATATGCAGTAAGCGGGGATACCTGCCGCCGGGGTGAACGGCGGCAGGAGTCAGAACCCCCATAGTACCGCAAATCGGAAGCGGTCGCGGCAAGGCGAGGATATTGTGGCACCGGCGGGAAACCAGCCGGACAACAGAGAAGACAAACACGAGCCTAAACCATGACCGGTGAAGATGGTAACGGACGGGCAGCAAAACCGTCAATAGGGAAGGGGGGTAGGAAGGTGGATGCGTGAAAGACAAAGAGAGGCAAGAATGAAGACAGCACCGACAGTGCCCAATGGGGCTAAACAAGGCGCAGAAACCCACGGGATACCAGGGGTGGAAGCCTCAATCTGGACGGAACGCATGGTGTCCGCGCTGGTCAACGGCGTGGAAGGGGGCAAGTGGTACAGCCTGATGGACAAAGTGTGCGCACCCAAGACGCTGGCGCTGGCTTGGGAAAGAGTCAGGGCCAACAAAGGCGCGGCGGGTGTGGATGGGCAAAGCGTGGAAAGGTTCGAGGCCAAGGCGGGAACGTATCTGGCGGAACTGGCCGAGCAGCTACGGGAAGGGACATACCGGCCCGAAGCGGTGAAGCGGGTGGAGATACCGAAAGGTGACGGCCAGACGCGGCCATTGGGGATACCGACGGAGGTGTTTTTCTCGCCGCGAGCCTTGATGCGGCTTTCGGAAACCACTGGACTTGCCCGTTGCAGCAAGATGTCGCGGACGGACGGAATGTACACCGCCTTGATGTCTGTGTCCGACCCAGGCGTTGCAGTCCCGTACAGATGGGAGCCTACTTTCATCTGGACAATCTTGATCCCGTTCATTTTAACCTTAAAAAAAGCGATTGCATGAAAATCAAAGCGGATTTGTTGGTGTTAAACGATGGCCACATCATGAACCAATAGCCCAAAACAGACAAAACATTTATCATCAGCCAGTCGAGAGTTTGAATTTTGAAGATCAAGAGCAACGATCATGAGTCAAGCGAAACCGGCCCGACATAAACTTCTCCTTATAACCGCAAGCTCTCCAGAAATTCGTAGGGTACGCCGAACGCGTGTGTTGAACTTTCAGCAGATAACCATGCCCTATTTAGCCGCCTTGGCCCCGGTTACTTGGGAGGTCTTTCACATTGATGAAGCCGTAACGCCGGTTGATGCTTCTTTGGATGTCGATCTAGTCGGTATCACCTTTCATACGCCAAGCGCTTTCCATGTGTATGGCCTAGCCACGCAATTTCGGAGACGGGGAATTCCGGTCGTGTTAGGGGGGCCGCATGTGACATTATTGCCCGAAGAAGCTCAAAAGTACGCGGATGTGATCTTTGTTGGTGAAGCAGAAGCCCATTGGACACAGTTTTTGAAAGACTTTGAACAGGGGAAGCATGCATGCCGATACAGTTCAAGCATTCCGCCAACGCTAGAAAACGCCCCGATGGCGAGGAAGGACTTGTTTCATCGCCGTGACTATACGGCTGGCAGGCTGTTCGCCACGCGGGGGTGTGCTTATGGATGCGATTTCTGCACCCTGGCCTTGATGTATCAGCGCAAGGTCCGCAAGCGCCCTTTGGCATCGGTAGCGGCGGAGTATGCTTCCTTCCCCGGAAAGGTGATCATTTTTTGGGACGATAATCTGGCAAACGACCTTGAATATGCCAAGGCTCTTTTTCGGGCCATTGAACCCTATGGGAAATGGTGGAGCAGCCAAGCAAGTGTTCATGCGGGCGAAAATGAGGAGTTTCTTGAGTGGGCCGCGCGTAGCGGTTGCAAACAACTGTTTATTGGCTTGGAATCCATATCCCAGTCTAGCATGAACGAAGTCCATAAGCGATTCAACTGCGTAGAGGAATATGCAAGGGTGATCCAGCGCATTCATTCTTACGGAATTGCGGTTCAGGCCGGTATCGTATTTGGATTTGACCATGACACGGAATCGATTTTCAGTGAGACGCTGGACTTTCTGGAAACGGCAGGCGTACAAAATGCAACGTTCAACATCCTGACCCCTTACCCTGGGACGCGCCTGTTTAAGCGACTGGAGGCGGAAGGGCGGATATTGACGCGGGATTGGAGCAAGTATAATGGTCGTGAGGATGTGGTTTTTCAGCCGATGCGGATGAGCCCGGATACTTTGCTGGAGGGATATCAGTATGCCAATCGGCGATTCTATTCCCCCCAGAGCGTGATTCGGCGTTTGTCGCGCTCTCCAGTGGGATTGTGGTGGACTTTGCCATTGAATATTGCATACACGCTGGCCTATTTTTTAGGGAGGCAAGACCGTGTTCACACCTCTTCCAAACCGAATGGTTGATCTTGTGTTCGAGAGCTTCGACATCACCCCCCTCGTCAGGTTGCGCGACTTGCCCTTAATGTTCGAAATTCACCGGCAATGGTTGGTAAAAATAGAATCAGGGGATAGAATTGATGCCAACATAAGAAAAGCCTGTAGGTCTTGCGATCTACAGGCTTTTTTCTTTTTTGACTAAAGCAAATGTTGCAAAATGTGACTTTCGTGTGCCTATCTTAATGCAACATATTGATTTATTTGGTGGAGGCGGCGGGGATTGAACCCGCGTCCGCAAATCCTCCGCCTTTGGCTCTACATGCTTATCCGACTCTTTGGTTTTAATCGGCCTCCGCCCGAGCGGCAGGGAGGGCGACCGACGATTCCGGTGTTGTTTAGCGCATCCACCCCGGAAGAGCTTCAGCGCGAGCTTACAATTGGATTACCCCCGCAGCAACAGCCTATAAGCGGGCGACTGTGCAGAGGCTAGCTGACTTAAGCAGCTAGAGCGTAGTTGTCGTCGTTGGCAACTAATAGTTTGCAGATGGTTTTACGAGGTATCCTGCACCTCGGCATGCACCTTGGGTTTTGTGATCCACGTCGAAGCCATGTCGCCCCCGGTGTATCTCTACAGATGTAGACAGAAAACTTGTCAAATAGTTTATAACAAGTGTATTTTTTTATAGCATGGTGCGGATGGTCGGATTTGAACCGACACGACTTTCGTCACCACCCCCTCAAGATGGCGTGTCTACCAATTTCACCACATCCGCTTAAAACTCGTCACTTAACCCCCGGGGTCTTGTTTGGCAAGGCCGGCGGTTGATCGGGAAGATCGCTCTTCGGAGGGGCCGTGACCGGCTGACTGCTTGTCGGAGGAAGATCGGACTTGATCTGCTCAGATGCCGGAATGTCTAGAATATTATGCCCCTTATTATCCTGCCTAGCACCTAAATATGCAAGAAGTATACTGGTCGAAAAGAATAAAGCCGCCAAAATAGCTGTGGTGCGCGATAGGAACGAGGCCGTTCCCCGAGCGCCGAAAACAGTATTTGAGGCTCCGCCACCAAAACCAGCACCCGCATCGGCACCGCGCCCCTGCTGAAGCAAGACTATGCCAATGATCGCCAAAGCTACAATGACATGTAAAACGGTTAGCGCTTGCATCATAGTACACCTAGGCAGAATGACATATTTTCAGGAATGAGTTTGCATCCAGCGAGGCGCCACCGATAAGCCCTCCATCAATATCGGGCATGGAAAACAATGCTGCGGCATTGTCAGGCTTTACGCTGCCGCCATACAGGACTTGAAGATTTTCCGCGACATCGGAATCCAATCTGGCAATGCGGGACCGGATCCAGCAATGGACCTCCTGTGCTTGCTCCGTGCTTGCCGTTCTACCAGTGCCAATTGCCCATACCGGCTCGTAGGCGATGACTGCCTTGGCCAAAGATGCGACGCCTGCCGTATTCAAGACTGCGTCCAACTGTTCTCCAATCACATCAAAGGTTCGCTCAGACTCGCGCTCTTCAAGTATTTCGCCTATGCACAGGATCGGGATTAAGCCATGTTCGATGGCTTTGGCGTAGCGGGCTGCGACCAGAGCGCTAGACTCTCCATATATAATGCGTCGCTCGGAATGACCGACGATTGCCAGTCGGCAACCGAATTCTTTTAGCATCAGTGCCGAAATTTCGCCTGTAAACGCGCCTTCGTCCTGATCTGCCACGTTCTGCGAACCCAACAGAACCGAACTGCCTTGCAATGCAAGGGCTACCTCGGGAAGATGGACGAAGGGCGGGCAAACGCCTACATCGGACTTCAAATCCTGCCCTAAGCCCTTGAGAATATCGTCCAGCAAGGCGCGAGACTTTTCGCGGCTACCATTCATTTTCCAATTACCAACCACCAAAGAACGACGCATTTTATGTCCTCCGCGAATTAAAAACGTTTATTTTATACAATTCAAATGTTTAAATCAACGGTCAAAGTTCGTTCAGGCCAACAATCCATTAGGTCATGCGCAGAAAAAAAACTTAAGTATTATTATCAACCTTGACAGTTGGCGTAAATGATGTGACAATCAGAACCATTTTAACTTAATTAAATCAGATAATGATTTACAGCGTTTTCTATATCTATTAGTTACTTATTTAATGTACATACATTTCGGCAAAGGGTTGCCGACCTACTGCGTAACTAGGGCCGTAGGGCGGCAACCCTTTGCCGCCAACGATAAACAAAGTAATCAATTGATATTAAAAACGCTGTAATTTATATTCTATTATTATATATCACGACACTATTGAAATAATATGATACAAACCACAGTCAAACAAATCCTCATGAGAAATTTAAACCTTTGTGGTCAAGCTGAAGAAATGACGATGTCAAGCCCATTGCTAGGTGCAATACCAGAACTAGACTCAATGGCCGTGGTAAGCATAATTACTGCATTGGAAGAAGATTTCGCTTTTACGATAGATTATGATGAAATTAGTGCTGATAATTTTAAAACTTTAGGAAGTTTAATTTCTTTTGTTGAAAAAAAGCTACATGGGTAAGTCCGTACTGAAGAGACTTGATGTTTGTCCATCAGTATGAAACAAAATAAGTCTGGGCAACTTCCGTGCTGTGGAGGGAATTTTATCGCCCTATGTATATGTTGCTTGGTGCTGTTTTTTTCAAATTATACAGCGCAAGCCGAGGAAGTGTTTGTCACCGTAAAAAGAGGGACGCCCGCCACAGTTCCTACTTCTCGGTACGTTTTGTCAGCAATTTTTGGGATGCGATTGACAACATGGCCGGACGGATCGGCTATAAGGGTTTTTGTATTGCCTGATGACAACCACACCCATTCCCTGTTTTGTAAACAGATACTTCAAATCTTTCCTCATCAACTTCGAACCGCATGGGATAGGCTCGTCTATTCGGGTACAGGGCAAGCTCCTGAGGTTTTAGGATCAGAACTAGAATTACGGACTCGCATAGCAAACACTCCAGGCGCAATTGGCTATTTGACAAAGGAAAACCTTGATGAATCAGTTGCCATTCTCCCAGTTGAATAATCTGAGTGCTTCTTTGAAATGCCATGTAAGGCATTCTCAACCCATGGCTATTAAAGCATTAATTTATTACCTTTTGTTTTTACCATTTGGCATGCAAGGTAAAGCTTTTGAGCTTTTTGATAGCGTTCAAGTTCACGGATTCGCATCCCAGGCTATGTTTTTGACTTCGGGGAACAATATGTTTGGACCTAGCATTTCAAATCCAGGCTTCGATTTTACTGAACTCGGCATTAACGGCTCTTGGTTGCCTTTGCCAAATTTACGGCTTTCAATGCAAATTCTTTCCCGGCGTGACGGTGCCTGGAGCAACGGTTCCCCAGTACTCGACTTTGGACTAATGGACTATAGTTATAACTTTACTAGTGACTACCGCCTTGGTATTCGAGCCGGACGGGTGCGCCAACCCTACGGCCTGTATAATGACACACGCGATGTTGCTTTTACACGTCCCAGCATACTTTTGCCCCAATCAATCTATTACGAAGGGACAAGGGACTTCACTATCTCAGCGGATGGTTTGTTGGCCTATGGTGAAATACGAAAGCCTTGGGGAAATTTGAATTTGGAATTGTTCGGCGGTTATGCACGTACTGATAACAAAGAGACACAATATTCATTCATACAACAAACCTACTATGGAACGCTTGCATCCGACCCTGGCTTTGTTGGTAGATTAAGTTATGAAACATATGACGGGGCTCTGCGTCTGGCACTGTCTGGTGCGTATACTTCTATGAGGTACAAACCAAACCCTTCTGGGGATAACTTGCCAAGAGGTAATATAGGTTTTGATCCCATTCTTATATCTGCTCAATACAATACCGAAAAATGGACATTTAGTAGTGAGTATTCCTATAACTTTTTCTCCAATTCTGGTTTTGGTCCACCCCTTGATTTTAGCACTAATGGTGAAAGTTATTACTTTCAGGCTGCTTATCGGTTTGCCCCAAAATGGGAGTTAATGGGGCGTTACGAAGCTTATTATCCAAATGTCGATGATGAGAGCGGAAAAGCGTTCCACCAAAAATACGGACAACCAGCGTATACACAATTTGCGAAGATTTTGACACTCGGCTTACGCTATGATATTACTCCATGGATGATGGTTCGTGCCGAATACGATTATACCAATGGCACCGCCCTGCTCACTCCCCAAAGCACACTGAATGCCCAAACAGGAAATCCAGACTATTTTAATACAGTGCAATATTGGAATACGTTTGGATTTCTTGTGTCTTTTCGTTTTTAAGCACGTTTTATAATTCGCAGGGGTTTATAGTAATGCGAAAATCAGGAAATGTAGGCATATTTATTAGTCTTAAATGGAAAGCCTTGTTATTGACGAGCCTCATTTTATTAATGGTCACTGGTGCATTTATTACTTTAAATTATTTGGAATTGCAAAATCAGCTTAATGAACGGCGTGAAGGCTTGCAAAAACAATATTCCCTTCAAGTTCAGGCATTGCTTAACCAGTTCGGCAATAGACTCTTGATGTTGAGCACATTTTTGGCTTCTATACCACGCACCCAAGAGGCATTTGCTCATCCCCATCAAAAAATTAACAGTAAACATTTCGACCCATTGCGTTATGGGCTTGAATTAAACATGGGGATAGAAATCGCCACCTTAGTACCCATTGGTGGCAAAGGACTCGAGCAACAGATCCATGCTGATAACGTTGCGCTAAACCAGAACATATATGCAAATGTCGACACTGTCATCGCCACTGAAAAGCCTGCTTCTGTCATTGATTGCTCTAACAATTGCCTACAATATGCAATTGCGCCCGTTTTGAAACACAGCGGTGCTTTAGGTGCAATTGTCATCGGTGCGTCCCTTGCCGATGTCATTCTTGATTTTAAAGGTGTGTCAGACACCGACATAGGACTAATAGTACAATCCCAATCACCTACCAAAGACATTGCTCGCTGGATAGCACCTTGGAAAAGCAATATGGTGGCATTAACCAATTTCAACAAAAATATTGATTTGATGCGGAGTGTTTCCAATGTCAACAGTAACTTGGATTCCTTTAACAAGGGCATCAAGTTCAACTACCAAGACAGGCAATATCAAATTCGAATATTCCAATTAGCAGGGTTCAAACAAACAGAAAAGGCGTATTTAGCTATAATTGCTGACATTACTGATGCCATGCAACATATTAACCAAGCAACCACCCGCAGTATATACATAGGTGTTAGTGGTTTTTTGTTTTCCGAAATATTTCTTTTATTTATCCTTTGGTCTCCCATGTCAAGCCTACGGCGATCAACGGAAAACCTCCCATTGCTTGCACATGGGGAATTTGACAAGGTACGCAAAGCGATTTCAAGCCATCAAAAAAATCGCATTATTGGCGATGAGGTTGACGTACTCAATGAAACTGCTATTTCTCTATTCCATCAGTTGGAATATTTGAATCTTGAGATAGCCAACCGAATGGATGAAATAATCCGTGAAAAAGAATTTGTAAACAATGTCTTAGACACAGCCAAAGCAATAATTCTAACTCAAAATGCCCAGCAAACTATTCTTATGGTCAATCCATATGGTTGCGAGTTAATGGGTTACCAACAGGATGAATTGCAAGGAATGATTTTCACTGATTTGATGTCACAACAACAACATGAGCAAGCATCTGCTGCTTTGAAAGCATTAGCCGTGGGTGAATTTGAGCATGTTGAGCTTGAAAGTGATATTAATTCAAAAGACAATTCCACTCTAAATATTGTTTGGCAACACTCCAAACTGAAATCAAACATACTAGATAGCCCCGTCATTTTATCCGTAGGCATGGATATTACTGCAAGAAAGAAAGCTGAATTGCGACTAGCTTGGTTGGCTGACCATGACTCTTTGACTGGACTTTACAATCGCCGCCGTTTTGAACAAGAGCTCGAAGATGCGATTGCCTCTGCAATACGCTATCAGCAAACGGGTGCCTTGTTATTCTTTGATCTCGATCAATTCAAATATGTCAATGACAGCAGCGGCCACGCCGCGGGTGACCGTTTATTAGTCATGTTAAGCAACCAAATACCTCATATATTGCGGGAAGCTGACATCATTGGAAGACTCGGTGGCGATGAGTTCGGCGTTATCTTGATCCATGCAAACGCATCTGTGGCTACTCATGTTGCAAAGAAAATCCTCGACAATATTAGAGAAACCGAGTTTCGAGTAGACGACCGTGTCCATAGAATATCAGCAAGTATTGGTGTAGCACTTTTCCCCGAACATGGTACGGATGTTAAAAACTTATTAGCCCGCACAGATCTTGCAATGTATCATGTCAAAGAAACTGGAAGGGGCGGATGGTATTTATTGTCGGCTGATGACCTTATTCATAAGGTAATGCAAGAACGAGTGTTTTGGAAGCAACGAATTGAAATTGCTTTAGCCGAAAAACTTTTCGTTTTGCATGTCCAGCCTATTGTAAATATTAAAACTGGATTGACTAGCCATTACGAAGTATTGTTGCGTATGCGCGGAGATAAAGATACTCTTATCGCACCTTCAAACTTTATTGAAATAGCCGAGAACACTGGACTTATCCATGCGTTGGACCGCATGGTGCTTTCCGAAGCAGCTATGCAACTAGCCACAATGAATGAACTTGGAAAGGCAATAACGTTGACCATAAACTTATCGGGCCATGCATTCACTGACCCCGAGTTGTTAAATCACGTCAAAAAAGTAATACATGATAATAATCTAAATCCCAGACAGATTATTTTTGAAATGACGGAAACC
The DNA here is from genome assembly GCA_003242955.1 of Candidatus Methylumidiphilus alinenensis. GTDB lineage: Bacteria > Pseudomonadota > Gammaproteobacteria > Methylococcales > Methylococcaceae > Methylumidiphilus > Methylumidiphilus alinenensis. The sequence continues at coordinate 17,786 of QJPH01000541.1, forward strand.
GCTGCAATATCCGACTTTGATTCCGTGCTACGCTTAATGCAAGAGATCAATGCGATTGGTTGCCTTTTTGCATTGGATGATTTTGGAACTGGATTTTCTTCATTTTCTTACTTGAGGCAATTACCCTTCGAATTTATAAAAATTGATGGGTCGTTTATTCGTAATCTCCGCACTCGGCCAGATGACCAAGTATTGGTCAAGGCAATAGTCAATATCGCAGAGGCTTTCAATAAAAAAACCATTGCCGAACAGGTCGAGGATGCCGAAACGCTTGCCTTTTTGAAAGAAATTGGAGTCGATTATTCGCAAGGCTATTACACCGGCAGGCCAGTAGAAATATCTAAGGCTTTTCGTGCGCTTATTGAGGGGAATGCTGTATAACATGAATCTTTCTTATTACCCAATACCTAGTTCAGACGAGTGCCTTCCGTTGGTTCGGCGTGGCTTTGAATATGGATGGATTGAAGTCAAAAAACGCCCGCCCATCCCCGATGTCTCCGAGGTGAAAAAGGCGTGGCATAACCACTCAGCTATCTTCCTGCCCGCCATCTTGACCGATGTCTTACCCTTATTCCAAACAGACATCGCTTTAGCCCATAACCTAGTGGAGGAAATCCAGCAGGGGGCCGATTTTTCAGAATTTCTGGAATCTGAACATTACGACCGGCGTTTGCAGCCATCCTTCGATCTAGCAGGGGCAAGCTTTGAGGATAACGACGACCAGGGAATCGAGAAAGTGATTTTCGATGCCTGGGAGGGAGACGAAATGGTTGCCGATAATCTTTGGTGCAAGGCATCATGGTTGTCTTTCGATGAGGAGGACGGAAGCCTGAGGTTCCGCTTTTCATTTGGTTTTGAAGGATATGAGGACGTGGCTGCCGACCCGATACGGCAAGAATGGGCCGCAAAGCTGACTGACGCAATTTTCCCGGAATCGGCTGCGGTGACTTCCCACCCCGACCTTAATGCGCTCTTGCAAACAGTGCTGGATTGCGGATGCGTTCGGTTCATGGAGCGCATCGTCTATTTCAACGCACCCAATGGCGGAGCGCAAATGCACCATGATGTCGAACGCGGCCATGAAGGTGTTGTGTTTGCCCAATTGAGCGGCTCGACATTCTGGCTGGCCTTGGCCAAGCCCAAGCTATTGGATGAGATTGATGCATTTCTGGCGATGGCCCCTATGGATAAATGGCCGCAGTTACGCAAGCTCGCCGCCGACCGGCAGGCCTTGTCGGATTATCTGGAAGAACGCGACCATGAATGGGCCGAGGACTTGATCGACCGGACCCCCGAGTTTTTCCGCCATTTGATCGATCGCGGCTATGCCCATGTGTTGGAACCTGGCGATGTGCTGTTAATGCCGCAATCATCGCTTGAAACATGCGTTTGGCATTCGGTTATTTGCCTGGGTGATGAGGCTGGGGAAGGGTTGAGTTTTGCGTTGAAGAAAAATTAATCACCGATCCCGGCTGCGAGTAATATTTCGTCAATGTCCACCCCCCCTGACGTATCTATAGCCAGGGTGAAAGGAATTTCTTCGGCTTGTAGGGGGTTGGCTTTGGTGGCTTGAAGTGCCAATACTTCTTGGCTAGCCTCTGAAGGGTCGTCCCCGCGCAATAGCCTTTCGGCAATGCGACTTGACAAGACCGCTTCGGAAGCACGGAAGTCCAAGATGACAAAGCCCACGCCCAGGCGGTTGGCTAGTTCGCGGCAGTGGCGGCGGTTCTCGGAAACCAAGTAAGTTGCATCCAGTAGGACGTTAAAGCCTGATTGCAACAAAATTTCGGCATGCCGGAGCAACAAGCCATAGGTATTTCGGGTCATGGCCGGGGAATAAATGCCGTGTTGAAGTTTCGACTGGCTGCGATCCTGCGCATCCAAGCCGGCGAGCCGTTTGCGCTGTATGTCGGAACCGATGCGGATAGCCGGCAACCGTTCGGACAAGGCTTTGGCAACAGTTGATTTGCCACTGCCGGAAAACCCATGGGTGATTAATAGGACTGGAGCCTTTTGTTGGATCGCGTCGAGTGCATAATCCAAATAGCGATGACATTGGACTTTAAGGCGTGACTGTTCGCCCGGGTCGGCCGCCTGCCCTAGGCTTAGCGCGACAACCTTGGCGCGTACCAATGCGCGGTAGACGCAATAGAAATTCAATATCTGCAGTCCGGGATAATCGCCGCTGAGTTCCACATAGCGGTTCAACAGCCGCCAAGCCAGATATCGCCATCCTCGCTCATCGATATCCATGAACAGGAAAGCGATATCGTTCATGCAGTCAATCCAACGCAAGTCTTCGCTGAATTCGATGCAATCGAAAGGAACCAAAATCCCGCCGAGTAGCACTAGATTTCCGCTATGCAGGTCGCCATGACACTCGCGGACGAAGCCGGCATTTTTCCTGGCTTGGAACACTTCCGAAAGCCGTGCGAATTCAGCCTTAGTCCATGACAGCAAGTCGTTAAGCAACTCAGCCCTATCACCGCACAGGCGCAGAAGATGATCGAAATTATGTTCGGCGGCGGCTAGTATCTTTTTTGGGCCGCCATGCGGATCATTGGCTTCGGCACAGTCGGCCTTGCCATGGAAATCGGCCAAAGTTTGTGCCAGCACGTCAATCTGGGCGGTTGTCAGGCGGTTTTGTTCGAGCAATCGGTCTGCTAGGCTGGACTCGTCAAACTGTTTCATCTTGACGGCGTACTCCAAGGCCGGTCCGCTGCCGTCGAAGCCGATTTGGCCGGGTTTGCCGGTGATTGCGACCACCGCTTCGTATAGAAACGGGGCGAGTCGGCGATTTAATCTAAGCTCTTCTTGGCAGAATCTTTGTCTCAAAGCCAAGGTGGAAAAATCCAAAAATCCGAAATTGACCGGTTTCTTGATTTTGTAAGCGGTTTCCCCGGTCAGTAATACCCATGAAATATGAGTCTCCACCACACGAACGCCCACTGTTTGGCTCCCATGCAGGGACGGGTTGCACAGTTCTTGGATTAATGGCGGTAGCGTAGGGACCATTTAGGGGGCACTGAATTTAATATAAGACCGACTCGGTTTTAAAAACCGAGTCGGTCTGGCGTGATCGAGTCGGTCTGGCGTGATAATGCTTTGGCATTGACGGTAGGACAGGTTCAGTCATTATTTTTGATAAGCAAGTTGCCCTCTTCAATTTTCAGCGTCTTTTCACCGCGCATCACCGCGTTCAATTCATCCCCCACCATGGTTTTTCTCCAGCCATGCTGCAAACGTGCATGGGGGTCGCCGTCGAACAATTGTTCCAAATCCTTGCGGCTGGCTAAGATGGCGGGATTGAGGGTGTTTTGCGCGGCTCGCAAGCGAACGACGGCCATCAACAAATCCAAGACGGACTCCTGCTCAACGGTTTTCTTGTCTGCACGGGTTTTGCGGTCCAAAGGGGCAGGAGGATGGCTGGAGGCTTCTTTTATCAACCGGCAAATGACAGCCCCATGCCGCTTTACGACACGCTCGTCGATTCCTCGCACCAATTTAAGTTCTTCAAGGGTGATGGGTTGCTGGCGTGCCAAGTCAAGCAGCGTGTCATCTTTGATTACCCAGCCGCGCGGCAAATCTTGGCTGTGGGCGGTTTGCTCGCGCCACGCCGCCAATGTTTGGACAATCGAAAGCGGTTTGTTTTTCAGTTGATTGGCCCCGCCAATCCGCTGCCAAGCGGACTCCGGCGGGTTCTGGTAGTTGGAGGGTTCGAGCAATTCCTTGAAATCATCAACTAGCCAAGACAGCCTTCCCAGTTTTTCCAGCCGTGGAAGCATGGCGAGATAGGCTTGCTCCAGATAAATCACATCGTCCGCCGCGTAGCGGAGTTGTTCCGGGCTTAACGGCCTTCGCGTCCAATCAGTGCGGCTGTGGGATTTTGTCAGGTTGACACCGAGCAGTTCAGCCACCATGGAAGCGTAGCTGATTTGTTCCCCCAAGCCCAACAGCGGGGCCGCGATTTGGGTGTCGAACACTGGTCCTGGTAATTTGCCGCATAAATGGTAAAAAATCTCCAAGTCTTGGCGGCCCGAGTGGAATACCTTGGTGATGCCTGGGTCATAAAGAATCTCGAACAATGGGTCTAGCGATTCCAGTGCCAACGGGTCTACGCATGCCACCACCTCGTTGGCGGCGATTTGCAACAGGCAAAACTTGGGGAAATAAGTCTTCTCGCGCAGGAATTCAGTGTCTAAGACGATCCATGGGGAAGAGGCGATTCGTTCGCACAAGTCGTGCAATTGGTCTGGGGTGTCGATGTACAGGGGAGGGATGGGCATGTTTAAGTTCAATAAATGGGGAGAATGGATAAGATTATATACTCACAGCGTTTTTAATCATTACCCCCTTGTCATTCCAGTATAGCCCAAAATTGCGGCCAAGTTGGCCGCGCTCCCAGGAAAAGCAGCAATTCTCAGTTTGGCATGACCGGCGGGTTAGTCGGCTAAACCGAGTCGGTCTTGATGTTGTGTCCAAGGACTAAGGGGCTGCTTCCAAGACCGACTCGGTTTTCCCCACACTTTGAGCCAAACTGAGAATTGCTGCAGGAAAAGGCAGCACTGCCATTAAGTTAAGCGTTTAATCGGAACGCCAAGCCCCAGCTTGGCATCGGGCAATTCTCATTTTGAACCGAACCGGGCGGGTTTGGAACCCGCCCCTACGAATTGATGTCCCGTATGCTGTTTATAATGCATTGATAATTCGGAATTAAATTTCTTACGTAGGGGCGGGTTCCAAACCCGCCCATATAATCTTTGCCAAAATGAGAATTGCTGCTTGGCATCAGGGTGTGTCGGATGCCGATGATTAATGTGCATGGGCTATCGTCGAAAAACGGCAATGTCCACTGTAGAGGCTACAAGATGCTGAACGAGGTTGTAGAAGATGATGGGCAACATCACTTGCGGGTGGTCGGCCAAGGCCATTGATGCGATCACCAGCCCCGTCCCATTGTTGTTCATCCCCAGCCCGAACATCAGCGAAACCGTTTCTTTATGGTCGGAATGGAAAACCCGCGCCAGCAGATACCCTGAAGCGAAAGCGACGATGCAAAGTGCGATGACGATTGCCAGCATGACGGCCAGAAAGTCGGGGTCGGGTTGGGACAGCGCAGTGGGCAGCGCCAGAGAGGCGTTCGAGTAGTTGAGCAAGACCAAAACGCCGAAGTTTATGAGCTTCAAATACGGCATCACCGCTGTGATGCGATGTTCCCCAACGACCCAACGGGCCAGAATGCCGAGCAGCGAAGGCAGGATGACCCAGGCACCCAGAAAGCTGACGGCCCCGTCGGCGGCGAGTTCGTGCAAGTCGTCGGAATAGTCGCCAGTGGTCACGAAACCGACGGCATGAAGGACCATTGGGGTTAGCAGCGGGCTTAGCAGCGTGGTCGCCAAAACCAGGCCAAGACTCAAGGCGAGGTTGCCATTGGCGTTTTGCGACCATGCGGTCGAGGCTCCGGCGATGGGCATGGAGGCCACCAAGGCAAGGCCGACGAGGATTTGCTGGACCTCTTCGGGGTTGTGCCAGAACCTCATGGCGAAGCTGACCGCCATGATAAAGGCCATGGGTGCCGCCACGTTTCCAAACACGCCGCCCAACAACACCAATGGCTTGCGCAGCATATGCTTCAATTCCGCCGTTCGCACTCCCAAGCCAGCGTTGAACAGCAACGATGCCAGCATGATCGGCGGCAAGGAAAAAACCAGCTTGCCCTGAAACACCGTGACGCTGCCCAGGTTCAAATTGCGAATCCACAGGCCGAATCCCGGCAACACCGCAGCAACAATGTACGATGACACAATGATCCAGATGAAATGGCGATGAATAAAATGGACGATAACCTCGACTGGAGTTGTTGCAGAGGTCATGAAACACTATCCGACAATTTTGCGTGCAACCGCCGAAATTGGATGATTGCCCTATCCGCCCCAATGAGCCTGTCGTCATTTGCTTGGCTGCTATCCAACGGGGTTTGCGTCACCACAACCCGGCGGTCTTGGTCGAGGATAAAGCGGTTGCTCAAGCCTACAAGCAATTCGTAGATTTTTGCCAATAAGGGATTGTTGATGCGGTGGTAAACGCGCACATAATAGCGGGTTTCCCGCTCGTTCACCGGCACAAAGGCGATGAAGTTCTTCATGCGTGGGCTGATGTTCAGCAGCCAGACCCCAGGGAACAAAAAGTGCAGCCCCGGTTCCTTGAGACTGGCAGATTTAGCCAATTCATCCTGGCTGCTGTGTTGCTGGCCTTCGTCACGGGAATTGGTCACCCAAACCTTGATGCCAGAAGCGTCGGCTTCGACATAAGGTCCGTCCACGAAACTCCGCCCGCCCGCGCCGATGGTCGTCTTGTGCACGAAGGCCAGATGGGCGACATCCAGTTGGTTTTCGATGGCACGGGTATAGTGGGCCGGCCAGTCCGCCGTGACCGTCCCGTACCGCCAACCGCTTTCCAGTTCCGGGAAATACGGTAGCGGCGGATAAGTTTCCCGCGCCTTGCCCAGCCAAAGCCAAATGAGTCCATGTGCCTCGCGGAGCGGGAAACTCGCCACCTCCATCCCCTTGGGGATTTTCCCCTGTCGGCCATTGGCGGGAATGTGGCGGCATTGTCCTTTGGCATCGAATTCAAACCCGTGGAAAGGGCAAACCAACCGGTCTTGGGAAACTTTACCATTGCTGAGTGACGCCCCTAGATGCGGGCAGCGGTCAGGGTGAGCGTGGGGCATTCCATCGTCAGTCCGCCAGAAGGCCAGTTTTTGCCCCAGGCGCTCGAATGCAACCGGCTTGCGACCGATCTCACGGCTTTCCAGGACAGGATACCAAAGGTTTTCGATAAGTCGCATCGTCGGGTTCATGCTCCAAAGGTTCTCCATAGTGGGGCTTCCTTGCGGTAAACGCCGAAAACAAGTGCTGTACAGCACCCATTATGACGTGTGAAGTATATCAAACCAAGACGACGGTGGAAGGGATGTTCAAAGCCTAGGGTCGATTCCAGTCAGCGCTTTTCGACCACTTCCTCCATCAAAATGTCGAACTCGTTGAAGGCAAGGTTCAAGCTAAGTTTCAAATTGAGGATGCAGGCCAGGGTAGTGCTGGTGAAGATGCACAGCATGATGGCGATTTGGTATTTGACCGCCGTCCACGGTTCGCCGCCGCCGAGAATCTGCCCAGTCATCATCCCCGGCAGGGTGACAAGCCCCATCGTTGCCATGTAGGCCAATCCAGGATTGACCGCCGCCTTGACCGCTTCGCGGAAATAGGGGCGGACGGCTTCCCAGCGGGTCGCACCCAGCAACAGGTAAGTCAGGTATTCATTTTCGTTCTTGCGCAGCCCGGTGTAGAAACGCTCCAGTGCGATGACATTGCCCTGCAAGCAGTTGCCGAGGATCATCCCAGTCAATGGCACGAGGTAACGGGCATCGTACAGCAACGGCGGCTGGATTACGAGCAGCAACAAATAGGCGGTTGAAAACACCACGCTGGCCGCCACTGCCATGAAGGTCGCCAGAAAGAAATAACGCCGCTTCAACCCGGCCCGCCGCAGGATGGTCAAGTCGGCGACCACCAGCATCACCACGATCCACAGGCCGTTCAGCCAAGGGTCGTTGAGGGTGAACAGGGTTTTCAGGTAAATACCTACCAAACCTAGTTGAACCGTCATGCGCAACAGGCTAACGGCGATGACTTGGTTCAGCTTAAGGCCGAGCAGACTGATCAACAGCCAAGGCAACAGTACGACACCGAACAGCGTCGCCATCTGGGTCATGCCAATGTCAAGCGTCCCCATTTCTTTTCTCCTCCGTTATATTTCCCCCCTCCAAGTCAAACACGCGCCCGCAAAGTGCGACCCAATCCGAGTCATGCGCCACTGACAGGACAGTCAGCTTGGGGTCGGCAAACACGTCGAATACGGCCTGCTTGCTCTCGACATCCAGTGCGCTGGTCACTTCGTCCAACAGATACAGGCTTTTGCCCAACAGCAGTCCTCGAGCCAAGGCAATGCGCTGCTTCTCCCCACCCGAGACCCGGCTACAGTCTTGGCTCAGAATCGTTTCCGGCAGATGGAGGGTGCGCAAAGCTTTAATCATTGTTGTTTCCGAAGGTTTGTTTCCACTATGGGCCTTGAATTGGAACGGCAGCAGCAAGGCATCCCGCACGGTTTCCGCCCCGAGCACAGGTTCCTGGCCGATGTAAGCGGCACAGCGCCGAATCTCAGCGATGACCGACTTATCCAGCGGCTTCCCCTGAAAATGCACCGTCCCTCTCGCCAAGGGGTAAAGCCCCAGCAAGGTCTTCAACACCGTGCTTTTGCCTGCGCCGGATTTGCCGCGAAACACCGCCTTATCACCCGCATTCATGTCAAAGCTGATGCCAGCCAAAATGGCTTTGCCGTGTATCGACACGCCCACTTGGTCGAATTGGATGAGGGGCAGTTGTTTAGTCATGGAGGATTAGATTGTGGGGCTTATTCGTGGAAGATAAGTAGGTTCACTCTAAAAATAGACACAAAAATGTTGTATGATGTAGACCGGGTTTATGCGGAAACCTATGCGAAATCCTGCCCCCAAGCTTCAAACCCTGAGTGCGCCGTAACCCGACAAGGGGGCAGCTTGGCGGGTTACGGTGCAAGTCCTGGCCATTGGATATTCTATCATTTGAAATTATCGGTGCTGCAAGGATTCAACTTGCGCGGCAAGGCCGCTGACATCCTGCTAGCGTTGTTAGAAGCAGTGTGAGAAACTGAGAAACAATTTTCGTTTTACCAGCGTTTTACCTGGTTGCTGTTGAATTATATTCGGTAACATGCGCCCAGCAAAAAACTGTCGCCTTTATGCCATATTCCTCATGAACCCTAACCGATGGACATCCCCATGCGCAAGAAAAAAGAACTGATCGAAGCCCTCGCGGTACGAACCCGACAATCCAAGATCGACACCGTAGCGTTGAAATACGCGGCTGACGAAAGTTAAGGGGGCAGGCTAATGGCACAGCAGTTTTCACAGCCGGGAATCTTGGCATCCACGCCGCTTTGTGGCCGGTCACTTATTTTCCGAATTGACCCCGAAGTTGATCCACGTCAGGCACTTACTTGGTTGCTGGATGGGTTCAATCCCGACTGGGGCGTGTTGGGCTTGGGCGAACCGCTGATTAAGGCACTTGGCAGCGAAGTACCCGGCTTGCGCACTTTTAAAGCCTTGTCGGGCGCGAGTTGCGCCATTCCCTCGACTCAGCAAGCCCTGTGGATTCTCCTACGAGGACAGGGGCCAAGCGAGTTGTTTGACTGGTTTGAACGCATCCAATCTTTGACCGACGGTG
>QJPH01000416.1 GCA_003242955.1 Candidatus Methylumidiphilus alinenensis
AATGGCACATAGGCCGTTTTGACGGTCAACAAAAGACGTTGCCAAAACGACGGAACACGCCTGTTGCGCCCTACCGCGTTAAGGGAAGCCCATAGGTGGATTATTATACGCGTTTAAATGATTGGTTGGCATACATTTCTGCAAAAGGTATGTGAAGCATAGAGAAATCTTGATATACAGCATTTTCATCTTAAAAATATACCTAAAACAGACATTCCGTTAAACCTTCAGGTTAACCGAATAACCTGTGCTATCATACCCACTACCAAGTAACTCTTTGATGTTGAAAATGCTGTATGCTCGGGGGTTTCAAACTCGCTGCGGACTTTATTCAGGACGCTTAAAGACTTTATCCATGACGGTTCCACACCTATCATTGCCTCGACATCGGAGAACAGCAAACCCTCATATTCATAAGGCTGGATATGCGGCAGAAATCGGTCAGACTGACAGCCTATTTGATCAATCAATGCTCCATGCAGATATTCTTCTAAACAAGCAGTCCGGGCATAAATGTCCATTATCTGCTTGGCTTCCTCAAATTTTGGAAAGTCTGTAGCCAAACCGTACAAATCAAGAAAGGTTGATAAAAAAACCTCTGGTTTGTTTCTCAAGGTGTTCCGGGCATTGAATTTGAGACGGTCAAAGCTAATGGCCCCTCCTTTGCTGTCCTTGGAGGTATTTAATAATTGAGGTTTTATATAAATCCGCAAATACCGCAAAGCGGGTGCAATCAGACGCTTGATGAATTGCTCTTCCGTTTGCCCTTCAGCAATGACTATGACTTCCACCATCGCCTAAGGTCTCCCGCCGAGTATATTACGTTTCCATAGCTCACCCATGGAATATTCTTCCAGCCAACCGGAAAGTTCGTCTTGACTGAAACGGCGAAAAATGGAGGCATCGTCCTCGTAATCAACTACGATCACATCCTCAGGTGACAATTCGTTGACCAATTCGACGGATTGGGTGGAGACAATCAGTTGGCGTTTTTTTGACACCTGCTTGAAAATATCAGCCAAGACCGAAATTGCGTAAGGATGCAAACCTAATTCAGGTTCGTCAATCAGTATAGTATCAGGTATCAGTTCCACTGGTTGTAACAGCAGTGTCGCCAAGCAGATGAAACGCAAAGTGCCATCCGACAATATGTGTGCTTTAAAAGGCGTGTCGGGTTTCTCTCGTTGTGTCCATTCCAATTTAACATATTCTTGATCTTCTGGCCGATAAATAAAATCACCAAAAAAAGGAGCAACGAGTCGAACGGTTTCCACAATACGATGATATTGTTTTTCGTATCGCTTCCGCAACATCCTTAAATAGGGTGCAATATTACTGGCATTACTCTCTAATATTATGGTTAACTGGTTGTGGCCGTTTTAACTCAGCCGTTTCACTCGTGTCGTGAAAGTGATAAACACGCCATTCAGTTATTGATTGACGTACATAAGGTGAGAAATTATCCTCGGCTTCTTTAAGATTTGATTCACTATGGCCTGTTCCAATAAGTTTTGGGTTTCCAGGTAACGGACGATATTGAGTGCCGCCAAGATAATGACTATATTCATTTCTGAATATCAGCCGATTATCATTTGTTGGAATTAAATCAAATGAATAGCCATTATTTGAAAAATAGAATTTAGCGTGAATCTGTTTGGTATTTTTTCTACCAAAATGTAGCAATGCATCCGGCCCGCCCTGTTTCTGCACATAAATCTGTAAGTTTTGCTGATACATTTCATTCAGCAGACGAAACAGTCCGATGAAATTGCTCTTGCCCGCACCATTGGCACCAATCAACACATTCAAGTTGTTCAGTTTGAATTTACGCAGATCACGGATTGATTTATAACCAGTGATGGTCAATGAATTGAGACTAGACATCGTTTATACAGCTTTTTCATATTCTAAAAATAACTAAAATAATAAAAAAGTAAGCGGCACTTGTCCGGTTACTTATGCCGGAAACGCCCGTGATCGGGCTTATTCCGGCCTACGTTGCGTAACATCAGTTTTTGTAAACATCTCCGCGTGGACCAACATGATCGACATAAACCGTTTTATTGTCGTGATCCACCCAGAAGATAATGCGCTTGTCACCCAAGCGTATTCGGTAATAACCATTCCATTGCCCCGACATTGGCTTTATGCTTGGGAAACTCAACGGATTGGAAGCCAATTGTGCGAGAGAATTTTTTATCCGCTCCTTTTCTTTTGCCGCCAAACTCTGCATGTAGCGCACAGCCCGACGGTGTACGATAATCTGATACATCGTCGCTAAACATCATCAAGGCTAACATAAGCCTCCTTGTTGCCTGCAATCCTATCCGCTTTTGCTTGCTTGAGGTCGCCAATGGCAGTTTCATCAAGGTCGATGGCAAGCATTTCAGATATTTCCAGAAACTCAGCCCAAGGTATAATCACATCAGTGGGATTTCCTCGGTCATCGACAATCAGTTTTTTATGAAGAGTTAGCATGGCTATTGAATCCTAGATTAAGAGGTGAATGCTACACGAAAACATCGAAGCAACCAAAGCCAACACAGACTATCACCCCGGCACATTTGCCACAATAAACGCTTTCAAAGCCTCCACATCCACCTCCATCACCTCGCAACGCTGCGGCAGGCTTTCGATGCCTTCCATGCTCACCGGACGTTCGGGTTCGCACCCTAAAGCTTCGATGATAGTCGCCTCGAACTTGGCAGGCAACGCGGTTTCCAGACAGATCAACGGCAAGCCATGGCGGCGTTGTTCGATGCCGACTTTCAGCCCGTCGGCAGTATGGGTGTCAATCATCACGCCGTATTTTTCCCAGGTTGCCCGGATGGTGTCCAAACGGTCTTGGTGGGTGCTTTTACCTGACACAAAGCCAAAAGAAGGCAATGCATCCCAGTAAGGCGTGTCGTTGATGTCGAAGGCTCCGCCTGCATCCACTTGTTCCCAAAATTCCCTGAGTTTGGAAGAATCCCGCCCGACTAGATCGAAGACAAAGCGCTCAAAGTTAGATGCTTTGGAAATGTCCATCGACGGGCTGCTAGTATGGAAAGTCTGCGCGGTGCCACGCGGTCGGTAAATCCCGGTCTTAAAAAACTCATCCAACACGTCGTTTTCGTTGGTGGCAAGGATTAACTGGGCGATGGGCAAGCCCATCATCCGGGCGATGTGGCCGGCGCAAATATTGCCGAAATTGCCGGAAGGCACCGAAAATGCCACCTGTTCGCCGTTGGATTCGGTTGCCGCAAAATAACCTTTGAAATAGTAGACCACTTGGGCGGAAATGCGCCCCCAGTTGATGGAATTGACCGTGCCGATATGGTATTTCGATTTGAATGCATGGTCGTTGGAGACGGCTTTGACCAAGTCTTGCGCATCGTCAAACACACCGCGCACAGCGATATTGAAGATGTTGGGGTCTTGCAGCGAGTACATTTGCGCAGTCTGGAACGCGGACATTTTGCCGTGCGGCGACAGCATGAACACGCGGATGCCGTGTTTCCCCCGCATGGCGTATTCTGCCGCCGAGCCGGTGTCACCGGAAGTCGCACCGAGGATATTCAATTCGCCATGCTGCTTATCCAAGGCGTACTCGAACAGATTGCCAAGCAATTGCATCGCCATATCCTTAAACGCCAGCGTCGGGCCGTTGGACAGTTCCAGAATGTGCAGACCGGGTTCCAACGTGAGTAATGGCGCGATTTGGCTAACATCCGAATCGGCGCGGGCGTTGCTGTAAACCTCCGCCGTATAAGTTTTATCGGTAATCGCTTTGAGGTCTGCTGCGGGAATATCCGGGGCAAATTTGGACATGACCGCAAAGGCCAAATCGGCATAGGATAGATTGCGCCATTCATCCAATTCTTTACGGGTGACTTGCGGATATTCTTCCGGCAGGTATAGCCCACCGTCGGGGGCGAGACCGCCGAGCAGGATTTCAGTGAAGGTTTTGGGCGTTGCGAGGCCACGGGTGGAGATGTATTTCATAGGGGGTTCGCTAGGGGTTTAAAGCTTTTGTGGAATCGCTTCCAACGTGTTTAGCCAATGGGCGAAGCGCGGACACTGTGACTTAATTTGAGATAGGCCAATTTTAATGGCTAGTTGTGCGCCATGTACAACCTTGTCATAAGTGGGAAATATCCGTTGCAAACGCCTTGACGGAATGGTGTAGTAGTTATGATTGATATTTTCCGGCGAGCCGCATTCAACCAAGACATCACGCAACTCTTTCAGCGCGTTTGGTGCACGAAACTCACGAGTAATTATTTCCGTGTCAGAAAAAACCAGTGCCTCGAACTCATACCGCTGTACATAGGGAATTAGATTAGATAAGCCGCCAGCTACATCGGACATTTTTGCTTCCAAATCTCCGGCATCTCGGCCCTCTCTCCCTTCAAAACGGTAAAGATCATATAGGGTTGTCACCCATTCATAGTTTGGAGAGAGCAAGCGGATTTCGTCTCTGAATCGATGGAGTGAAACGCTGCCTCCTTGGTTGCCTAGGAGGACAGGCTTGACTATATCCCAGCCACACGATTTTAAATGGGGTTGCAACACTCGATTGACAAATTCGCGCTCCGTTGGTCCTTCGACCGAAATCCCTAGCCGCATCATTCTGGAGTTCCGCCAATCAGGTTTTTCGCCCACAAGTCGCCTATGTTATATTGGACCAGCCAAGATTTAACCTCTTCTTCTTGCAGTCGGCGAAACACCGATGCATTATTTTGATAATCGACCACGACAATATCTCGCCAAGAGAATTGGTTTGCCAATGTAACAGATTGAGTTGAAAGAATGATTTGGGTTTTGGACGAGGCACTGCGAATCAGTCCCGCCAGCAGTTCAATCGAGTAGGGATGCAAGCCTAATTCAGGTTCATCAAGCAGAATCACCGGGGGTAGGTTAGGTTGCAACAATAAGGCAGAAAGTGCCATGAAACGCAGTGATCCGTCAGACAATTGATGGGGGCCAAACACTTCCCTTCCAAATGCAGGCTGCCAGTTTAGCATTACCGTTTGGGCCTTTTCATGGGTTTCGAGTACGAAATCCTTGAAGGATGGTAACACCCGTTTAATGATTTTTACGATGTCTTGGTAGTTATCCGGGGCCGTCTCATGCAAATACAACAAAAAAGCGGCAAGATTGCCAGCATCTGCGTATAAAAATCGGTTATTACCTACATATCCCGATTGCTTAATGCGAGCTGTCGCCGAGGTATCATGAAATTGAAAAACCTGCCAACCTCGCAAAAGAGCTAAGATAGTAGGGGCAATTTTTTGCTGGAGCGGTCTCCCATAGACATCCAGTTCTGCGGTTGGCAGCAAGGATTCAAAATGCCCGGCACCTAACGAGTAGATGGGTGCTGTTTCCCAATAATAATCCTTTCGGCAATAACTTATAGATTCTTCAAGAAATACCAACCGATCCCCAGCACTATACGCCAGCTTCAGATGATAGCGGTTTTCGCCTTGCCGAGCCGCAAAAGTGACTGTACCTTCCAATTGCGGTGTTTGACGGGCACCAAAGTACAAATGAGCGTTTGCCCCCCCTCCCGTACCTATAAATTCTTGCAAAGCACCAGTGCATAGATAGTTCAGCAACCGGAAAAAAGAAATTAAATTCGTTTTGCCCGAACCATTGGCACCAATCAAAACATTAATGTCGCTTATATCAAGACTGAGGCTTTGAATAGACTTAAATCCAGTAAGATCAAGCTTTAATAGCTTGTTGTATCTATCATGAAAGTCTATTTTATTGCTGTCCATATTCCATGTCTCATAACCGAACGGATAAACTAAATTGCACGACCCATAACCGGGTGCTATAAAAAATTATGCGGGAGCGCAAACCTTGCCTTGCGAGGGCATCTACAAGCAAGGCAAGCCTTGCACTCCCGGCATAATTTCAGTTACCGCCCGGTTCGTATCACTATTAATCGCCCCCATAACCAGCATCAAGCGATAAAGCTCATCTAGTCGATGGCGATGTTTGCCGGAGGTCGCTAGGGCTTGGGAGTGCTAGTGCTAGATGTCGCCGCTTTCTTAGGTGCCTGAGCCTTCTTCTTGGGTGCTTGAGCCGGCTTCGCCGTGCTGCTGGATTTCTTTGCGCCCTTTGCAGAGGTTTTCAGTTGGTTCAAGTCCGCTAGTGCCTGCTCGTCGCCTTGCACCGCCGCTTTCTGCAACCATAGTACGGCTAGACCCCTGTCCTGCTTCACACCTTCCCCGTCCCTGTAGGCAAGCCCTAAATTGTGCTGGGCTTGGGCAAACCCCTGCTGCGCGGCTTTGCGGAACCATTCGCTAGCCTTTGATGAATCTTGGGCAACCCCTTGGCCTTGTTTGTAAAGAAAACCCAAGTTGTTTTGGGCCTGTGGAATGCCCTGCTCCGCGGCTTTGCTGAACCAAAAGGCGGCTTGCCCAAAATCCTGCGGCACGCCTTTGCCTTCATTGTAAGCAACGCCAAGGTTATATTGCGCCTTTGCGTCACCTAGGTCGGCAGCCTTGCGGAACCACTCGGCGGCTTTGTTGAAATCTTGCCTTTGATAGGCATCCTTGGCGGCTTGCATCGCCGATTGCGCAGTTTCTTGGGGCGCAGGCTTCACAACCGGCTGTTGACAGGCAATCAAACCAGTCCCTAACGCCAATAACACTAACCCTAAACGCAAAATGGAATACAGTTTCATCATCATCTCCTTAAGAGAGTTGTTAACATCATAGCCATCATCCCAAAGTTTCCAGCCGAATGAGCTTCACTGGCTTGTTGATAGAGGACAATGCCCCGATCTGAGCGATTGCAGCTTTCAACTCACGCTCTTGGGTTTTCTGGGTAAGCATGATAATGGGTACATGGCTCTCTCCAAGGTGTGGCTCCTTCTGGAGGATGGCCTCTATGCTGATATGATGTCTTGCCAAGATGCCAGTGACATCGGCCAGCACACCGGGCCTGTCTTCGGCGGACAGCCTCAGGTAATAGGCGGTTTTAACCGCTTCTATCGGCAAAATTGGAATGTCTGAAATGGACTCCGGCTGAAAAGCCAGATGTGGCACACGGTTTTCCGGGTCGGAGGTGAGTGTCCTGACGACATCGACAATATCGGCAACCACAGCTGAGGCGGTGGGTTCGGCACCCGCCCCGGCACCGTAATAGAGCGTGGGTCCGACGGCGTCGCCTTTGACCAGCACGGCGTTCATCACGCCATCGACATTGGCGATCAAGCGGCGTTCGGGAATCAATGTCGGGTGGACCCGCAGTTCCACGCCCTGCTCGGTCCGGCGGGCAAGCCCTAGCAATTTAATCCGATACCCGAGTGCCTCAGCGTAGGTCACGTCCAACCGGGTCACACCCGTTATGCCTTCGACATAGACCTTATCGAATTGCAAGGGAATGCCAAAAGCGATGGAAGCCAAAATGGTCAGCTTGTGGGCAGCATCAATGCCTTCAACGTCGAAAGTCGGATCGGCCTCCGCGTATCCTTTGGCTTGGGCTTCCTTTAGCACGTCGGCAAAATCACGGCTTTTATCGCGCATTTCAGTAAGGATGAAATTACAGGTGCCGTTGATGATGCCGGCCACCCATTCGATCTTGTTCCCGGTAAGTCCCTCGCGCAATGCCTTGATGATAGGTATGCCCCCAGCCACGGCGGCTTCAAAGGCAACCATCCGACCCTTCTCGCTGGCTCTGGCAAAGATTTCATTACCATGCTTGGCTATTAATGCCTTGTTGGCGGTCACCACATGCTTGCCGTTGTTTAGGGCTGTGAGGATAAGTTGTTTGGCAGGTTCTTCGCCACCGATAAGTTCGACCACAATATCGATTTCAGGGTCGTTGACAACCTCAAAGCCGTCTTCCGTCAGCGGTATACCGGCGGTATCGCAGGTTACTTTTCCACGCGCCGCCGCACGATGGATTTGTATTTCACGACCGGCCCTGCGGCTGATTTCTGTGGCGTTTCTTCGCAACACGTTGACGGTGCCGCCGCCGACGGTGCCTAAACCGAGCAGGCCAATTTTCACGGGTTTCAAAGTGCTATCCTCATGGTTTAATTCTCCGCAAATTATACCGGGTTGTCATGGCGGAACATATGGCGGATGCCCCGGATTGCCTGCCTAGTGCGATGTTCGTTCTCAATGAGGCTGAAACGCACATGGTCGTCACCGAATTCACCGAATCCGATTCCAGGCGAAACCGCCACTTTGGCATCTAGCAACAGTTTCTTGGCGAACTCCAAAGAACCCATTTCCCGGTAAGCTTCAGGGATGGGAACCCAAACGAACATAGTGGCTTTGGGTTTTTCCACCTCCCAACCAATATCGTTCAAACCTTTGCACAAGGTATCCCGGCGCTGGCGGTAAAGTTCGCGAATTTCCGCCACACAATCCTGCGGTCCCTCAAGTGCCGTAATGGCCGCGACTTGGATCGGCGTAAACGTCCCATAATCCAAGTAAGATTTGATGCGCCCCAAGGCTGCAACGAGTTCGCGGTTTCCACACATGAAACCGACACGCCAACCCGGCATGTTATAGCTCTTTGACAGGGTGAAGAATTCCACTGCAACATCCATGGCGCCCGGCACTTGCAGGATTGAGGGGGCGACATACCCGTCGAAAACCAAGTCTGCATAAGCCAGATCATGCACGACCCATATTTTATATTCGCGGGCCATTTCAACCACCTTTTCGAAGAAGTCCAGTTCTACGCATTGCGTGGTGGGATTGCCGGGGAAATTAAGGATCAGCATCTTCGGCTTGGGCCAAGATAATTTAATCGCCCTTTCCAACTCGGCGAAGAAGTCCACACCCGCAACCAAAGGCACATGCCGGACATCGGCACCGGCCAGGACACCGCCATAAGGGTGTATCGGATAAGCCGGATTGGGCACCAGCACCGCATCACCCGGCCCCAAGGTGGCGAACATCAGGTGCGCCAAACCTTCCTTTGATCCAATCGTGGCGATTGCCTGGGAATCCGGGTCCAGTTCGATGTTGTAGCGGGTCAAATACCAGTTGCAAATCGCCTTGCGCAGGCGAAGTATGCCTTTGGACACCGAATAACGGTGTGCCGATGGTTTTTGTACAACCTCCACCAGCTTGTCTACGATGTGCTGCGGGGTTGGCCGGTCAGGGTTGCCCATGCCGAAATCAATGATGTCTTGCCCTTGTGCGCGTTCTTTGGCTTTCAGATCATTGACGATGTTAAAGACATAGGGGGGCAGGCGTTTAATGCGTTGAAACTCTTCCATCCTGGGCTCTTTTGGCTTAATGATTGGTTAGGGGTCTGGCTGGTCACAGTGACAAGCCTTTGCCGGGACGGCAACTTGCGGGAAGCCGGACTATTTTGTCACTAATATCACGCACCGTGCCGTTGAATACCAATCGTAGCCCGGATGGAGCCGCTTGGCGAACGAAAATCCGGGATAACGCAGCCACAAACCCGGATTAGACTATGCTCCATCCGGCTACGGTCTACACAGGCGCGTAACATCATATAAACGTCTAAAAGTACTGTTGTCGAAGCCAACTGTCAACTAAGCTGCTTTGTCCGTGCCAGTTACAGCAAACATTTCCTGCCCCCTGCTCAGTCGCGTCCAACCCTGACCAATGCGATAAACGCTCCACAACAACGTTGCCGCCAATAGGATACTGCCAACTTGCACGATTACGCTTAAAGCTAGAACGCCTATTGCAAAACCTGCCAAACCGAACCAGAACGTATTGATTTGCCAACGGAAATGCGATTCAAGCCAAGTACCCTTGGCGCGTTTTCGCTTCCAATAAACAAGCAGGGGCGCGATAAAATAAGTGACCACCAAAGGGATGGTAGCCGTTTGTAACAAATAAACCACGGTAGCTAGTTTTTTTAAAGCCCTGATTTCTTCTTCGGACTTTTGCGGTTCATTGATCATGGATAGCCTCCGCTAGTAATTAAGTGTGTGCTGCCTTGGAAATTGCCTAACATGCACCCGGTTTGACGCTCAAAGCGGTCAAGCGTTCATCCAGTTCACGCAGCCTTTCGACAGTGCCAATATCCATCCAGAACCCCGCGTGTATTTGTCCACTGACCAACCCCCCAACCATCGCCTCACGCAGCAAGGGAGCGAGGGGGAATTTACCCGGTTTGCGACCCGCAAACAACTCCGGGCGATACACTCCAATGCCACTGAACGTGTGTTTGGGCTCACCTTCGACCACTACTTTGCCGCCCTGCAGGGCAAAGTCCCCCTGCGGGTGATGGGGGGGGTTCTCGACAAGCACTAGGTGGGCAAGCCCATCCGGGTGGCGTTGCAGATTCTCAAAAGGGAAGTCGCTGGCAACATCGCCATTGACAACTAGGAACGGTTCATTTCCTAATAGTGGCAATGCCCTGTGAATGCCACCGCCGGTTTCAAGGGCTTCACCCCCTTCCTGCGAGTAAGCGATAGTTATGCCGAAACGCCTCCCATCTCCAAGCCTGTCTTGAATTTTTCCGCCAAGGTGCGCAAGATTGATCACGATCTCGCAGAATCCCGCTCGCGCCAAGTCGGCGATTATATGTTCAATGAGGGGGCGTCCCCCTACTTGCAAGAGCGGTTTGGGAATACTGTCTGTAAAAGGGCGCAATCGCTCCCCCCTGCCTGCAGCAAGAATTAGCACTTTCATGATGGTTGCCCAAGAAGCGAATAAGTCTGTTGGATCACGCCGTCTTGAAGAAATGCGCTGAAATCAGCAATTTCGGGGTGTTTTTCGCAGACTCGAACCATGTAGTTCAATGTCCTTGGAATATCCCGGAGGTATCCTGCTTTGCCGTCACGCAAATTCAGCCGTGAAAAAACCCCCAAGACCTTGACATGCCGCTGCAGGCCCATCATATCAAACCAGTGCAGGAATCGTTCGACATTGGTTTCGTTGACCAATCCCTCATCCAAAAGCCTTTGGTGATACTGGCGCACCCAGTTTTCAACCCGCTCCTCTGGCCAAGTGATATAGCAATCGCGAAGCAGTGATACTAGGTCGTAGGTAATCGGGCCTATGACAGCATCCTGAAAGTCCAGCACACCCGGATTGTCTGATGCAGTAATCATCAGGTTACGGGAATGATAGTCGCGATGCACACAAACCGTAGGTTGCTCCAAGGCGGACTCTATTAAAAGTCGCCAGGTTTTGTCCAAAATGGATTGCTCGTTTGAAGTGGGTTCCCTTCCCAATAGACGCTCCAGAAACCATTTCCCAAAAAGGTCAACTTCAGCACGCAACCGAGTTGCATCATAGGGCGGCAATTCGCATGTCATTACATCGACACCTCGTTTCATCCGTATCAGGCTGTCCATTGCGTCACCGTAAAGTTGATCCGCATTTTCCCCGTTAAGGCTGTCAAGATAAGGAAGGTTGCCGAAATCGCACAACAACAGAAAACCGTCGTCGATATTATGGGCATGTATTTTCGGTGCCTGGACGCCTGCGGTCCGAAGCAACTGCGAAACTTTGATGAAAGGTCTTACATCTTCATGCAAAGGCGGGGCATCCATGACAATGAAACTGTCTTCGCCTATCTTCGTGCGAAAATAACGCCGGAAACTGGCGTCGCTAGAAGCGGGACGGATAGTTTCAACGTCCAATTTTAAGTCTCGGTGGAGCCATGCGGACAGCGCCACCAAGCGAGTATCGGGTGAATTTGCCATGTGTGCTAATATTCCTGATCGAAAAATGCTTAATTGGTGTAGATGATGCGTTAGAATGATGTCTAATCAATCGGAATATTTCACCACAAAACCGCGTCTTTAAGATATGCCGTCCTTGTTTTTCCCCTGTCCGGGCAGACTTTGTTGTTTTCCTGCCTCCCCAATTATGCCAAACCGGAAGCCCAATAATGGACAGGCTTCCCCTGTTTTGCCTTTCCGCATGATTGCCGACGGTTGCCGAAAATGAACCTTCCACAAAGGAAGCAAACTGTTTTATCCGTCATCCTTGCCTTAGGGCTAAGCGATGCTTATGCTGCCGACGGCTGGGATTGCCAGCGTAACGGGGACGGCAAGGAATGGGTTTGCGTGTCGGGTAAGAATAAACCTGCCAAACCCACCGAAACGGATCAGACAGCTAAACCGGACGAGGCTGCAAAGCCATCGACAACGTTGAAAAAAAACCTCCCAAACATTGCCGTGTCACCGCAACCGCCCAAGGAGGCCAGCCCTAGCACGTTCGAGGCACCGCAACCGCCCAAGGAGGCCAGCCCTAGCACGTTCGAGGCTCCGCAACCGCCCAAGGAGGCCAAGACTAGCACGTTCGAGGCTCAGCAACCGCCCCTCCAGGCCACTCAAGGCCCGACTGAGGAAACAGCACAACCTGGCGAAACTGCCCCCCCAATACCAACTGAAAACCCAGTAATGTCTAGCGGGGAACCAAAGCCTTTGGAGCGGGCAAAAAAGTTCGAACCTAAGCCCTCGCGCGCAACCGATCAGTCACTTGACGGAAAAGCCGCCCAATCTCAAATAACCGCTGTAAAACCGCAAGCCAAGCCGGTACCCACTAAGTCTGTCCAAACATCAACGCCCAACCCGGAGCAACACCAAGCCAAATCGGGTTGGAATTGCCGCCCGGAAGCAGGGAATGAATGGAATTGCTCCTTGTCTGGCTCCGATCCGCGTGGCATTCCCCATGTTGTGGATGGTGGAAAGGCTACTCCGGACTGGACGAAGTCCACCGATATGACCAGCTTGGACGAACAACGCTTCACAAACATACTGGCCCATATGCCTGCCAATCCATGGGCTTTAAGTTGTGGCAAGGACCAAACGGAATGGTCGACACCCTCGGAATTTCTATTGTCCGATGCCGACCAGAAATTGCGCCAAAAATCGCCTTTGGAAATAACATCCGATCACGCCGAACTTCTACAGAACGAGACGTCCAGTTACCAAGGGGGGGCGGAACTGATCAGGGCAGACCAAAGACTTTATGGTGATTACGTCACCCATAACAGCAAGAGCGGGGCCCTTAACGCCCAAGGCGAAGTGATTTACCGGGAAAAAGGCTTGTCATTTTCCGGCGATACGGCCTTCATGAAGTTGAATAGCGATGAAGGGGTGATTCGGAATTCACAGTTTATTATCGAAACAGTGCCCGCACGCGGCACCTCCCGCGTGACCCATATCGACAGTAAGAAAAAAACCCGCTATGAAACTGCTACCTTTACCTCCTGCCCCCCCGGCAACCAAGACTGGTTGTTGCACGCTGATACCGTGACGATTGACAAGGAAACAGGAAAAGGCACTGCCACACAAGCATGGTTGGAATTCAAGGGTGTGCCGTTTTTTTATACACCTTTAATGTCATTTCCAGTCGATAGCCGCCGTAAGAGCGGGTGGTTGTCACCCAATATTGGCTATAGCAAGTTAAATGGCTTCGACATATACGCAACCTATTATTTCAATCTCGCTCCCAATTATGACTTGAGCTTGATACCCCGTTATCTAATGAACCGCGGCCCAATGTTGCGCGGCGATTTTCGCTACTTGACCGAGTTAGGTGCGGGTCGGCTCTTTGCCGATATCGTGCCATACGATGAATTGCAAAAGGAAACCCGCGGCCAAATAGGCTGGGCGGATAAAGCCAAGTGGACGGACCAGTTGAGTTCCCAAGTGGACTTGCATTTGGTGTCAGACAAACTCTACACCCAACAGTTGGGCAATTTGCTCGCCATTAATAACAGCACCTATCTTCGCAGTTATGGCACTGTCAATTATAACGGCGGAAATTTTTTGGGGGGCTCCTATTCGGCAGGCTTGTTGGTGGACTATTACCAGAGCTTGGACGAAGCCGTCACCGCTCCCAACTACCCTTACCGGCGGTGGCCGCAACTTAATCTGAATTATTCAAGGCCGTTGGGAGACACTGGCCTGCAATTCCAAACGAATGTGGAGGCGACTAATTTCAACCAACCTTACAAGGTCTCCGGCGAACGCATCAATCTTCGCCCCCGGATTTTTTACCCCTTCAAGGATGCGGCAGGATTCATCACACCGAGTTTGACGGTTCAGCACACGGAATATTGGTTGAATAATACTCAAACAAGTTATCATTATTCAGGTATTACAATTCCGACTAACGAATCCAGTACTTTCTTTCGGACTGCGCCGATTTTTTCCATCGACAGTGGCGCGTATTTTGACAATGAATTCAAGCTGTTTGACTCGCCCATGCAGCAAACATTGGAACCCCGGCTATTTTATCTATATGTACCCAAAGTCAACCAGCCTTATTATTACAATTTTGGACCCGGTGTCGCCATAAACAACGGCAATGGAGGGGCTTTGCTAGGGTATCAAGGCTTGAATTTCGATGCCGCCGAGTACGATTTTAACTTTTACCAATTGTTCCGCGAAAACCGCTTTGCCGGCGTAGACCGTCTGTCCGACGCCAACAACATAACGCCGGCACTGACCACTCGGTTAATCAGCCAAGACTCTGGCTTGGAGCGTCTTCGGTTAAGTGTGGGCAAAGTGTTCTACATAACCGACCCACAAGTGGTCATGACTCTCAACGCACCGCAGGTCACATACAAAAACAATCTCATAAGCGAAATCTCTTCAAAGCTGAACCCCTATTGGACGTTTACCGGGACTGGACAGTACAATCCCCAATATGACAGGCTGGACCGCTTGCAGCTCGGGTTGCAATACAACAATTTTTCCAATAATCTACTTAACTTATTTTACCGCTATCGCCGCGATCCTTACGAGGGATCGACTATCCCGTATCCGGTCAATCCAAATAACCCAAGGACGATCAACCAGACCGATATTAACGCCCGCTTACCCATCTGGGGAGGGTGGTACGCCATTGGAAGATGGCAATACAGCTTGGTCAGCAATATCACTGTGGAAGCTTTGGCTGGCTTGGAGAAGGAAACCTGTTGTTGGCGTTTCAGTCTATTCGGTTTGCGCTACCAAAACGGTGCAGCGAGTCAGACGGGCATCGTCACTACCTCCAACACTATCACCACCAACAGTGCCATTTACTTCCAGTTGGAGTTTAAGGGCTTGGGCAGCTTCGGCGATCAGGTTGATAATCTGCTGTTGCAAAACTTTAGCGGTTACAGGACGGATTATGCACTGCCTGGACTGTATACCCAACCCCAACAGGCTTATAACTAACCGGCTTCCCCCCTTCATCCGTGTTGAATATGCGCAAATTCTATTTCTTTCAGCGTTCTCATGTTTAAAAACCAACTAATAATGAATATCCACACAATCCCCGATTTAAAAAAAAATCGAGCACAACCCTTCGCCTTATTAAGTAATCATTTGATGTTGAAAACGCTGTATGCCTGTGGTTTATGGTTGGCGCTTGTTTTTGGCGTAGCGGATGCCGCTGAGGCCGTGGATCAGATTGTCGCCGTGGTTGAGGACGGGGTTATCACAGCCAGCGAACTAAGTGAGAAAGTAATGATGGTCAAAAAGGGGCTCAGGCAAAACAATACCCCTTTACCGCCAGACAAGGTTCTAATTCCCCAAGTATTGGAACGTATGATAATCGACAAAATCCAGGCGCAGCTTGCCGAGAAAGCCGGCATCAAGGTGGACGAAGAAACTCTTCGTTCCGCTGTCCAGTCAATTGCCGAACGCAACAGGCTTAGCATGGATGAATTTCGCAATTCGCTGAATGCGGAGGGAATTGTCTATGCCGACTTTCTGGAGCAGATTCGCAATGAAATTGTGATTGGCCGTTTGCGTAGCGGCCAAATCAATAGTCAAATTAAAGTCAGCGACCGCGAAATAGAGAACTATCTGAAAACCAAAAGTACCGACTCCGGTGGGGATGCAGAATATTTGTTGGGCCATATTCTAATCTCCACGCCCCGTGCGGCATCGCCTTCCGATGTGCAGAATGCCAAGGAGAAGGCGGACAAGTTGATTGCTGACATCAAGAAAGGCTTGGATTTCAAACAGGCGGCTCTGGGTTCCTCTGACGACGAACAAGCATTGAAGGGCGGCGACCTTGGCTGGCGGAAAAAAAGCCAGATACCCTCAATTTTTGTTGATTTTGCAGACAAAATGAAAGAAGGCGATGTTGAAGGGCCTGTTCGCAGTTCAAGCGGTTTTCACATCATTAAAATGCTAGGGATTAAGCGCGGTGGCGAACATTTGATCACTAAAACCCGGGTTCGCCATATTCTGGTCAAACCCACCGAAATTTTAACCGATGAGGAAGCCAGGCAAAAATTGCTTTCTTTACGGCATCGCATTGAAAATGGTGAAGATTTTGCCGAAATCGCCCGTGGAAACTCGGACGACAAGGGTTCTGCCGTCAAGGGTGGTGAACTCGGTTGGGTGCCACCGGGTGCATTGGTGCCGGCCTTTGAAACTGTCATGAACGAATTGCCCCCCAACCAACTTAGCCAGCCGGTGCAGACGCAATTTGGATGGCATTTGATCCAAGTTCTTGAAAGGCAGCAAACTAACGACAGTGAAGAGTTCGAAAAAAATAAGGCACGGGAGGAAATTTTTAAACGCAAGGCAGAGGAGGAAACCGAACTCTGGTTGCGCAGAATCAGGGACGAAGCCTACGTTGAGATACGCCTTAACTAATAACCACGCAGTGATGATTCAGACGAGGAGATTGAGTGGCCTTTTAAATGGATAGATCGCTGTGCGTCTAGGCTTCAAAATCGCCGTTTCGATCACTAACATAATACTTCGCTCTTAACGTTGCGTCGTTGCGCCGTTGCGTGAGAAAAAAAATCGTTGCCCAACTGCACAATCCAGCAGCAAGGCGAGTAAGCAAAAAGAAGTCTCACGCAACGGCGCAACGACGCAACGTAAAAAAAGATGGCGATATGGAGTTGATGGTAACGTTTCAAACTTACAAACTGATGGCATGGTTAATTTTGTCGGATATTCCATTATGAGCGTAACTGATGACTTCGAACCGGCATTGTTACCCCGCATCCTATTGACTTCGGGGGAGCCGGCCGGCATTGGCCCTGATTTGTGTGTCTTGGCCGGACAATTACCCTTCCCTTGCTCGTTGACCGTGATTGGCGACCCTGGCGTGTTGGAAGAACGTGCAAAAATGTTAGGTGTCGGCTTGCAATTGACCGTGTTGGATGGAAACAGGGTAAGTGACAAACAACACAAGCCAGGACAGTTGAACGTTTGGCCGATTAAGTATTTGAGTCCGCCCGTTTGCGGCGAACTTGACAAGGCCAATGCGCCCATTGTACTCGATACCATTGCCGCGGGAGTCCGTGCCTGCCTGGAAGGGCGTTTCGACGCATTGGTAACCTCACCCGTACACAAAGCCGTGATCAATTCTGCGGGGTTTGCATTCACTGGACACACGGAGTACATCGCCCAGATCACCGGTGGGCATCCGGTTATGATGTTGGCAACAGATGGGCTGAGGGTTGCCCTAGTGACCACCCACCTACCCCTTAAAGACGTGAGTGCAGCAATCACGCAGGAACGGTTGGCCTCGGTGATCCGAATATTGCACGATGATTTAGTCGAACGCTTTGGCATCATCAAGCCACGCATACTAGTTTGCGGACTCAATCCCCACGCCGGGGAAGGCGGTCATCTTGGAAGGGAGGAAATGGATGTCATCGAGCCGGTTCTGACGGAACTCAAATGCGAAGGAATGGCGCTGGACGGCCCACTACCCGCCGATACCCTTTTCTTACCCAAATACCTTAACCGTGCCGATGCGGTGTTAGCCATGTATCATGACCAAGGTCTTCCTGTATTGAAATATAAGGGGTTTGGCAGTGCGGTGAACATTACACTCGGCCTGCCTATCATCCGCACGTCGGTAGACCACGGCACCGCCCTCGATTTGGCTGGCACCGGACAGATTGACACGGGGAGCATGGAAAACGCAATTCACACAGCCATTGGCATGTGCCGCACTAAGGCCGTAGCCCGGATGGAGCCGCTTGCGGCGTAATCCGGGGGAACGTGGCCAACAAACCCGGATTACGCCGCAAGCGGCCCCATCCGGGCTACATTGCTACCGGTCAAAGAATTTTTAGCCTTGGTCATCGTCCAGCCCGATGGGTGAGTTTGGGGAGTGCGGCGACTCGTCGCCGCATGGTTCGGAAAGCGGCGACGAGTCGCCGCACTCCACATTGGGTGGGCTGAACGATGACCAAGGCCGAATTTTTGGATTCACGCCTATCCAACGGCCAAGCTGGTGCTTGATGCCCTCATCAGGAACGCCAAGCACCAACTTGGCAAAGTGATTGGCGAAGGTATTGACAACCATACGCCTTATCAATTAACCATTTGATGTTGAAAACGCTTTATGAACCATAAGCCCCGCAAACGTTTTGGGCAAAATTTCCTGACCGACGAGCGCGTCGTCCATGGCATCGTATCAGCCATTTCGCCCCGTGCCGACGAACAATTAGTGGAAATTGGCCCAGGGCTAGGCGCATTGACGCGTTGGTTGTTGCAAGAATGCGGAAGGCTTGATGTGGTTGAGTTGGACCGTGACTTGGTCGAAGTGTTAAGGGCAAAATTTGCCGCCGAGGAAAAACTCCACATTCATTCCGCCGATGCATTGAAATTCGATTTTTCCTCGCTAGCAGACGGAGGCCGCCGACTGCGGGTGATCGGCAATTTGCCTTATAACATTTCAACCCCGCTTTTGTTTCATCTGTTTGATCAAAGTGCTTGCATCAAAGACATGCACTTCATGTTGCAAAAAGAGGTGGTGGAACGCCTTTGTGCCGAACCCGGCGAAAAGGAATATGGCAGGCTTTCCGTCATGGCGCGTTACTATTGCGACATGGAACCGCTGATGGATGTTTATCCCGAAAGCTTTAATCCGCAGCCAAAGATCATTTCTTCTGTCATCCGCCTGGTACCCCATGATAAAAAGCCGGTGAGCGTCGCGCCCGATATTCTAAACCGCGTGGTGGCTGCGGCCTTCTCGCAACGCCGCAAAACCTTGCGCAATGCCCTGAGTACATTGTTCACAAGCAGCGAGATCGAAAGTTTGGGGCTAGACCCTGGTACACGGGCGGAAAGGCTAAGCCTGGGCGATTACGGCCTTCTTGCCGAATTGCTCTTGCAAAAAACCGCCTCGGAAGGCGGTTTTTAGCCATGTAGGTCGGCCGCTTCTCTTTGGCGAACGCCCGACGTTGGAATGTCGGGCAACGCAAGAAGCTTTTGCCCGACCTACGGAACTGGAAAAAGAAGTCTCACGCAAAGGCGCAACGACGCAACGTAACAGCGTAAATGATGGATGATATGGCGGTGGGTGCCATTAGAAGTGACGCGGGAGTGCAAGGCTTGCCTTGCATTCACACCCAATGGCAATGCTGCTAAAACAGGTTTTCCCCGGCGATCCATGCAGGAACCTAATTAGGGAAATTTTTCGGCTAAAGGCAAAGGCATCGTCATACCGGCCGGGATGCCGGTATCCAGGACACAGGGAGGTGAATCTAGTTTGCCCTCCATGGCTACTGGATGCATTCGGGCGGCGGAGCCGTGCAAATCGGCTATCCTGCCGATTTGTCCGGCAATCCCTGCCGGAATGACGTATAAAAACAAAACCCCGGTTGGACTTGCGTCCAACCGGGGTTCCGAATATTTCTCAACGGGCTTTCACCCAACGATAATTATTTCAGTTGGTGGTGCTTGAAACCGGCGTTCAATTTGGCATCGACGTCGGAAGCAGTACGGTTAGCGGTGGCAAGAGCCTTGTTTGCAGTACCCTCAGCCTGTTGGGCAGAGGACAACGCTTCATCGGCGGTGCTCTTCACTGAGGATACCTCAGCCTTCAGACCGTCGATTTGAGTCTGTAGGTTGGTGATGTCGCTCTTTGATGCACAACCGACGGTCAGGCCGGCGGAGAGGAGAATTACTGCGAGCTTGGTAGCTTTCATCATACGTTTCTTTCCTTTTTATCATGAAAGATTAAACAAGAACATCTAACCCATAATGGGATAGACGGAACCCAGCCACTATCTTGCCGTAAAATCGCGGCACTTTCCACTATTATTTTACCGGGTTCAACGAATCACCACGACCGTACCCTTTTTAATCCATTTCGACAACCGGTCTATTTCCTCATTGGTCAAGGCTATGCAACCACTAGTCCAGTTAAAAACCTGATGAAACTCGCGTTCCACAGGCCCTAGCCCATGGATGCCAATTTGGCCTCCAAGCGGCGTATTCTGTGGGGGTACACCGTCATCCATCTCGGCCCGCATGATGGACCTTACAGTTTGCTCACCAATCAAACCGGTAAGAAAAGCACGTTTGGCATTATCGATGTTAGGGTAGGTCAGGCCAAGAAACCGATGAAATTTACTATTTTCATTTACCCAGCCAATGCGGTACTCGCCTAAGGGTGTTTTCTTGTCGTTTCGCGCTTTTTCAAAATCCGCACCATGTTGCCCTATTGCCACATGAGGGAATACTTCCATTTCATCATTTCCTTGCATCACTTTAAGTATGCCTGGCCCCGTGTCCACCAGCACCCAGATGTCTTGCATCTCTCCAAAAGCAGGCGATCCACCCGACAAAAAGGCAAGAAAGAAGATTATTTGTCTCAATTTCATATTTCAAGCTCCATAAAGTTGCTTGGATAACAGCCGAATACATTAGAATAGGCGCACCTTTTCAACCATCTTAGGACTACCTTTCGATGCAAATAGAAACCCGTGACTCCACACCTTATCCCGACCAGAAACCCGGCACCTCGGGATTGAGGAAAAAAGTAAAGATTTTCATGCAACCGAACTATTTGGAAAACTTTGTCCAGTCGGTGTTCGACGTTCTCGGTGATGTGCAAGGGAAAGTGCTCGTTTTAGGCGGAGATGGACGCTATTTTAACAGAGAAGCCTTACAAACCATCATTAAAATGTCCGCTGCCAATGGAGTTGGCAGGTTGCTGATCGGGCAAGGCGGGCTTCTTTCGACACCTGCGGCTTCCTGCGTCATTCGAAAATACCATGCCCATGGCGGTTTTATATTGTCCGCAAGCCACAATCCCGGCGGACCGGACGAGGATTTTGGCATTAAATACAATGTGACCAATGGCGGACCTGCCCCGGAAAGCTTTACCAATGCAGTTTACGCCCGCAGCAGGGAAATCTCACAATATCTTATCACCGACTCTCCCGCCATTGATTTGGATACGATAGGTGAGTTTTCTGTGGGTCCAACCACGGTGCAAATCATCGACCCAGTCGAGGACTACGCCCAATTGATGGAACATCTGTTCGATTTCAAGCTCATTTCTCAGGCACTGAAGGCAGGCTCCATCACTCTTTGCTTCGATGGCATGCACGCAATCACCGGGCCTTATGCCAAACGGATTCTCGAAGAGAAATTGGGTTCGCCACACGGTTCGGTTATCAACGGCATTCCCTTAGAAGACTTTGGCGGTGGCCACCCCGACCCTAATTTGGTCTACGCCCATGAATTGGCTGAATTGATGATGTCGCCCGGCGCACCTATGCTAGGTGCCGCCTCTGATGGCGACGGGGACCGTAACATGATCATGGGT
The DNA here is from genome assembly GCA_003242955.1 of Candidatus Methylumidiphilus alinenensis. Lineage (GTDB taxonomy): Bacteria > Pseudomonadota > Gammaproteobacteria > Methylococcales > Methylococcaceae > Methylumidiphilus > Methylumidiphilus alinenensis. The sequence continues at coordinate 21,483 of QJPH01000416.1, forward strand.
GCGCGTTTTTTTGTGACACCCAGCGACAGCGTGGCTGTCATGGCGGCCAACGCGCATTTGTTGCCGGGTTACCGGGCGGGTTTGCGGGGCGTGGCGCGCTCCATGCCGACTAGCCAAGCGCTGGACCGGGTAGCTAAAGCCATGGGTATCAACTGTTATGAAACCCCCACCGGCTGGAAATTCTTTGGCAACCTATTGGATGCGAAAAAAATCACCTTGTGCGGCGAGGAAAGCTTCGGTACAGGCTCCGACCATGTACGGGAAAAAGATGGCCTTTGGGCGGTATTATTCTGGCTTAACCTGATCGCTGTCAAAAAACAAACTGTTGCTGAAATTGTCCGCGATCACTGGAAAAAGTTTGGCAGGGACTATTATTCCAGGCATGACTATGAGGGGGTTGACAGCACTGCGGCGGAAGGCATCGTGGCCCGTCTTAACGGCCAGTTGGCTGAATTGCCGGGCAAGGTTTTTGGCAACTATACCGTCGAATTTGCCGACGATTTCCGCTACGTAGACCCTGTCGATGGCAGTGTCAGCGAGAACCAAGGCATACGCATAGTTTTCACGAACGGCTCGCGGATTGTGTTCAGGCTTTCCGGGACCGGTACCCAAGGTGCCACGGTACGGATTTATTTTGAACGCTATGAACGCGATCCCCAAAAGCACGGGCAGGATACGCAAACGGTGCTGAAGGATTTGATTGACTTGGCGGAAAGCTTGGGCGAAGTGAGGCTGCGCAGCGGCATGGACAAGCCGACGGTTATCACCTAAGCCAAAAAAACCGCCCGAAAGGGCGGTTTTTTTTGATCCAAGAACGGTTGTGCGGGTTTTCGGTGTTCAATCCTTATCTCCTCGTTGGAATTGCAGGTCACGCTCCAGCCGCGCCTCGTAAATAGGCAAGTCTTGACCCGCATCAACTAAGGGCAGGTTTTTCCAACGATACACGTTACAACGCAGGATGGGTCCGAACAAACTAAAGTTATATTATAATTATTGAAAGCGATAACGGCCCTTGCCGAACCAAGCCAAGTCGAAGTATCAAACGGGTTGGCCCCTGTAGGGACTGCGACCAAGTATAAAATATATAAGCCACTCGGTAGGGCGGATGTCAGTTGCACGGAATAGAAATTGGGGGCATCCAACTTGGCAAGACGAAATGCGCTTAGTATAGGCACCAGCGTATCATGCCAGACAAAATTCTCGTCCAGTGTCTGAATGCTGCCATTCGGAAAAACCACGGCCACATAGATGTCGCTCAAAATGCCTCTGTCGTAGGTTGGCAGAATGCTTCCAGACAGGATTAGGGTATCACCCGGACTATAACTGATTGGATGATTTGTGCCCAAGGACAAGGTGGCGGCCGATATGGGTGCGACAAGCACTACTAGGAGCATGATTGCCAATAAGGATGAGTGTTTGAATTTACGCATGATCCAGTCCTCAACTATAAACGACTTATTGATTGTAGCATAAGGGTGGTTTAGGAACCCCTCCCCTCAATGCTGTTGAATTAAGGATTACCCGCCCTTCTGTCATAAAAATTTCCAGTCTTTGATTAACGCCGCCTGGCCCTTGTAAATTCCAGTGTGAGGCTCCACCAAATTCCATATCACGGCGTTTTCGATGAGAAAGCGTCGCCCGTGCCGACCGATTCTCACCCCGCTGTAATTGTCGATAAAACCGTTGCCGGTGACTTCATCCATGAGCCTTTGGCGTTCCGGCTGTTCCATGGGTTCAGCCGACATGCGCGAGGGAAGCGAAGTGAAGTCTTCCCAACTCATTGCAAATAGGCTCAAAGCGGTCTGGTTGGCGTAATTGAAAATCGGGTCTTTGGCCGTGTCATGCGAAACCACGGCAAACCGCGCTTGGAACAAAAAGCGGGCCGCGTCTTGGTCGCTCATTCGGGGGGCAACCAGTTCCCGCTTGGTCCAATGACGGAAGCTATGCCGCAGGAGGGCGACATGCTGGCTAAGAAAATTATTCTCCTCGGAGGGTAATGGTCGCTTGCTCATTCTATACGATCCTAAATTTTCAATGGGGGGAAAGCCACTCCATCCGCATTATACAAAGTGGTGTCTAACTTCAATCATTTAACTGTTTTTACGCAATGCGGTAATGTGCAATCCGTCGGCGTGCTATTGCGCCCTTGTCGTCAAAGGGAACGACGGCGAGCGGAAAAAACCGATCAGGCCCGTCACAGCCAATCTACCCATTGCCATGTCACCCATCACTTGCGCTTTTACGTTGCGTCGTTGCGCCGTTGCGTGAGACCTTCTTTTGCCTTTCTCGCAATGCGGCATGTTCATTCAATGGGCGAAGATTTTTTGCCTCACGCAACGGCGCAACGTTAAGAGTAAAGCAGAATCTACAAAGCCCACCGTAAACTAAAGCTGGGTGCGATTAAAAGTGATGCGGGAGTGCAAGGCTTGCCTTGCGAAGGTGTGTGCAAGCAAGGCAAGCCTTGCACTCCCGGCGTAATTTTTTAAGTATTGCCTAGTTCGTGTGCATCACTTTTAATCGCACCCACTAAAGCTTGCCATCCCCTTCGACAAGCTCAAAGCAAGAGGATTACCCGGACAAGGCGGCTTACTTCGCCGGAAACACCCGCCGGGGCGGGCTTATTCCGGCCTACATCTGGCATCATGCGTAACATCGGTTATTTAAGTCAAACGATACTCTGGCACTCGATAAACCGACTCGGTTTTCAAAACCGAGTCGGTTTGACTCAAGGTCCAGTGAGTTCAGCGACCTTCTTTTCCAGTTTTTTCAGCCGCGACCAAATTTCAGCCAGTTTGGGCATGATGGCGATGTTTTTCAAATACTGTTGCAGAGGCTGTGCCGGCCCCCCCGCATACATGCCGGGTTCTTTGAGGCTGCGGTTGATTCCCGCACGATGCAGCAGCACAGAATCGCTGGCTACGGTGACGTGGTCGAGTACGCCCGTCTGGCCTGATGCGATAACCCTCTGACCAAAACGGCTGGAACCGGAAATGCCCGTATGGGCGCAGAGGATGCAATCCTCGCCGAGTTCGACATTATGGGCTATATGGCATAGGGCATCGATAATCACGCCGGAACGGATGATGGTGGCTCCGTAGGTGGCACGATCAATGGTGGTGTTGGCCCCGATCACGACACGATCCTCGATAATGACTTTGCCAGTGTGCGGAATGCGGTAATTGCGGCGTTTTTCGTCTTGGGCGAAACCGAACCCTTCTGAACCGATGACGCAACCAGCCTTGAGCATCACATCGGCACCTATCTCACAGCCATGGCTTACCACACAACCAGGATGGACGACTGTTCCTTGGCCGATACGGGCGTTGTTTTCAATCACGGCATTGGCCATCAAGACAGCCCGGTCCCCCAGTTCCACATTCGCACCAATAACCACACCAGGACCAATCACTGCGTTGTCGGGAATATGGACACTAGGATGGATGACGGACGACGGATGGATGCGCGGCCATTCCGTATGGTAGAAATCGCGATCATCGTAGGCCTGCTTGACCAGAGCCGTGGCCAGTCTGATGTTCTTTGTCAACAGGATGGCGAGGCCGGCTTCCTCCCTAAGGTCAGCGGCAATCGTTTCGTTGGTAATCACGGCAGCAGGTTTACGCTCTCGCACCAACGGGAGATATTTGGCGTGATCAATAAAAACCAAGTCGCCAGCGGCGCACTCGTCAATGGGGGCGAAACGGCTGATGACATTATCAGGACCGATACAGTCCAAAATGAGTCCCTGCCCCTTAAAGCGTTGTAAAATTTCCGATGCTTTCAAATTCATGGGTAGTCACAGTAAAGTTATCTAAAAGCGGCCTTGATCATCGTCCGGCCCAATTATGTTGAAGAGCGGCGACCCCGTCTTCCATCTCATTGGGCTGAGCGATGACCAAAGCTATAAAAGCGTGTGTTCTAGAAAATTGTATAATGGTTAGACAAAAGCTGCTGCGGATTTTTTTGGATAGGCAGACTAGCCGCAGTAAAAGTTGATTGATTAAAGTCGGAGGCAAAAGCGATGAAAACTGTATTGAGCGTTAAAGGCATGAAATGCGGCGGGTGCGAGACTTCCGTCAGGGAGGCGGTGAAATCCTGCGAGGGTGTGATTAGTGTGCAACCGAACTTTAGGGATAACAGTGTAGAGATCGAATACGAAGAAGGTAAGGCCGATCTGGATGCCATCAGCCGAACCATTTCGGCCAAAGGCTTTCAAGTCGGTTAATTTTATTATATTACAACATTGAAATGGTGAATTGATGAATACGCCGGTACATATTACCGTTACAGGAGCCGCAGGGCAAATTAGTTATGCCTTGCTTTTTCGCATCATCGCGGGCGATCTGCTAGGCCCAGACCAGCCCATCGTGCTGCGCTTATTGGATATACCTGCTGTCATCAAAGATTTGCAGGGCATTAAAATGGAACTGGACGACTGCGCTTCGCCCCTACTGGCTGGCGTGGTCATTACAGCCGATCCAAACGAAGCGTTTGAAAATGCCGATATCGCCTTCCTAGTGGGTGCCCGCCCTCGCGGCCCCGGCATGGAAAGGCAAGACCTATTGCATATTAACGCGGAAATTTTCTCGGTCCAAGGCCGCGCACTTAACGAGGTGGCCGGTAAGAATGTCAAGGTCTTAGTGGTTGGCAATCCGGCTAATACCAACGCTCTGATTGCGCTGAACAATGCCCCCAATCTTAGCCCTAGAAATTTTACCGCCATGACACGGCTGGACCATAACCGCGCCATTAGCCTATTGGCATCCCATTGTGGTTGCTTGGTTGCCGACATTCGGCAAATGATCATTTGGGGGAATCACTCCACCACACAATATCCCGATTTGCACCATGCCTTAGTCAAGGGAAAAGCGGCCTTGGACGGGGTGGAAGAAGCCTGGTTCCACGAACATTTCATCTCCGCCGTGCAAAAACGCGGGGCCGAGGTCATTGCCGTGCGCGGCAAATCGAGTGCCGCCTCCGCCGCCAACGCAGCGCTTGAACATATGCGCAGTTGGGTTAAGGGTACGCCGGAGGATGACTGGGTCAGCATGGCGGTTTACAGCGATGGCAGCTACGGCATAGCGGAGGGGCTGATCTTCTCGTTCCCGGTCAGAATTCAAGACGGCGAATATGCCATCGTGCAGGACTTGCCAATTGATGCCTTTAGCCAAGAACGACTGAGAGCGACCGAGAACGAATTGCTGGCAGAAAGGGAAATGGTGAAGCATCTATTTCCCTGATTAGCAAGCCTGGTGGGAAATATTCGGAACCCCGGTTGGATGCAAATCCAACCGGGGTTTTGTTTTGTGGTAAGGTGATTTACAACAAAGAACATACCATCAAAAAGCAACTATTGGCTTGATGAGTATGTCCCATTTTGGCAATTCTGAATCACGCTCCAAGCGCTTCTCAATTGCCCGCATAGCCTTTTTTGTAACTGAGATGCCCTTCTCGTAAGTTGCCGTGCTGGCTTCGACAATAGGATGGATTCCTTTCCAGAG
>QJPH01000414.1 GCA_003242955.1 Candidatus Methylumidiphilus alinenensis
TTTTTGCTCGTTCCCAAGCTCCAGCTTGGGAATGCGGACTCTGAAGCTCCTGCTTCCCTAACCAAAGCAAGCTAGAGCTTATGGGTTCCCAAGCTGGAGCTTCACTGCCATTAAGTTAATGGTTGCGATCGGATTAGCCAACGCCGGGAGTGCAAGGCTTGCCTTGCCCACGCATGCCCTCGCAAGGCAAGCCTTGCACTCCCGCATCACTTTTATCCTACCATGCCGATACTTCTTGTCGTGCACCCGTATTGTCGATAAGCTTTAGGATTCGGTCAAATATAATTTCCCGAAAGAAGCCAAATGTAGGCCGGAATAAGTCCGCCCCCTGCGGGTGTTTCCGGCAAAGACAAGCCGACCGAATTGTCGGGGTTATGCCGGAAACGCCCGTGAACGGGCTTATTCCGGCCTACTGTGCAAGGAAGTTATTTTCGACCATATCCTTAGTATGACTAACCACATTGCGTAGACGCACCATGAAAACTTATGCATTAAATCAAAACCTACCGCCACTTGTTTCGCTTATCGCTGAATTGAAGCCAAACGAGGAAATTTTGTTGACTGAACATGAACGGCCTGTTGCAAAATTTGTTGCGGTTTCTTCGCTAGTTCGCCCACATCCGCAGGCGGGAACATTGAAAGGGAAAATATGGATGTCGGCTGATTTTGACGAGCCGCTAGAAGACTTCAAGGAATACATGGCTTGAGTTTTCCTTGTATCCATGACCCGTTACCGTCCCCCCGCCCCGCATAAATCCGCCTATATCACCCCGGACGGATACGCGAGCTTACAAAAAGAGCAGCAAGAATTATGGACACGGAGGGCGGAGGTGACGGTGGCTTTGTCCGAGGCCGCCGCCGAGGGCGACCGCTCGGAAAACGCCGAATATATCTACCGTAAGAAGGAATTGCGCGAAATTGACCGGCGCATCCGCTATTTGCAAAAGCGGTTGCCGGATTTAACCGTCGTGGCGGCACAGGCAACGGACCGTACACGAATCTATTTTGGGGCTTGGGTCAGCTTGGAAGACGAACAAGGCAAGGAAGTGACTTATCGCATCGTCGGCCCCGACGAGTTTGACCCGGCTTTAGGCTGGATCAGCATGGATTCACCGATGGCCCGCGCCCTGATGAAAAAAACGGTGGGTGATGAGGTCCGTGTGGAAACACCCAGCGGTTTATTGGTTTATTATGTGGTGGAGGTGAGTTATGAACCTCCGCTAGTTTGAGCTACTTTGTTCGGATTCAAACATCACTGGTGGCATTTTGCGACCTAATTTTTTTACGTTGCGTCGTTGCGCCGTTGCGTGAAACTTTCTTTTTGCGTCCCCGCCATACTGTTTGGTCGTGCCAGTGGCAAGGATTTCTTGACTCACGCAAAGGCGCAACGTTAAGAGCGATACATCGCAGAGGCGTCGTCCCACTTCCACCCTTTGCAAAGAGGGATTTACTAAGGTGATTTACAATGTTGAATCTACCAAAAGCATTGTCCACGAAAAACACGAAAGGCACGAACAAGACATGCTTTTGTTCGTGTTTTTCGTGCATTTCGTGGACTCATTTTTCCTGCCGATCAGATTTTTGATGGGATGTTCTTTCTCAGGAATCACCTAAGCGGACCCAACTACGGCGAGAAATGGTGGGCTACGGTGGAACCCGGTTGTAAACGAAAAGATTCGTAAAATGCGCACCTAGCCCACCCTACATTACTTCTTCCGCATCGCCTTCACCACCCTAAACCCCAACAACACCGCCAAAATCACTGCAAATTCAACCGGTTCAGTGATGTCCTTTTTCACCAGCCACCAGAAATGCACGACTCCGGCAATGCCAATGATATAAATCAGTTTATGAAGGTTTTTCCAACGCCTGGCCCCCAAACGCTGGACCATTTTATTGGTGGAGGTGACCGCCAGCGGAATGAGCATCACAAAAGCGGGAAAACCCACGGTGATGTAAGGCCGTTTGGCAATGTCTTTGACGATGGCGGGCCAATCGAAAAACTGGTCCAGCACCAAATACGTCAGAAAATGCAGGCTGGCATAAAAAAATGCAAACAAACCCAGCATACGCCGCCAACGGATCGGCCAGGTCCAACCTGAAATTGTCCGCAAAGGCGTTGCCGTCAAGGTAATCATCAAGAACGTCAATGTCCAATAACCAGTAGTGCGGGTGATTTTTTCGATAGGGTTAGCGCCTAGTCCATCGTGCAACCCAAGCCAAGCCAATTTTGCCAATGGAATGAGCGCGGCGAGAAAAACCAAGCTTTTCCCTGCCGACAGCCACTTTTCTTTGGTAATTTTCATAGGGGAATTTACAGCATTATTAATATCAAAGAGTTACTTTTAGGTCATACAGCGTTTTTAATATCGAATAGTTACTTGTTGGGTTATACCATTTTGCAAAGCACAGACACACAGGATAGTTTGAATGAGTGTCCTTTATTATTTTCCTTTTTTAAGAAAAAACGCTGTACATGAATGCAAATCGGGACTCCTAGCGGTGAAAAAAATGGCACATAGGCCGTTTTGACGGTCAACAAAAGACGTTGCCAAAACGACGGAACAAGCCTGTTGCGCCCGCGTTGAGGGAAGCCCATAGGTGCATTATTATACGCGTTTAAATGATTGGTTGGCATACATTTATGCAAAAGGTATGTGAAGCATAGAGAAATCATTATGTACAGCGTTTTCATCTTTAAAATATCCCTATAAAGGATATTCAGTTAACGCTTCATGTTAACTGAATGTCTTGCCCTTTCATGCAAGTTATCAAGTAAATCTTTGATGTTGAAAACGCTGTAATGTAAGACCGACTCGGTTTTAAAAACCGAGTCGGTCTTTTCTCTCAGAAAAACTTCTGCAAGTCCATGCCCGTATAGAGTTGCGCCACTTGCGCCGCATAGCCATTAAATGGCAGGGTTTGCCGTTTAAAGAAATCGCCTATGCGCCGCTCTTTGGCTTGACTCCAGCGGGGATGATCCACCTCTGGGTTGACGTTGGAATAAAAGCCGTATTCGCTTGGGCCCGCCTTCATCCAGCTAGTCTGCGGCATTTGCTCGACGAAACGAATGCGCACGATGGATTTGGCACTTTTGAATCCATACTTCCACGGTACGACAAGCCGAATCGGTGCGCCATTCTGATTGGGCAGAACTTCGCCGTAAAGACCCACTGCCAACAAAGTCAACGGCTGCATCGCCTCGTCCAAGCGCAAACCTTCGCGGTAGGGCCAGTCTAGCACTGGCGACCTCACACCTGGCATTTGTTCGGGATCGTTAAGGGTGATGAATTCAACAAACTTGGCATTGCCGGTAGGTTCGGCGCGTTTAATCAATTCGGCCAAGGGAAACCCCACCCACGGAATGACCATGGACCAGGCTTCCACACAGCGCAAGCGATAGACGCGCTCTTCCAAGGGGGCCAGTTTCAACAAGCTGTCGATGTCCCACAGCTTGGGCTTATGGACTTCGCCCTCCACTGCTACAGTCCAAGGACGGGTTTTCAAAGAACCGGCAGTTTTGGCAGGGGACTCCTTGTCTGTGCCAAATTCATAGTAATTATTATAGTGGGTAATATCTGCTAAAGGGGTGAGCTTGTCCGTTAGCTCATAGTTAGACTTTACCAAGTTGGGCAATTTTTCACCGGCTAACAGGCTACTAGGCAGGGTAGAACCCACTACAACCCCGGCACCGAGACGCATGAACTCCCTGCGGCTATGATAGACTTCTTGAGGCGTAATTTCCGAGGGCGAAACCTTGGGTATTTTCCAATTTGACATGGCGATTGAAGTTTTTGTTATTGATTGGCATTGACAACTTTAACACCTTTTAACAGGCGGTAAACAATGAATTTGACAATGGGAAAAACAAAAAGTGCTACCCGGCTGACTTCATGATCTGGGTAGAGCTTCATTTAGAACGATGAAAACAGATATTACAAAGGAGAAATTCTTATGACCGACATTCAAGCATTGCAAGGATGTGACCATTGCTTAATCAGGTGGGATTGACTTGAGTACTTCGTCGCTTCTATGGGGCTTGATTTTCGGGTCAATCGGAATGGGCTTCTTCATGTATGGCAAGAAACAGCAGGCCATTGTCCCTTTGGTCTGCGGGTTGGCTCTTATGATCTACCCATATTTCATTTCCAACACCTTACTGCTTGTCGCGATTGGAAGTGTGCTAATGGTACTTCCCTACTTCTTCAGACTCTAAATGAAATTTTCGACCAGCCTTTCGACAGTGTTGTGGTTTTGCTTGGCAAGCCTGTTCAAGCGTTGCAGGGTCTCATCAGGGATTTGTATCGAAAGGGTTTGCATTGGATGAAGCGCATTCGGCTACGCATCGCCAGCGGGTGAGGAAGGCCAAAAATCCGGGTCCATGATTTGCTCAAAAGCCCACGGGCAGTTTTCAGGGAAAGCCTCGTACAGGAAGCCAGTTTCCCGTGTGGCGATGTTCAAGGCTTCAGCCCATACGCCTTCCCACCATTCCTCGTTTTGCAAGTCGGGTTTCAGGCTTGGTGTCTTGCGGAGGCGGCTGGCAATGCCCTTCCGTTGCACCTTGATTGTCCGAAGCCAGCTATTGCCTTGCCTTTCTGGCTGGTGTTGCCATTTCAGCAGATGAGCCAGCAACACCGCCATGCGGTTCTCTAACTCGCGTTGTTCGCTCTTGCCCACGTCTTCGATTTCCTCGGCAATGTGCTCAATGTCCAGTTGGGAAAATTGGCCTTCACGGAGCAGCCGCGCCTGTTCGTTGGCCCAAGCGACAATATCCCCATTATAGCTGTGCAGATGGGTACTCATTCAGCGGCCCCCCGATAATCATAAGCTTGCTTTTCCATTGTTGCGGACTATTCTAGCTTGGTTTCAAGTGTCGCTAGAGTTACAGCATTTTCTATATCTCAGTTACTTAAAGGTAACTCATACAATGCGTAGGAGCGGGCCATGCCCGCGAATGATTTAGCTCTCAGCAATCGTGGTCAGTTTATCGTGGGCATGGCCCGTTCCTACAAATGATACAAAGTACTACGGACGGTTGTCCGCCCCAGCCCCTTCCTTCTCCGGCGGCATTAAATCTGCACGGCTGACACCGAGTTTCAATGCCAAGGCACTGGCAACGTAGATGGAGGAATAGGTTCCTACGACGATGCCGACAATCAGCGCGAGGGCGAAATTATGGATAATCTGCCCACCGAAGAAGGCCATCGCCAGCACCGACAGCAAAGTCAGGAACGAAGTCATTAAAGTTCGGCTTAAGGTCTCGTTGATGGAGATGTTCATCACTTCTATCACGTCGCCCCGACGGAGTTTGCGGAAGTTTTCCCGGATACGGTCGAACACGACAATGGTGTCGTTCAGCGAGTAACCCATGATAGTCAGCACAGCGGCCAACACACTCAGGTCAAACTCCAATTGCAAAACCGAGAAAAACCCCAGGATCATCACCACGTCATGCAAGGTGGCGAGAATGGCACCCAAAGCGAAACGATATTCGAATCGTAGGGCGACATAAATGAGAATGCCGATGGAAGCATAGAGCAAGGCGAGTCCGCTATCGGTCACCAAATCATCGCCCACTTGCGGCCCGACGAACTCGATGCGATGCATTTCCGCAGAATTGGTAGCATCTTTATTTAGAATTCCCATCACGCGGCTTTTCAGGTCACTGCCGACAACTCCAGACTGCGGTGCCAGGCGGATCAATACATCGCGGGACGTGCCGAACAATTGCACCATCGGGCTGTTGAAACCATCCGCCTCCAAGTTCAGGCGAATTTGGTTCACATTGGCAGGTTCTTTGAATTTGACTTCGACCACGGTTCCACCCGTAAAGTCAATGGCAAAATTCAGTCCCTGCACACTCAATGAAACCAATGCGGCAATGCTTAAGATAACCGATGCCCAAACCGCGACATAACGCTTGCCGAGGAAGTCGATTTTATACAAGTGAGGCTGTGCCTCTCTTTTTTGGGTGTTTAGTCTAGTGTTAGCATTCATTTTGAGCCCCATCCAATCAAGAGTTTGACGCCGCGTTTCTCGCCGTAAATCCAATTAACCATCATGCGGGTACAGGTCACTGCGGTAAACAGTGACGTGATAATACCGATGGTCAAGGTGACAGCAAAGCCCTTGACCGGGCCGGAACCGATCCCAAACAACATCACGGCGGCCAACAGGTTGGTGATATGAGAGTCGAAAATGGTGGTAAACGCCCTATCGAAGCCTGCATAAATCGCCGCTTGTGGCGAGTTTCCGTTACGCAGTTCCTCCTTGATGCGTTCGTAGATCAACACGTTGGCATCCACCGCCATACCCACTGTGAGCGTGAAACCGGCGATGCCCGGCAAAGTCAAAGTGGCCTGGAAAGATGACAGGATCGCCATAATCAGGGCCATGTTGAATACTAGGGTGAGGAAGGCAATGACACCAAATACCCAGTAGTAAGCCAACACTACGGTGGCGACTAATGCGAAGCCTATTATGAACGAACGTTCGCCTTGGGCAATGTTTTCCTTACCCAAGCTTGGACCCACCGTGCGCTCTTCGACGATATCCATTGGCGCAGCCAAGGCACCCGCACGTAATAACAAGGCCAAATTACGGGCTTCTTCCGTGGTATCCAAACCTGTGATCTGGAAACGCTTGCTGAATCGATCCCGGATAGTGGCAACGTTAATGACCTCCTCCACTTTTTTCTTGGTGGTAAGCTTCTGTCCGTTGACTTCCTTGGTTTCGCTCTTGTTTTCGATAAAGACCACGGCCATGGCCTTGCCTACGTTTTCTTTGGTGGTATCGGCCATTTTCTTGGCACCGGCACCGTTCAGACTGATGAATACAGCGGGAGAGCCGGATGTCTGGTCCAACCCAGAGGAAGCATCAACCACTTGGTCGCCAGTGACGATAATCTTCCGCTGCAACAACAACGGCCTACCTCTACGGTCATTGTAAACCCTCGCACCCAAGGGAGCCTTACCGTCAGGTCCGATGGCATGTTCGCTGTCCACCAGCCTAAATTCCAAGGTTGCCGTGGCACCCAAAATTTCTTTGGCACGGGCGGTATCCTGCACACCTGGCAACTGGACCACGATGCGGTCTTCGCCTTGTTGCTGGATGACCGGCTCAGCCACGCCTAGTTCATTGACGCGGTTGCGCAGAATGATGATGTTTTGTGCCAATGCTTGCTTGCGCTTCTCACGAATTTCCGGTTCCGACATTCTCGCTTCAATGGTGAGTTCAGGTTCTATCACGTTTAACACCAAACCACGCAGTTCCTTTTTGATGGCATCGCGTCCTTGGGCTAAGGTCTGGGCATCCTGGAACTTGACCGAAATGACTGACTTGTCGCGATCCACTGAAAGATAACGGATTTTGCCTTCACGCAAATTGGTGCGAATATCCTCGGAATAACGGTCCAAAGCCTGCGACACCGCTGCGTCCATGTCCACTTGCAGCATGAAATGTACACCGCCGCGCAAATCTAGCCCCAAGTACATGGGTTTGGCATTGATGGCACGTAACCAAGCGGGCGTGGACGGTGCCAAGTTGAGCGCCACACTGTAGTTGTCGCCCATATTGCTTTTTAGCAATTCCTCGGCCTTGATCTGCGTGTCAGTATCGTTGAAACGCACCAAAATCCGCTTGTCATTCAATTCCGATGCCTTCACCTTCAAACCGTTGTCGCCCAGCAGCTTTTTGATCTGATCCTGGATGCCTTGGTCTATTTTCGCGTTACGGCTAGGTGAAAGCTGTACGGAAGGATCCTCGCCATAGAAATTGGGCAATGAATAAATAATCCCAAAAGCTAACACAGTCAGGATCAGCAAATTTACCCAAACGGGATAGCGGTTGCGCATGTTAAACAGCCTGTCTCTTCGTTTCTAAAAGGGTTGCCCGGGTAAGGGCAAGGAGGGAGCGAGCCTAAGCCCTATTTTTCACTTCTTTTTCTGGCTTTATAGGTACCCTTGGGCATCAAATGAGTGACTGAGTGTTTTTGCACATTGATTTGCACATCCTCATTCACTTCCAATAGCACGAAATTGTCATCGACATCGACAATCCGCCCTAAAATGCCCCCGCTAGTGACTACCTCGGCACCTTTGGCAAGGGATTCAAGAAGCTTTTTTTGCTCCCTTCCCCGTCTCCATTGCGGTACGACAAACAAGAAAAAAAACGCCACCAAAATCAGGAAGGGAAGCGCCATTTCAAAAGGGGATTGGGGGGGGGTTGCCGCTTCGGCAAACGCATCGGCAAGGAAAAAACTCATCGTTTCAGTCTCGTGTAATATTGTAAATCCGCCTATTATCACACATCTGGGGCAACATTTCTGCGTTGTTGATAAAAATCCACGGCGAACTCCTTCAATTCACCGCTTCCGATTGCCTCCCGCAGACCTGCCATAAGCCACTGATAGTAGTACAGGTTATGAATGGTGTTCAAACGTGCGCCTAGCATCTCGCCACATTTGTCCAGATGGCGCAAATAGGCACGGCTGTAATTACGGCAAGTATAGCAGCCGCAAGTTTCATCCAAAGGCCGGGTATCGTTTTGATATTGGCTATTGCGTATGCGGATGACACCTTGGCGGGTGAATAAATGCCCATTGCGGGCGTTGCGGGTGGGCATCACGCAATCAAACATATCCAGCCCCAAGCAAACGGCCTCGACAATATCCTCCGGTGTCCCGACACCCATCAGATAGCGCGGCTTGTCGTTTGGCAAATGCGGCAGCAGCGTTTCCAGCACACGCCGACGATCTTCCTTGGGTTCGCCCACCGACAGGCCACCGATGGCGAAACCGTCAAAGCCAATCTGCTGTAAGCCGTTCGATGATTCCAGCCGCAGATCATCGTAGACCCCGCCTTGGACAATGCCAAACAGCGCGGACAAATTATCGGAATGCGCCGCTTTGCTGCGTTCTGCCCAGCGCAAGGACAACTCCATCGAAGCCCTAGCCTCCGCATAGGTGGCAGGGTAAGGGGTGCATTCGTCGAAAATCATCACAATGTCAGAACCCAAGTCACGCTGCACCGCCATGGATTCCTCTGGACCCATGAAAATCGGGCTACCGTCCACGGGTGAACGGAATTTCACCCCGGCTTCCGTAATCTTGCGCATTCCCCCTAGGCTAAATACCTGGAAGCCGCCGGAGTCGGTCAAGATCGGACCCCCCCAGTGCATGAAACCATGCAAGCCACCATGGGCGCGGATGACTTCCATGCCGGGGCGAAGCATTAAATGGAAGGTATTGCCCAAGATGATTTCGGCCCCAATCGAGCGGACTTCTTCCGGTGTCAATGCCTTGACGGTTCCATAAGTCCCCACTGGCATGAAGGCGGGGGTCGCCACCTTGCCACGGGGAAACACGAGTTCTCCGAGACGGGCTTTGCCGTCGGTGTTGGTCAAGTGGTATTGCATAGATTATTAAGCTTGGGCTGCATGTTTGCGTGAAACTCACGCTAAGGCATTTGTAGTGGTCATTCGCGAAATGCTGCTGGATACATCGGGGTAATGATACCTGTAATGCGCAGTCGCGGAAACTCCGCATTGCTATTTAGTTTTTAAAACGTTGTTTGGTCTTGGTTTCTTAGGTTCAACCGACTGTTTCAATACCGGTGTTCTGATTGTACCCGCTTTGTTTTCTTCATCCGCGTTATCATTTTTCAGGCTGAGCCATGCCAATACTGTCAATATTAACAAACCAAAAGCAATGATGCCCCAAAGCAGTGACCTTCCAATTTTTATAGTTGGGGAAGCTTTAGTCTTTTCGTTTTTGCTTTCCGCTTCATTGCTTTGATTAATTGTAGTTGTTTTAGGCAATACTATCCTCTTCGATTCAATAAAGCCGTAGGCAAGAATCGCCACGGTGGCGTTGTCCTGATTTTCAAAGTCTTTTTTCAATACCATCTGGACTAACTTTTCGCTTGCCAATTCCGGTTCATCCAACAGACATTCCACTAGCTCTTCTGTGGTTAGCGCTTGGTAAACGCCATCGGTGCAAAGTAACAGTATGTCGCCTTCGTGCAGTGGAAAAGGCCGGATGCTATGGTCAATGTTGACGAGCTTCCTGATGCCTAAATAACTAGTGAGTTTATAGTGGTTTCCCTCTAAACTTAAACCTTCGCGTGACAGATCGCCTCGCGCGACTTTTTTGATAAGTTGAGAGCCGTAGTTGGCATCGGATGTGAATTGGGCAATCTGCCCATTGCGAAAAAAATACAACCGGCTGTCCCCGACACCACACCAATAAAGGGAAGACGAATCCGGATGCACCACTGTGGCAATTAGGGTTGTGCCACAATTGTCGGATACACCTTTGTTTTCTGCAAATTTCAGCACTGCTTGGTTGGCCTGATCCATGGCATGGTTAAGAGCATCCGGTATACTAGCCATTCGGGGTTTGGCGTTGTAATCCCGTCTGAATGCCATGACCGCCCTGCGGCTAGCGCCGCCACCATGGGCGTGACCGCCTATGCCATCGGCGACAACAGCCAATATACCACCGTGCTCAACAAACTCTCTATCCTCTTTGTCCGAAAAAGCGATAGCATCTTGTTGTTCTTCCCGTTTTCCCAATATTTGGGCTCCACCCAACTTGATGCCCACGACCACGGTCAAGGCTCCGCCATCAACGCTATTGCACTGTAATTATCATGGTCAGGCGGGGCTGCCAGCAGAATACGCATCTCCATCCGTTGCAGCCATTCCTGCAAGTCTACGCTTTTACACCAGTCGGCCTGCATTTCCAGTTCAGTGACATACTCCCAAAATCCATCGGTGCAAATCAAAAACAAATCGTCCGGCATTAACTTAAAGCGGTTTTCCAGAATGCTGGGGCGCATCCCTCCCGGTGTGCCTAGGGAGCGAAGCAAGAGACGGCGTTCTTCATGTGTGCGGATTTCCGCCGGAGAAAGTTTACCCGCATCGACAAGCGCCTGCGAGACACTGTGATCCTTAGTTTGCGAAATGATTTCACCGTTACGGAACACGTAAATTCTAACATTGCCCACATGCGCCCAAAGTGCCGACAATCCACCGGCGCAAATTATGGCGACTGCGGAGGATAAAGGGACATTCGATTTTTGCGTGGCTTGTAGAACAAGAATGTGCTTTTGCACCCATTCCATTACCCGCACCAATACAGGCTGTGAAATTGCTGGATTGGCTTCAAAATTATCCAGGATTTCTTGGACTGCCTGTTTTGCGGCTAATTCACTACGCCCATCGGCAACCACCCAGCAACCTAGGCTCGCCTTGGCAGGAAGAAAGCCGATGGCATCTTGGTTAATTTCCCTGCCACCCGGTTTTGATAGGAATGCGGAAATCATTTTCATTACAGCGTTTTCAACATCACAAGTTAGTTAATAGGTTTTGTGCTATTGCAAATACAGCGTTTTTAATGACAATTGATTACTTTGTTTATGTTTTGAAATAGTTGGCGGCAAAGGGTTGCCGCCCTACAGTCCTTGATACGCAGTAGGTCGGCAACCCTTTGCCGATATGGGGGCGTATATTTGCTAAATAACTATCTGATGTTGAAAGCGCTGTAGCTATAGTCATAACACCTTAACAGATAAACCTTGCGTGTCTGTAAACCATCGCCTTTTACTTCCACAGGTTCCAATTCGCCAACCCTTGCAAAATGTTGCTTGATCCAAGCAAGTGAGAATGGCCCCATTTTGTCCTGCTCAAAAATAACGATGGCTGGCCGTCCTTCGAGTTTTTTTAAATCCATCCAAAAACGATAACCTAGGCCACCCGTGCCAAGCGCGTAATCGTTGACGATATCCACAGGCTCCCGCAAATAGAACCCCGTCTCTGCGGCGATGTTGTATTTGTCCGCACCGAGAATGAAAGCCTGTTTTCCGGTGCTCTGGTCAAGCTCTATCCGGGCATTGTTGACTTCGCGTGACAGGCTTTGCCAACCACCGGCACTTTTTAAGGCGAAACGCTGCGGAACGCCCAAGGCTAAACTCGTGTGGACCAAGGCATTCGTCGAGACGCATAGGACCACGGCAACTCCAACCATCAAGCGCCAGAGGGATGGACGGAGAGTGCGCCAGATGTCTTCAACTTGCAAAAAAACGGCGGCAGCGGCTAGAGACCAAGACAAATAGGCCGGAGCGGTCCAGTTAATATGGCCTTTGGTTTTAAAGCTGGCCAACACAAAAACCAGAAAAAGAGGTAGCGCAAACGACATGGAAAAGTTCCAATTGTCCTCACGCTTAATCCAACCGCGCCGGATTGCCGGTGCCAACGTGTAGGCAAACAAACCAAACATCAGCGGTGTCAAGGCCCAAAGTTGATATAACCAGAAGGTGCCCGATTCCACACGGAGTGGGTCATTATTGCCAACTTCGGTCCGGGTCGATTGGAAAAGAAACGATGCCCATTGGTGCTGGGAATTCCAGATTATAACCGGACTGAACACTGCAATTCCTATCAGTAACGCCAGCCAAGGTGGATAACGCAACAACCAAAACCGATAATTCTGCGATAACAATAAAAACAAAAACAAGGAAGCTGCCAGCATCACTGCCGTGTATTTTGACAGCATGGCACAACCAAACCCAAGGCCAGCCAAAAGCCAAAATACACTACGACTACTAGACAGTGCTTTGGTGACTGCATACAAAGTAAGCAACCAAAAAAAAACCAATGGGGAATCGGGAGTCACAATAAAGCCAACCCCGACAAATACCGGGCAGAGACAAAATAACAACACCGCTAGGGAAGCGGTCTTAATGCCAAACCATGAGCTACCGGTTAAGAAAAGCAAAACAGCCGAGGCAGGCCAAAGGGTTATCGTAGCAATGCGTACCCCTAACTCAGTGTTTCCGAACACTCCCGTCCCAAGGGCAATCATCCAAGCCACCATGGGGGGGTGGTCGAAATAGCTTAGGGCTGGATGCTGGCTATAAGTCCAATAATAGGATTCTTCCGGTATCAGTTCGGTTTTGCCTGCTAGGATCAGCCGAATAATGGTCAGGAGCAGCACACTGCCGATTGCCAGGATCGGTAAAGATCGCTTGCCTAAATTCTCATTGCAGGAATGGGTATCCATATCAAATTTGTATTCTGTTCATTTTTATTAGTAGCAAAATAATCAACACTGTCGTCCAAGATGCCGAAAGGTAGCCTATGTTACCGTCAAAGCCACTGACAATATTTTGCAAAGGAGAGACTATGCTACGAATAGTCAATGGATTGGTGGCCTTGATAATAAACACCCAACCCGCATGTATGCCTATGCAATAACTCAAACCCGACTGTGGAAAATACAGCCTTACACAAGCGAGAAAAGCACCCGCAGCAAACAAGGCAACGAAAGAGTCGAAGTGTATACGAAAAAGATGGCTGAAAGCATCCATGACAATGACAAAACCCGTGTCCCAATGCACTTCGGCAAATTCCGGCCGCATATCGGTGCTGAGAAAATGCAGCCCGGCAAAATAACACGAAGAAACGAGTACGGCATTGACTCGATTCGTTTTTCGCAGAAAAAAACCAAGCAGGAAGCCTCTGAAAATCGGTTCTTCCAGCGATGCGATTGCAAGGCCGATTAGAACCCCCTTGCAAGATAAACTAATAATTCTGGCTAATTGCAGCTTTTCAGGGTTAAGCACACGCACATCAAGCAAAACCAAGACTAAAACATGGATACCCATCATGAGGGCACCCCAGCCAAACCCTCGCAATACTTGGCTAAGCAGCAGTCTAAAAGGACCGACAAGGGCAATATCCACCTTTCCCATGCCTAGCCTCTGACCGATTGGGATTAGGCTCAGGGCCATGAATATTTCGGCGGTCTTGTAAACCAGCGCTTGGAAATCGACCGCATCGGCAAAGACTAAGTGCATCGGGTACGCCACCAATGCACCCGCTAACGCACAAATCACCAAGTAAATTGATGGTGCTGCAATGACTATGGGCAATGATAGGTTGGTCAAGAACCTAAATTCCCGGCATGGAGTCCACATTCCTTTTTGGTGGCATCTTCCCACCACCAACGCCCTGCACGTTCGTGCTGGTTGGGCAACACCGGGCGTGTGCAGGGTTCACAACCGATGCTGACATAACCTTTGCCATGCAGCTCGTTGTAGGGTACGTCGAAAACCTCGATGTAATCCCACACTTGGGCAGAAGTCCAATTAGCCAAGGGATTGAATTTGTACAGCGGTTTGCCGGGTGCAGAAAAGCTTGAATCCAGTTCCATCTCATCCAATGCCAACCGGGTAGGGTTCTGGTCGCGGCGTTGGCCGGTTATCCAAGCGTCAAGGGTGGAAAGCCGACGGCGCAAGGGCGCAACCTTGCGGATGCCACAACACTCAGTATGACCATCATCATAGAAGCTGAACAGCCCCTTTGCTTTGACCAAGCTTTCCAAATCTTGATGGGGAGGCATCAGGACTTCCAACTTAATGTCATAACGTCCCCGCACCTTTTCAATGAAGCGGTAAGTTTCCGGGTGCAGCCTGCCGGTGTCCAAACAAAAGACATTGATGCCCGGTTTCAGTTTGGCAGCCATATCGACCAACACCACGTCTTCCGCACCGCTGAAAGAAACCGCAATATTGTCAAAATGCGCCAGCGCGGCTTTGAGGATGTCGCGTGGATTTTGACCGGCAAGTCCGGCTTTGATGGTTTCTAGATCGAATGGTGGGTTGCTCATGTTGTTCAAAGCTTTTGGGTAAAGTTACGACTTTAGCCGAAATAAATCGAACTGGCAAATACAGCGTTTACAACATCAAATAATCTGCGACTCCTCCGGGGTCGAATGCGGTATCCGACCTCAAACCGGGGGTGTCGCTTCGCTCAACCCCCGGCGTGAGCTGGCAATCCTTCGGGTTGGTATAAATAGGCTTCCGTACACTTGTGAATAACGATGAGAGTTCCTGCTTGGGAACTCTTATCTTGCAAGCTCCTGCTTGGCCGTTCTTCGGGAAGCTGGAACTTCAGCAACCCCATTCCTAAGCAGCTTGGGAACGAGCGAAAATGAGAATGGCCGGGAGTGCAAGGCTTGCCTTGCTTGGATTTACAGGTAGTTGGGAACTTCGCAAGGCAAGCCTTGCACTCCATTCGTGCTTAACATGAATTGATCGTTACAGCCTAAGCCGGGTTCTATGGGCAATAAACCGCCTTTCTTCTTTTGCCCGCAAGTTTTGTCGTTGATGCAACTGTGCGCGAAGTTGGTATAAGTGAAAGCCAACTGCGGATGGTCTTTCTTAGGCTTGATGTGATCAATTTGCCTATTTTCCGCTGCAAGATGGGTTTCGCAATAGACACACAAACTTCCTTGGTCTTCATTCAGGCATTTTTTAATTGCTTTATTGATAGGTTGAAATGCCTGAGCTTCAAAAACATCAGGGTCAGCGTGAAGGTTGGACTCTAAAAATTCATTCAGCCTTGGGGGAATCGTGGTACGGTGCTGAAGCTCAATCACGCTTTGAAGCTTCCTGCCCGCTGACCAAGGAATTTCCACAGAGCGAGATCAGGTTCGGGGATTTCATAGCCGACTCTGTCAAGTTGTGCCTTCAACTCGCACCCAGCTTCCGTATCCATGAACCCATCACGAACGTAAGCGTTCACTCCCCCTGGGAGCGCGGGCGTCTCGCCTGCTGAATTGGCGGCCAAGATGGCCGCGCTCCCAGGAAAAGGCAGGGGAGGTGAACGCTTACTCACGAACAAGCTTCTCGTAAGCGTGTACCTTTTCAATGACTTCATTCAACGGTATATCGTTCCCACGCTCCGCGTCACTGCCATTAAGTTAAGCCGTCATTCCGGCATGGACCGCCGGAATCCAGATTGCAGGGATGCCAACAATCTATGCCATCCATGGAGCCTAGGTTCCGGCGATCCCTGCCGGAACGACGAGTTTTTTCTTAACTTAATGGCAGTGACGCTCCGCGTGGGAACGCCTCCATAGACGCCCAGCGTCTTGACTCGGGTCAATTCCAAGCATCAATGGCAATCAGACCCGCCTGCCCAGCATAATTTCTAGCACTGGAATAACGCCAATCTTCGGCCTTGTCCATATAACCCCGCTTGACAGGGTTGGAGTGGATATAATCCAGTTTTTCACGCATCATCGTTTCACTTAAAATCAGTTCGGCATGAGTGCCTTCCTGCCAGAATTGATGCTCTCGATCCTCTTTGTGCGCCCGTTTTGAGAAGCTCAACCGTTGTAAAATTTGCTGTACCTGTTTCTGCTCAAGATAGTCGATGATTTTCCTAGCGGTAAAAGATTTGAAGCGTTTGGCGCAAAGGTCTAGACGTTGAGCTTGGGCGATAAAATGAAGATGGTTTTCCAATACCACATAGCCATACAATCGCAAGCCATCATTCTCACGCAGGTATTGCCAACTATCGAGTATAATTTGCACAGTAGCCGGACGAGTAAACACAGGCAACCATTCCATTACTGTGCAGGTCAGGAAATGGGGTTTGCTCGGCTCCGTGATGACATAACGGCTACGACCCATGGCAGTTATCTTTATTTAAACTTTTAGTATCGTTCAAAATTTTATCGTTCCCACGGTCTCCGTGGGAATGCAGCCTTCGACGCTCCGCGTTGAGTTTCTATCAGATGGAAATATCCGCCCTATAAACATATAATCAAACGCAGAGCGTCCGGTGAGGCATTCCCACGCGGAGCGTGGGAACGATGCAATGAAACACAGATTAACCAAAAGGTGAAAAGGGATCGTCAGAATTATAATAAAATTCCTTGGTTATGATTCTTCTCAAAATATCTATCACAATAAGATTACTTTGCACAACTTCATCAGCTCTAATTGGCTTAAAACCAGCCTTAATGCAAGCTGGCTTTATTAGTTGGGAGTATACTTGCTTAAAATGCCCTTGTTCATAGATGTCTTTTGGTTCAGAAATAGGCATTATTACAAAGCAAGTCTTAGTTGATTTGTTATTTTCATCTGCTACTTGATTATTCAAATCCATATACAATCTCTAATGGTTGCTTATGCAAAATAAAGTATCAATGTTTAATTACTTCGGCGTATTTTAGGGCAAAACGGAACCAGCACATATAGATTTCCGGGCAAACAGCTCCATCGTTTGCCCGAAAATCTATTGCAACTTGGATATATCCGCAATATCCAAAAACAAGCCTTCAACAATCGCAAGCAACCCTAACCGGTTACGACGCAGTTCTGCGTCATCGCTCATGACCATCACGCCATCGAAGAACGCATCCACCGTATCGCGAAGGCCGGCCAAGCGGCGCAGGGCGGCGGTGTAGTCGCGCTCGTGCAATAGCGGCAGCAGGTCTTCCCTGGCATCGCGTGCGGCAAGCAACAGGGCTTTTTCCTGTTCCTCGACTAAACTATGGTGGTCAACATTGGCGACGACCTCCTCCTCTGCTTTGCGCAGGATATTGCGGATGCGTTTGTTGGCGCTAGCAAGGCTTTCGGCTTCAGGCATTGCGCGGAACTCTTGGACGGCATACAGCCTCGACACGAAATCCAACAAGCGTGGCGGTTGCACGGCAAGCACGGCATCAAATTCGTCGAAGCTGAAGCCACGCTCCAGGCAATAGCCTTTCAGCCGGTCGAGAATGAATTCATAAACAGCTTTGTAGGTCGCCTCGCGGTCAAATGGATGGTTGAACGGTTCCAACGCAAAAGCCAGTAATTCCGGCAGATCAAGGTCCAAACGACATTCAACCAATAAGCGGATCGCACCTAAGGCGGCACGGCGTAGTGCATAGGGGTCTTTGTCGCCGGTGGGTATCAACCCGGCAGAGAAAATGCCGGTCAGGGTGTCGAGCTTTTCCGCCAAGGCAAGCATTTGCCCGGTAAGGGTTTCCGGCAAAATCCCGCCAGATTGCTTGGGCAGGTATTGCTCTTCAATGGCAGCGGCGATGTCCTCCGGCTCGCCTTCGGCCAATGCATAGTAGCGGCCCATCGTGCCTTGCAGGTTGGTGAATTCGCCAACCATTTCGGTCAGCAGGTCGGCCTTGGCCAACAATGCGGCGCGCTCCACCCAAGCACTCTCGGTTACCAGCGCCTCGGCGATGCGGACGCTCAGACGCTGAACCCTGTGGGTTTTGTCCAACAAAGAACCCAAGGTCTTTTGGAAGGTGATGTTGGCTAAGTTCGGCACCCGCTCTTCCAAGGTCTTTTTACGGTCTTGGTTCCAGAAAAATTCGGCATCGGACAGGCGCGGGCGAACCACGCGCTCGTTGCCTTCCCGCACCGAATCGATGCGACTGCTGGCGATGTTGCTGAAGGTAATGAACCAGGGCAATAACTCACCAAAAGCATTTTTTACCGGGAAATACTTCTGGTTTTCCTGCATGGTGGTGATTAACACTTCCGCAGGCAATTCCAGAAAACGGGCTTCAAAGCCGCCTAGCACAGGAACCGGCCATTCCACCAAGGCGGCGATTTCTTGCAACAAATCCGGGTCGATATGGGCGATTCCATTAACACTGGCAGCAGCCAACTCGGCCTGAGTGCGGATAAGGTCCATGCGCTCTGCGTAGCTGGCAATCACTTGCCCCTCGTTACGCAATAATTCGGCGTATTCTGACGGTTTGTCGAGGGTGATGGTTCTCGGACTATGAAAGCGATGCCCCCGGGTGTTGCAACCCGTGGGCAGGTCGAGAATCGTGGTTTCTATGGCGGTTTCACCGAACATCAACAACACCCAATGGGCCGGACGGACGAACTCGGCGGTTCCAGCACCCCACCGCATCCGTTTGGCGATAGGTAGGGCAGAAAGGCTAAGTTTGATGATGTCGGGAATCAGGTCTGCCGTTGCCGCTCCCTTGACCTCTTGCTTAAAGCACAACCATTCCCCCTTGTCGGTTTTCAGGGTTGTGAGTTGATCCAAGGTCGTCCCGCAACTGCGCACAAAGCCTTCGGCTGCTTTGGATAGGGAGCCATCGGCAGTGTAGGCCGCATTGATGGCTGGTCCGCGTTTTTCTACGGACTGGTTGGGTTGGGCCACGCTCAAATCCTTGACTAAAAGAGCTAGGCGGCGGGGTGTGGCATAGGCAGTAACTTCCCCAAAGGATAACCCCGCCTTGCCTAGCCCGGTTTCGACACCGGTTTGCAGTGCGCGGGATAGAGTCAGCAAAGATTTGGGCGGCAATTCTTCAGTGCCCAATTCAAACAACAAATCGCGTTTATCAGCCATGGTTGCTCTCCTTATCCACTAACATGGGGAAGCCTAATTTTTCGCGGCGGGCGTAATAGGTCTCGGCCACGGACTTGGCCAAATCGCGTACACGAAGTATAAAGCGCTGGCGTTCGGTCACAGAAATAGCCCTGCGACTGTCCAGCAGGTTGAAGGAATGGGAGGCTTTCAGCACCATTTCATAAGCGGGCAAGGGCAAATCCTGGCTGATCAATTGTCGGCACTCTTGTTCGTAGGTATCAAAACAATGGAAAAGAAAGGTGGTCGGAGCGTGTTCAAAATTGTAGGATGACATTTCCACTTCGTTCTGGTGGTAGACATCGCCGTAGGTCACGTCGCCCTGCGGCCCATGCGCCCAAACGATGTCAAAGATGCTTTCTTTGCGTTGCAGATACATGGCTAGACGTTCAATCCCATAGGTAATCTCGCCGCTGACTGGCCGGCAATCCAACCCACCCACTTGTTGGAAATAAGTGAATTGGGTCACTTCCATGCCATTCAGCCAAACCTCCCAGCCCAGCCCCCAGGCACCTAGAGTCGGCGATTCCCAATTGTCTTCCACAAAGCGGATGTCGTGTTCAAGAAGATCAAAACCTATAAAACGGAGAGAGCCTAGATAAAGCTCCTGGAAGTCCGTAGGAGAAGGCTTCATGATCACCTGAAATTGGTAGTAATGTTGCAGCCGGTTGGGATTCTCGCCGTAACGACCGTCGGTGGGGCGGCGCGAGGGTTGCACGTAGGCCGCGTTCCAGGGTTCGGGTCCGATGGAGCGCAGGAAAGTTGCGGGGTGGAAAGTGCCAGCGCCGACTTCAAGGTCTAGAGGTTGCAGGATGACGCAACCTTGCTTGCCCCAATATTCCTGTAGCGCCAAGATAAGCCCCTGAAAGGTGGAGGCATCGCGTGAATTGGAGTTGGTATTGTCCACGGTCATTGAGATTAGTGATGAAAGGTGGAAAAAACCGTATTATACCCCATCAGCCACATTGGCGAGGGTTGACAAGCACTTGCTTGATAAGATTCCCTTCCATTTTGGTGATTTCCAGATGATGGTCCATCAGTCTGAGGCTGGTTCCGGGCTGCGGAATGTTTTCCAGATATTCGATAATCAGGCCGTTTAGGGTTTTTGGCCCTTCCGTCGGTAGCGCCCAGCCTGTGACCCGGTTGAGTTCCCGCAGGGTGATGCTGGCATCGACCAGATAGCTTCCGTCCTTCTGCTTTTGGATATCGAACGAGTCTGGAGTGAATTCCCCCACGATTTCTTGCAGTAGATCTTCCAATGAGACTAATCCCATCACATCGCCGTACTCGTCGATAACCAAGCCAAAACGCGAGTTTTCACGCCGGAAATTCAATAACAACTGATGTAGCGGCATGTTTTCCGGTATGAAGTGGATTTTGTCCAGACTCTTTGCGATAGTCTCCTTGTTGAAGTCGCTATGGGTCATCCGAATTAATATTTTACGCAAATGCAACAAACCGAAAACCTTGTCTATGCTTTTTCGGTATACCGGAAGCCGTGTATGGCGGCTATTTTTGATTTGCTCGACGATCTCATCCAAGGCTGCGTCCAAGTCGATGGCTTTGATCTCATTGCGAGGAATCATGATGTCTTCGACCGATGCCGATTCAAGGTCCAGAACACTGAGCAGCATGTTCTGATACCGCTCCGGGATCATGGCACCGGCTTCGGCGACAACAGTGCGCAACTCCTCCTTGCTTAGGGCGCTATGGGTTTCGCCCTTCGGGTTGAAACCTAGCAGCCTCAACAATAGGTTGGCAACCATGTTGACCAGCCAAACCACCGGATAAAAAAGCCACATCAGCGGAACGATTATCCATGATGAGCCAAAGGCAAGCCGTTCAGGATGCCGTGCAGCCAGCGTCTTAGGCGCCACTTCGGAGAAAATCAACACAGCCAATGTCAACACGCCGGCGGTGATGGCGATGCCCCTCTCGCCAAACAGTCGCAGTGAAATCACTGTGGTTAGTGAGGACGCCAATATATTGGCAAAGCAATTGCCTAATAGAATCAAGCCAATCAGCCGGTCAGGACGACGAAGCAGTTTTTGTGCTCGTATGGCTCCTGGATGGCCTGCTTTGACCCTATGCAGGAGGCGGTAACGGTTCAGTGCCATCAGTGCAGTTTCAGCCCCGGAAAAGAATGCCGAAATGATCAGCAACAGAACAAGCGAAACAAACAATAGGCTAAGCGGAATTTCGTTCAAGGAAACATTGACTCCATGGCAAAGATTAGATTTTCATTATCTAAGGCTAAGCGCAATTAAAGTCAAGTGCTACATCTGTACAGCAATTCTCACTTTGGTAATTGCCCTCTTAACTGTATAAGGGCGTGTTGCCATGAAATAACGGTGGGAGCGGTTTTTAACCGCGACGCAGACCGAGAAGTCGCGGTTAAAAACCGCTCCCACGGTTGCATACTTAGATTTTTTACTTGTTTCAACACCCTGGCTTTAGTAGACTAACTCGTTTTTCAGGCGATGGCCTATATTTTAAGCCATCACTCCTTGCCTTACCGATTTTAACGGAAGGCTTTTTAATCCGAAAGGAGCATTCATGCGTCACTATGAAATTGTTTTTCTCGTTCACCCCGACCAGAGCGCACAGGTTCCGGCAATGATTGAGCGATATCGTGCCATCATCGAGTCGGCTTCCGGCACAATCCATCGTCTTGAGGACTGGGGCCGTCGCCCTCTGGCCTACGCCATCAACAAGGTTCATAAAGCCCATTATGTGCTGATGAACATCGAAATCGACCAGCCTACCCTTGAGGAGTTGGAAAGCAGTTTCCGCTTCAACGACGCAGTTTTGCGGAGCTTGACGCTGGTACGCGATGAGGCTATCACCGAACCCTCGCCTTTAATGCGTGCCGGTCAAAGCGAAACTGAGACTGAAAAAACCGGCCTCGACGATGACGAGGAGGAGGACGATGAAATAATCTTGGCCGAAGAGGCACTGGTCATAGATATCGATCCAGCCTTGGTCGAAGTATAAAGAGTTCACCCTCTGCTTCATGGTCTTCATGCCAATAACACGTCATCAATATTTTTAGAGAGTCAGAATATGGTTCGTCAATTCAAACGTAGAAAATTTTGCCGTTTCACCGCAGACAAGGTCAAGGAAATCGACTATAAAGATTTGGAGACATTAAGGGAGTTCATTTCTGAAACAGGAAAAATCGTGCCTAGCCGTATCACTGGAACCAAGGCAAAATATCAAAGGCAGCTTGCCACGGCAATTAAGCGCGCACGTTTTTTGGCTTTACTGCCATTCTGCGATTCACATCCCCAGTAAGGTGTGGAACCAACCCCTTTAGGGCTGTGAAAAGGGATAGTACGCAATGCGATTTATAGCGGCTTACACCATGCGGGGAAGGTATCAGGCACTGGTCGCAATTTGCGGTTTAGCGATTGCCTCGTTACTGATTCCTCCCCTGAGCCTATTCAGTTCGGCATTGTATGCTCTAGTGGTCTTGCGCAAAGGCAGCGGAGAAGGTGCATGGGTGTTGTTGTTTGCGTTGCTAGCACTGGGCGCAGGAAGTGCTTTGCAAACCGGCAACCCCGCGCAGGGCATTAGCTATGGCCTACTGCTTTTTGCCCCTAGCTGGCCAGTGGCAGTCGTCCTGCGCGAATCGCGCAGTTTGACATTGGCAATGGAAACCGCCTTAGGCATGGGATTGTGTGTCGTGTTGGGTGTTTATGCTGTGGTGAGTGATCCAGCAGCCCTATGGCGGGAAAATATGCAGTTATTCCTGCAAGCTTTGTCGCAGAATGCCCCGGAAGATTTCGACCCTGTCAAGTTTGGCAATGCGATGGATATTTTTTCACATTACCTGACCGGTACGGTTGTAGGTGGTTCGTTATTAAGCCTAATATTGGGATTATTCATCGCACGCTGGCTACAGGCAAACCTGTACAATCCTGGTGGGTTCGGGCGGGAATTCTCCCAGTTGCGATTACATAAACCCGTGGTTTATTTGGGCCTTGCCTTTATCAGTGCAGGATTGCTATTAAAAGAGGGGAATCTAGCAGAGATTGCTTGGAATCTGAATGGTGTGTTTCTCGTATTGTTCATCCTTGCCGGTTTTTCCATTCTTCATGCAGTATTATTGGGCAGAAAGGGTTTTTTGACCTTTGTTATCTATCTGGCCATTTTTTTTATATTGATAATGCTGAAATGGCTGCTTCTCCTTGTCGCTTTCTTGGGTATTAGCGACCCTTGGTTGGACTGGCGAAAAGTTCCGAAACGCTCCTAAAATTTAACCCCACGCACTAAAAGACAGGGGTTATTGAAATACAAAAATCAACTAATTAGCAGCTTGGGAATGCTTTCCCTTTTGAAGCTGGATAGTTACAAACACACCTTGAATTAAGTAAAAAGAGGCATTGCAGACGATGGAAATTATTCTTCTCGAAAAGATCGCTAAACTTGGCAACCTAGGCGATAAAGTGACCGTCAAACCCGGTTACGGACGCAACTTTCTGATCCCACATGGTAAAGCAGTGCGGGCATCAGCGGAAAAACTGGCCGAGTTTGAACAACGCCGTGCGGAATTGGAACAGAAAGCCACCACCGAATTCGCCGCTGCCCAGGCCCGCGCCGAGGCTTTGTCCAAGTTGAATGTCACGATCACCCAAAAAGCAGGTGAAGAGGGGCGGCTATACGGTTCTGTCGGCGTGAAAGACATTGCCGATGCGGTCACCTCCGCCGGGGTTGAACTGCACAAAAAGGAAGTCCGCCTACCTACCGGCCCTATCCGCCATACCGGGGACTTTGATATCAAACTACATATCCATGCTGACTTGGATGCCATTGTAACGGTGAAAATTGTCGGGGAGTGACAACCCAGCGGTTTATTTATAACATCCTGTTTTACGCGCTAACGCCTCTGATCCTGTCCCGCATGGCTTGGCGGGGGAGGCGTGAGCCTGGCTACCGCCAGCGTTGGCGCGAACGCTTTGCCTTCTATGGCAATTCCGATCCAAGGCAGGATGTAATCTGGTTCCATGCCGTTTCCGTCGGTGAATCTGAAGCTGCGTTTCCGTTGATTCGTGCCATGTCAAAGCGATTTCCGGAAATTCCGATCTTGGTCACCACCACAACACCTACAGGTTCGGAACGGGTCAAGTCGGTGCTGGGCGATCAGGTGGGCCATGTTTATCTTCCCTACGATTTGCCCGATGCCGTGTCACGCTTCTTGGACCATTTCCAACCCCGCCTGGCGGTGGTGATGGAAACTGAAATTTGGCCTAATCTGTTTCACGCCTGTGCCGACCGAGGCATTCCGTTGGCAATAGTCAATGCACGGTTGTCGCAACGCTCTGCGAAAGGCTACTCAAGGCTTGGCAGTTTAACACGCGAGACTCTGGCTGGGGTCAGTTTGATCACAGCACAAACCCAAGCCGATGCTGATCGATTCCTAGGTGTGGGCGCCAAGAGTGAAGCCGTGGCGGTGACGGGTAACATCAAGTACGATTTCGAATTACCTACGGATTATTTCCAGCAGGCAACCGCTCTGAGGGAAACCTTATTCGGCAAGCGGCCAGTCTGGATTGCCGCCAGCACCCATGAAGGCGAAGAGGCAATGGTCTTGCGGTGTTTTTCCATGCTACGCGCACGGTATCCTGAATTGTTGCTAGTGTTGGTGCCGCGCCACCCGCCCCGCTTCGAAAAGGCGGCGGGCCTTTGCTTAGCCGAGGGATTGACACTCAGCCGTCGCAGCCAGGGCGTAGGGGCAGAAAACGCAGGGGTATTCTTGCTGGATACCTTGGGAGAACTGCGTCTTTTCTATGCAGCCTCCGATATTGCTTTTGTCGGTGGCAGTTTCGTTCCTGTGGGCGGCCATAATGTGCTAGAGCCTGCTTTAGCCGGGTTGCCGGTGATTTTTGGGCCGCATATGTTCAATTTCGAGGAAGCAGCACGGAAACTAATCGAAGCAGGCGGGGCGGTTGGTGTACTCGATGAAAATGGACTGACCGAGCAGGTCGGTGCGTTACTGAACGACACCAAAATGCGCCAGCAGATGGGTGCAAAAGCTAGACTTTTCGTCGAATCTGGAAGGGGGGCATTGGCAAAGGTCGAAGAAGCCTTGGCGGATTTGCTTGCCAGCACAGACCGACTCGGTTTTTAAAACCGAGTCGGTCTTGCTCGACTAAAATCACAAACAATCTCTTAAATTTAGTAGGAACCTCTAAAATGGCACTACACTGTGGCATAGTCGGCCTGCCCAATGTCGGCAAATCGACCTTGTTTAATGCATTGACCAAAGCGGCCATCGCCGCCGAAAACTATCCTTTCTGCACCATCGACCCCAATGTCGGGGTGGTTCCGGTGCCGGATTCGCGCCTTGAAGCACTCTCGGAAATCGTCAAGCCCCAGCGGGTGGTTCCAACCGCCATAGAGTTCGTCGATATTGCCGGCTTGGTGGCCGGAGCCTCAAAAGGGGAAGGCTTGGGCAACCAATTCCTGGCCCATATCCGTGAAACCGATGCCATCGCCCATGTTGTGCGTTGTTTTGAAAACGACGATGTGGTGCATGTCGCAGGCAGGATAGACCCCGGTTCGGACATTGACGTGATCCACACCGAACTCAACCTAGCCGACATGGCATCGGTGGAAAAGGCCATGCAGCGTGTGTTGAAGAGCGCCAAATCCGGCAATAAGGACGATCTGCATAAAAAAGAGATTCTGGAAAGCTTGACCGCCCACCTCGATGCCGGTAAACCGGCCCGCTCGTTGGGGCTGGACGCAGATGAAAAAGAATTGATCCGTGACCTGTTCCTGCTGACCATGAAGCCGACCATGTACATCGCCAACGTACAGGAAGACGGTTTCCATGACAATCCCTTGCTCGACCGTGTACACGCCATTGCGGCGGAGGAAGGCGCGATGGTGGTTCCCGTATGCGCCGCCTTGGAGGCTGAAATCGCCCAACTTGAAGAAGCGGACAAAGCTGAGTTTCTAGCTGACCTAGGCTTGAACGAGCCGGGCTTGAACCGCGTCGTGCGGGCCGGTTACCAATTGCTCGACTTGTACACCTATTTTACCGCTGGGGTGAAAGAGGTACGCGCTTGGACCATCCCTGTCGGTGCCACCGCCCCGCAGGCCGCCGGTGTCATCCATACCGATTTTGAGAAGGGTTTCATCCGCGCCGAAGTGATTGCTTATGACGACTTCATCAGTTACAAGGGCGAGCAGGGCGCCAAAGACAATGGCAAATGGCGATTGGAAGGCAAGGACTATGTCATGAAGGACGGGGATGTGGTGCATTTTAGGTTTAATGTTTAACAGCGACAGCGTTTTCAACCTCAAATAAATACTTGAGAATTTTATGCTATTGCAAGCTACTTCATTAATCCAGCGTCCAGGGATGGTAAACTCGGGGCCACGACAGATGTCCCTGCAAGTGAACAGGAAACTACGGGATGGCATGTTACCTGAGTCAAGCATTTGCACAACCGACTTGTTACCGTCCATGGCCTGGATTTCGGCATCCATGCCGAAATGACGGATTTTCCGGTTCTGCTCGTTCCCAAGCTCCAGCTTGGGAACGGGATAACATGTCCATAGCCTGGATACATTTAGGAACATCAGCTATTATTTTTTTACGTTGCGCCGTTGCGTGAGAAATTCTTTTTCTTCTCTATCAACTGAGTTTGGCTGTATCGTAAGGGGAGATTTTTTCTCAAGCAACGGCGCAACGTGAAGAGCAAAGCGTTAGTAATTCCTGATTAGCAAGATTGTTCAC
>QJPH01000404.1 GCA_003242955.1 Candidatus Methylumidiphilus alinenensis
TCTCACCAGGCGTAGTACCAAGCCTCGATGGTCTTCTCGCCGACCAGCCGCCGCCTTGACCCGGGGATCGCATACTCCCGCAGCGCCAACTCGCGAATGATCTGCTGCAACTCGCCCCGGTCCAGCCGCTCGCGGCTGACCAGCATCCAGCTTTGGCATTTGCGGTTTGACGACTTCCGGGTTGTTTCAAACCCATTTGATTCCGCATGGACTGGAACATGGCTTTTCGGAGATGACTATGGCGGTGTCGTTGGGGGTGATGGGTGCAACGGACATTCTAGGGACCATCGCTTCGGGATGGATTTGTGACCGTTTCGGAAAACGGGGGCCGCTGGCGGTCTATTACCTGTTACGCGGCGCATCATTGCTCGCCTTGCCCTATATCAATGGCACCGGTGAATTAATGCTGTTTTCGGTTTTCTACGGGCTGAACTGGCTTTCCACCGTTCCCGCGACTTCGGCCCTGACTGCCGATTTGTTTGGAAAACAAAACGTCGGCACCGTGTTTGGTTGGGTTTTTTTCGCCCATCAGCTTGGCGCGGCGGTCGCGGCCTATTGTGCCAGTATTCTCCACCGTTGGGGCGGGGACTATGCATTTACGTTTTCAATGGCCGGGGTGTTCGCAATGCTTGGCACTGGCCTCGTCCTCTGCATCCGGCGTGAATCCTATGTTCCGGTAAAAATAGGATGAGGATTCTCGATACGTTGTCGATGCTCATGGTTGACGGGATGACAGAAACTGCCGCATCAATCGGCGGCTGTGTTTTGTTTGGATATCCGTCGATTGCAAACCTGTTTTAAAAAATGATACGCTCCCTATCATGAACAATCCGTCAAGACTATCGCTCTGTGTAAAACCGCAACTGTGGCACCGGGTCTTCCCCATCATCCGCAGCGTGCCTGTATGAATTCATAGAGTTCTCAACTTAAGCACTGTGGGTCATCCGCAGTCGATTGTGCATGCTCGTGACCCGCATTCAACAGCAAAGGTCCTTATGCCAAAAGTCAATACAAACGAAATAAGCCGTAAAGCCTCAGTGACGGGAAGCCTGTTCGTGGCACTTGCCGCCTTTGGCTTTTCCGCCAAAGCCATACTAGTCAAATTGGCTTATCTCCACCAAGTGGATGCGGTGACCCTGCTCGCTATGCGCATGGCCTTTGCACTGCCTTTTTTTCTGCTGATGGGGTTATGGAAGTCGGTTCCTAATCGAAACAAAATAAGTTGGGTTGATGCAACCGCAGTGGCTGGCCTGGGGCTGTTGGGGTATTACCTCGCCAGCTTTCTTGACTTTTGGGGGCTGCAATTCATTTCCGCTGGTCTAGAACGGCTGATTCTTTTTCTATACCCCACCTTGGTTGTCATTTTCTCCTTCCTGTTCTTGGAACGGCCTATCAAGTGCAAGGAAATCATAGCGTTGATTCTGAGCTATTTGGGCATAGCGTTGGTTTTCCACCAACAGATTGCCATCGGACAACCCGACATGATGTTTGGTTCAAGTCTGGTCTTTGGCAGCACGGTTGCCTATGCGGTTTATCTGATGGGCAGTCACCGTGTGATTAACAAGCTTGGTCCTAGGCGGTTTACCGCATATGGGATGACAATCGCCTGCACGGCTTGTCTGGCCCAATTTGCCTTGACCCATCCGATTACGGCACTTCGGGCTCCTGCACCCGTCTATGCACTTGCTTTGGGCATGGCGGTATTTTCAACGGTGATGCCATCACTGCTCCTATCCATGGGAATACAGAGGGTTGGCGCAAGTCAGGCATCGCTCATCAGCAGCATCGGCCCCGTCGCCACCATCGCATTGGCCTATGCCGTGCTGGGCGAAGTAATGGGAACGGAACAGTTGCTGGGTTCTGCACTCGTTTTGACCGGGGTGCTCGTTGTCAGCATTGGAAGGAATTAACAGGTATTCACGCATTGCAAAATGTCATTGAGCCGATATCATTGGATTTCAAACATCTTTTTTGCAGCCACCGAAAAAGTCCGACAAAACGTCAAGGTTAATGCTAGACAACCCCCTTGTCTAATAGTGGTGTCCCTGGCGTTTTCCGTGCGCTGCTACGGTCACAGGATGCTAAAAAACCCGCCAGCGTTATTGTCCGTTTGTGCAAAATCACCCTGTTATGGATGAACGGCTGGAATCTCCGAACGGCAACCCACGGATAACATCCCTCCCAGGGATGTTATCCGTAGTTTTACGGCAACCGTATTGACCCAAGCACCACCCGCACTTGGTGCAGTTCTCCGTCATCCTGCAATGTAATGCCATTGCCGTTCAACTGGCGTTCCCCATCAAGCTCGATCATGGCAATGCCGCGAGCCACGCCGTCCGGGTTTTCAACCGTGATTTCATAACGGGCGCTTCCATGCCGGTAAAACATTTTGTAACTTCGCCATGCCTTGGGGATGCAGGGGTCAAACACCAATTGTCCGGCACGGACCTGTAGGCCCAGGCTCGATTCCACCCCGGCACGGTAGAACCACCCGGCGGACCCAGTGTACCAAGTCCACCCGCCCCGGCGCACATGGGGCGGTTCGGCATAGATATCCGCAGCCAGCACATAGGGTTCGACCTTATAGGCGTAAACGCCGGTGCGGGTGGCCGTGCGGTTGATCGGGTTCAACATGCGCAGCAGTTCCGCCGCTTGGTCGCCTTCGCCTAGCATGGCGTAGGCGATGGCGGACCAGATCGCTGCGTGGGTATACTGACCGCCGTTTTCTCTGACACCGGGCGGATAACTCTTGATATAGCCAGGGTTCCGCTCGGTTTTGTCGAAAGGCGGGGTGAACAGTAACACTAGGTCATCGCCGTAGCGGACAAGGTATTCCCGTACTGAATTCATTGCCCGACGCGCCCGTTCGTCATTGGCGGCATCGGAAATGACCCCCCAGCTTTGGGCAATCGAATCGATGCGGCACTCGGCGTTAGCGGCGGAACCCAAGGGTGTGCCGTCATCGAAATAGGCGCGCCGATACCATGCCCCGTCCCATCCGTCCGCTTCCACCGCAGACTTCAATTGAATGTCGTGTCTGCGCCAGCGAGTGGCGCGTTCGTGCTCCCCACGCAACTCCGCCACATTGGCGAATTCCGGAAGTGTGGCGAGATGGAACCATGCCAGCCACACGCTCTCACCCTTGCCCTGGTTGCCGACTAAGTTCATACCGTCATTCCAGTCGCCGGTCCCCATCAAAGGCAAACCGTGCATGCCCGTTTTCAGGCTCAGGTCGATCGCACGGGCACAATGCTCGAATAGGGTTGCTTGTTGTGACGACCGGCCCGGCTCGAAATAAGCGTCCTCTTGATCGGGTTTCAACGCAGGCCCCTCCAGAAACGGCAACGCCTCATCAAGCACCCCGGCATCGCCGCTTACTTTGATATAGTGGGATACCACATAGGGTAGCCAGATACGGTCATCGGAAAAATGAGTCCTTACGCCGCGACCGGTGGGCGGATGCCACCAATGCTGCACATCGCCCTCGACAAACTGACGCCCTGCTGCGAGAAGGATATGGGCGCGCGCCAGATCGGGCCTGGCAACCACCATCGCCATGCTGTCCTGTAATTGGTCGCGAAAACCGAATGCCCCGCCCGCCTGATAGAAACCGGCCCTAGCCCACATCCGGCAGCTAAGGGTTTGATATAGCAACCAACGGTTCAACAGGAGGTCGAGTTCCCGGTTCGGTGTTTCCACCTGAATCTTGGTCAGTGTTTGCTCCCATGACTGCGTCACCTTGGCAAACGTCATCGTCGTCCCGGTTGCCCGGTAGCGTTGGATCAACTCGGATGCCTGCACACGGGACTGGCCTTGCCCCAAAAGGAAGACGATCTCGGTATTCTCGTCTGGCTCAAGTTCGATCACTGTCTCCAGTGCCGTGCAAGGGTCCAGCCCCGCACCGACGCGATTCTTCAGTGACTTGGGTCCCAGCAAGCCCGCCGGTGCATTCAGGCTCCCGTTGCGGCCGATGAATTCAGCCCGATTACCGGTCCACCCGGTTTGCCTGCCGCCTAGATCGGCGAAAGCGATGTGATGGCCGAACTCCACGCTCCAAGTGTTATACGCGAACATGGCCCCCGTTTCGATATCACGTTCAGTGATGATGTGGGGTGCGTTCACGGCCCGTGAGGTACCGAGCACCCATTCCACATAGGCCGTCACTGAAAGCCTTCGGCTTCGCCCGGAAACATTGGTCAACGTCAAAGACGATATCTTGACCGGGTCGTCCGGTGCGACAAATTGCAGCAACTCGCTATGAATCCCATGGGATGAATGCTCGAAACGGCTATAGCCTTGGCCATGGCGGATCACATAGCTGGCCTTTTCGACACGGATCGGCAGGGCGGTCGGGGTCCACAATTCGTTGGTCTCATCG
Source organism: Candidatus Methylumidiphilus alinenensis (assembly GCA_003242955.1). Lineage (GTDB taxonomy): Bacteria > Pseudomonadota > Gammaproteobacteria > Methylococcales > Methylococcaceae > Methylumidiphilus > Methylumidiphilus alinenensis. The sequence goes on from QJPH01000404.1 coordinate 4,379, forward strand.
TCGCGTATATAGATGACCTCCCCTGGCGGGTCGCTGACCGGGTCGTTAGACCAAGGTGTCAACTGGTTTTCGCGGCTGTTGCCACACCAAGTGCAACCGCTTCCCAACTCCGACACCATGAAGCCGAAGCCAGGATTGGCGATGACATTGACCCAGGGGGCCGGTGTCCACTGCCCCTTGTCGAGCACGATCACATATTCGCACCCGTCTTCGGCAAACCCTCCCAGCCCGTTGAAGAATTCAAGCGGGGGTAGCGTTAAGGCGGGCCAATTGACGACAGGAAGGGGCAAGGGATTCTGTGCAACGAAAGCGGCGGGCGGTCGGGGATGCCGCAACAGTTGTTCGGCCAACGTGCCACGGTTGCTGGCAAGCACCGCCCGTGCGGTCGTTTGCAGCAGGAGCCTTTCTTCCTCAGTGAACAGTTCGATCCGCATGACAAGAATCGCCCCTTGGTTTTCATGCGCATGAGAGGCAGAAAGTGCCTGGTTCTCCCGCACCATGCCTTCCAATAGGGTCTGTAGGTACTCGACGTAAGACGATTCTTTTTCGTTCAAAATCACCAGATCGACGGCAAGCCCTTTCATGCGCCAATATTCGTGGGCGCGTAGCAATTGCTCGACGAGGGTGCGGTCCTCAGGCTCTGTCACACGCAGCAATACGATTGGCCGGTCTCCCGAAATGCCGTGGCGCCAAAGCCCGGTGACGTTCAGGGAATTCATCTGCATCAACTTAGGCGAGGGGCGCAGCGAGGGGTCGGCATAAAGTAAGCGGTTGGCCAGGTATTGAAACAATTGGGCCTCGTCCGGCTTGGTGCGCAGGTGATGCAATTGCACATGGGCATGTGTCCACGCCAAAGAGGACACGCGGTCCCACGCAGCCACGTTGTGGTATTTGTCGGCCAAGTCCTCAACCGTTTGGCGCGAGGCGGCGGCCAAGGTGGTGAATGTCATGTGTTCGGTGGCACCCACCGCAATGTGAACCCGTGTGCGCAGGCTGAATATCGGATCGAGCACATTGCCGACCGTGTTGGTCAGGGGGCGGCCATCCATCACCGCGACTGGGTTTCTCAGCGTTTGTCCGCGCCCGACAAAGCGGGCCCGGTCAGTCTCGTATTGAAACCCGTTGCCGTTTTGGCCAGAGGCCATCACATGAGCTACCCAGACTGTCGGGTCGCTGGACTCACGCGGGTGTCGCTGCGCGATAAGGCCGCGCACTTTGGGCAGATACTCGGTTTGGACAAACAGGTTGGAAAAGGCGGGATGCGCAATATCCGCAGAAAGGGGGGCAAGTACGATCTCAGCATACGAGGTGATTTCGATTTCCCTCGCATGTATTCCGTTATTGGTCAAACTCAGGCGACGGATTTCCGCATCGTCCATGGGCGAGACGACAATTTCCAAGGTGCATGAAATGCTTCCGTCCGTGCGGGTGATGCGGACGCGGTCTTCGACAAAGACCGCCTCGTAGTGGTCGGGAACCTCCGCCGTCGGCTGATAACCGGCGGACCACACTTGACCAGTTGCCACATCGCGTAGATAAATATAACTGCCCCAACTATCCCTTGTCACGTCTTCACGCCAGCGCGTCAACGCCAAGCTTTGCCAAACGCTATAGCCCGACCCGGCGGCAGTGACCATGACGGCGTAACGTCCGTTGGACAGCAGGTGTGCGGAAGGCACCGAAGAGGTGGGCGATGGCACACGCCGAACTGGCGGTTGCACGGATTCCTTGACCTCGGAAAGGGCTTGAAGGAACGGCAGCTCACTGGTGTCCGCGCCATGCGGGATGCGTTCCTGCAAAAGCAGCTCGGCGGCCTGGATCAGCGGTGCGCGATGGAAACGGTGGCGCATCCCTCCGTCATGCACCACATTGGCGAAGGCCACTAGCGACATGCCTTGATGGTGGGCCATATAGCAACGGATGATGGCGACGCGCTGGCCTTCCTCAAGACGGACAGGGGTGAAATCAAGTGCTTCATAGAAGCCTAAACGGCCTAAAGCACCCTCCTTTTCCAATCGCCCGAAATTTTCCACGGCGGCATGGGGAAGGTACATTGCGGCCAAGGCCGTGGCGTAGGGTGCAATCACCAGATCTTCGCCGAGTCCGCGCTTCATCCCGAGGCCGGGTACGCCAAAAGCAGAATACTGATAGGTGAAGGCGAGGTCGCGGACATTGAACGCCGACTCCGAAACGCCCCAAGGCACACCGCGTTCCTTGCCATATTCAATCTGGCGCTTTATCACCAAGCGGCAAGTCTGGTCGAGCAGGCTGTAACGGCGGGTAAACGTCACTAGGGATGGCATCAAGTATTCGAACATGGATCCCGACCACGATAACAACACAGTGCCATGTGCGGCGCGTGTGACCCGCCGCCCCAAGTGGAACCAATGCTTGCCCGGTACATCGCGCTTGGCGATGGCGACGAAACTGGCGAGGCGGGCCTCGGAGGCAAGCATATCGTAATAGCTGGGATCGAGGCTCCCCTCCGCCACACGGTATCCGAGCGAGAACAGGTGGCGCTCCGCGTCATAGAGAAAGCGGAAATCCATTGCATGGAAAAAAGCGTCTATCTGTGCAGCCATGTTTTTAAGTCGCCGGGAAAGCGCCCCGGCCTGCTCCCCGCTACGCCGCAACGCTAGCGCCAATTCTTTCTGTACACTTGATGCCGCAAGCCCTGTGGGTAATGCTTCAAGATCGGTCAAACCTTGCGTGTAGCAATCTGCCAAATCGCTCAGGCCAGTCTCCAGCGTCAATTGTTTCCGTAATGCTGTGTAATGAACGCCAGGTGTCGCTGATTCCGCGCTAGCATCGAAACAAGCTGATAGATGAATCCAAGGGACTAGGTTATCCACATCGCGGGTATGGGAGCGGATGTCGTCGCACAGCAACCTAGCCCATGCCAGCACTTCGCTTTCGCCCACATCGCCGCGTTCGGCGGCAAAGGCCTGCGCCAGGTCCAACAGCGTTTCGGCGCAGAGTGTCAACTGCCGCCACAGTTGGCTCCAGCCATCCGGGTTGTCAGGATGGCTTCCCAGCAGTTCCTTGATGACGGCTATTTTCTGACACAGTTCTTGCCGAGTGACGGTGAGGGTGCGCCGGTCATCGGCAATGTTGGCGAGCGCGTCCATTAGCAATTGATGAGTATTCGCCAGACCTTCCAATGCGTTGGGAAACGCGAGCGGTCGTGTCAGAGTTTCCCGGCAGGCTTGGCTCAAGGCGAGTAGATGCCCTGCTAGGTTGCCGCTATCCACAGTCGATAAATAGCGGGGTTCCATCACCTGCAAACTGCGGGTGTCATACCAGTTGAAAAAATGGCCATGTAGGCGTGGCAGTGCTTCGAGTGTTGCCAGCGTGGCTTCAAGCCGGTCGATGCTGTCCATCAGCCCAAGCCAGCCGAAATCACGGGCGGCCACGACAGACAATAGGTAGAGGCCGAAATTGGTGGGCGAACTGCGATGCGCAATGACGGGTTGCGGGTCTTCCTGAAAATTGTCCGGCGGCAAGGCGTTTTCCTCCGCCGTCACTAAGGTCGTGAAAAAACGCCATATCCGCCTTCCTATCAGGCGCAATTTCACACTATCCTGGGGCAGCAGCGATTCAGCCTGATCAAGCCTGGGCGGGAGGCTCAACAAGCGGGCGACGACCGGCGCCAACCACCATAATAGCAGAAATGGCGCGGCAATTTTGATGCCGACAGGATTGCACAGCAGCACCACGACACCGGCTGCGATGACGACCATAGACGAGTGGCCCAGGGGTCGGGCTAGGTTTTTCAGTGCATGGTTTGATGCTGCCTTGGCCTGCAAGGCGGTGACCCACTTCAACAATCGACGCCGGGTAATGAACAACCGCACCAGAGTGCTGATAATGGCATCCATCATCAGCCAAGCGTGTTGTGCGAGTAAGGTCAATGCCACCAGGCTGTTGCCGAGTGCCCATAGCACGTCCTCTCCTGTCGTGCGCAAATGGGTGCGAAGCGAGATGCCCCGGCGAAGGGACGTGAACCCACCCGTGATCGCCAGGATCACCGGCAAGGCCAACGCCATCAGCACGAGGCCCATTAGGACAGCCTGCGGTGCATTCGGGATGGCCCAGCTTGCCACCAGTGCAAAGAAAGCCGCCGGGGCAGAGAGGGAGCGGCGCAAATTATCCAGCATCTTCCAGCGCCCGACCAAGGGCATCCCTTTGCCTTGTTGCCCACAAATCCAAGGCAACAGTTGCCAATCGCCCCGTGTCCAACGGTGTTGCCGGGATGCGGCAACCTCCGTATGGGACGGAAATTCTTCAAAAAATTCGATATCGCTAACCAGTGCGCAACGCACGTATACGCTTTCGAACAGGTCGTGGCTGAGTTGGGTGTTGTCTGGCACTCGCCCGGCCAGCGCAGCCTCAAAGGTGTCTACGTGATACAAGCCTTTGCCGCTGTAAGTGCCGAGCGCGAAAAGGTCTTGATAAAGCTCGGACACCGAACTGGCATAGGCATCCGTGCCGGATGCCCCCGCAAAAATCTGATGAAACATTGATCTCTCCTGCCGCAGGGGCAAGGTCGGTGTCACACGAGGCTGAAGAATGCCATAGCCCTCCACGACAGCTTGGGTTTTGGGATCAAACACCGGACGGTTCAGGGGATGGGCGGCCACGCCCACCAATTGGGATACGACGCCCATGGGTAGCTTGGTGTCGGCATCCAGTGTGATGACATAACAGATGCCTGACGGGACGACGGGGGGCTTGCCGTCCATCGGTAGAAAGGACGTATCGGTGGCGCCGCGCAACAGGCGGTTGAACTCGTGCAACTTGCCGCGTTTGCGTTCCCACCCCATCCACTTGCCTTCACCGGAATTCCATAAGCGTTTGCGGTGGATTACAAAAAATCGTTGCCCTCCGTATTTGGCATTGAGCGCGGCCACTGTGGTCGCGGCTACGCCCAACAGCCGGTCGTCATCCGGCATCGTCTCAAAATCGGCATCTGTCCAATCGGACAATAGGGCGAAGTAAACCTCACCGCCTGGATTGGACAGATAGCGGATTTCCATCTGCCCGATCTGCTCCCTGATGCCCACATCGTTGGTGAACAGCGTCGGCACGACAACAAACGTACCCAGCGATTGTGACACCCCGTCCTGCAGATCGAAGCGTGGCAGGTAACGCGGCGGAAGGCCCGCAATGATAAGCCGGTTCAGGAAGCCGACAGCGATATCCGATGCCGGAAACACGCCGAACAGCGCAAGCAGGAACAGCGGAAACCCGCCTAGCCCCGCAGCAAAGCTAGCACCCATGGGAAGTGCGAGCAGCAACAGCGTCAGCAGGCCAAGGCTACCCATGTAAGCGAGTCCGGCATGGGCGACACAGGTGCGCAGCAGCCGTTGCCTGAACTTTGGTTGAAACCCGACATCCCGTTCGAATGCATACCGACCGGCACCGATCAGGTAATAACCCGGTTCCTGCAGTCGTGCGTGGACAGCGGAAGGCCCGACGACCTGCCTGACCTTGGCCATAACCTTCTGGGCAATCTCCTCCTCCGCATGCGGCGAACGCCTGGCGAGATCCTCGATGGCGTGGCGGTAACGGTCACGGGTCAGAAAATCCATCGCCGCATAGCCTTCGTGGGTGCGCAGGCACTGGTCAACCAGACTCACGCTCTCGATGAACTGGGGCCAGTCGAATGCGGAAATGGCGCGCATGCTGGTGATGATGTTGCGAGCCGTCAGGTTGTCGGCGATCTGGTCGGCGTGTTCACGATGCACGATTTCATCAAGGCTGACACCTTCCTCGTTCAACCATTCATTGAGGAAATCGAGCGAGTAAGCGGCCCCTGGATGCGGGTCGTGCAAGCGTTGCAGGATTTGGACCGCGAACGCCTGCCGCAACGGGGCGGCAGGCAATATAGCCACAGGAAGCGGCAGATCGGGTTTGTCGGTTTGATCGGCGGCTTGTTCGATCTGATCAACGAGCCCATCCGCCTGACTGCGCCCGGCTTGGGATCGCATGATGCGGACCGCCAGCCGACGCAGATTTTCGACTAGCAACAGGCGTAGGGTAATCGGTATTGCCCAGAGTTCGCCGAGCGTCAGTGGCTCGACATTTTGATAGGCATTCACGAAGAGTTTCAGCAAGTCCGGGTCGAAGCGGCTGTCGGTATGGGCCACTAAGGCCCAGGCAATGCCATAGACGCGGGGATAGCCTGCGAGTAAGCCTTCGGCCAACTTGGGCAGCTCACGGTAATAGCTTGCGGGCAAGTCGTTCTGAATGTCGCTGACCTGCTCCTCGATTACATGGAAATTATCCAGCAGCCACTCTGCCGCCGGCGTGACGGCATGTTGCTCATAGACTTCCTCGGCGACGGCTTTATAGGTTTCAAGTAGCACCCGTGAATTATCGCGCACCCTCGGAATCAACTTTTTCCCTTCCTTATTGCGGCTGATCTTTTGCGCTTTCGCCAAGCTCACTGCATGTTCTGCCAGTCGTTCGGTGCTAAACAGCTCAAACCGGATGGGTGTATCGTCACCCGGGTGATCGACCCTGGCATGATGCCTTTGTTCTTGCCGCCTTCCCATAGATTGATTCTCCTGACCCTAAATAAATATAGTAATCGAGGCCTTGCTCATCGTTCAGCCCACCCAATGTGGAGTGCGGCGACTCGTCGCCGCACTCCACAAACTCATCCATCGGGCTGAACGATGACCAAGGCCGAAATCGATAAACAGCGTTGAGTTGATTTGTGTTACGGACACAGGTTAGCCACAAAATCAGGCATGGTCGGTACGATGGCGCACATAGTGCTGGTGTGTCGGCGAAAAGCACGGGAATACCGTATAATCAATGCCGTGAGCGCCCGAAGTAGTGGCTTGGCAACCGAGAATCTAAACGCCTGGATCGAACAAGCGGCTGCTTTGGCGCAAGCAGGCATCCCTTAAAAACCGCCCACGGCCGGTGGCGCTGACTTTTCCGGCCCAACCATCCCATACGCAACCACACCACAGGAGACACGGAGATGGCCGACACCGAAAACGAACTTCCTGCAATTCCCGGCCTGGACATGGTCGGGCGCGGCATTTATCTAAGGCCGCAGCAGCCCTTCGAACTGAAGGGTGTCCTGTTCCGTCAGGACGACCACCAAATCTACCCGTCCAAGGAGACCGGCCAAAGCTACCGCGTACCGGCCGGCTACGAGGTCAACGACAGCCCTCCGATGCCGGCCTCGCAGGCGCTGAACCAGATGCGCATCGAAGAGTCCTGGGAGCGCTTTGAGAAGACCACTAGCCTAGACGTGTCGACCGCCGTAGGCAACGGGCCGTTTAGCGTTGACGTTAACGCCAGCCAGACCGGCCAGTTGCGCAGCGAGGAAGAGGCCTACTACGCCCTGCGCAACTCCTTTATCCCGCTGTGGTCGGTGTACATCCCCGATGATCGCCGGTTTGTCGGGGATGATTTCGACCTCGACATCCCCACGCCCTTCGATCCGTCCGAGCGCCGCGCCTACGAGCGCTTCTTTGACCGCTTCGGCACCCACTACATCAAGCGCGTTTGGGTCGGCGGCAAGGCCACGCTGGCATTCACCATCGCCAAGTCGAAGGACATGAGCAAGGAGGACATCAAGGCCGGCATTAAAGCCAGCATGGCCGGAGCGGGGTCGGCCAGTTCCAACGCCAGCTCAAACAGCGCCAAGGAAAAGCTGCAAAACAACTCCGAATGCACCGTGTTTGGCAAGGGCGGCGACGAACTGAAACTGGCGACGCTCAGTTCGCTGGACGAGGCCCGTTACAACGAATGGCTGGCGACGATCAAGGATAACCCGCAAGTCATCGAATTCGATGCCTGTGGCATCTGGACCTTGGTCGACGACGACGACAAGGCCAAGGCACTGCGTCAGGCTTACATCGAGGCGACGGTGTTCACGCCGCTGCGGGTGGTGTTCAACCTCGACAACCGCGTCCACGTGTTCCGTGGCAAAAACTGCTTCTCCTACAACCCTGACACCATTGAAACCACGCAGTTGCGGCCGGTCAAGGAAAAATGGCCGATGTTGGCCCAGGTTGGCTTCGAGCAAGTGGATGCAGCCTTTCTGGGTAAATACCTCGTGTCGTCGAAGGGCGAGGACTTGAGCCGCAAACTGTATTTCTTCAATCGCGGCAGATACATCCGCGTGGATGTCGACACCATGGCCATTGACCCCGGCTACCCTAAAACCATCGCCGAAGGCTGGCCGGGCGTAAGCTTTGAGCGCATTGATGCCGCTTTGAACGTTTCGCCGGAAGCCTTGTATTTTTTCCTAGGCAACCAATATGTACGCTTCAACATGCTGAAGAACCAAGCCGAGGAAGGCTACCCCGAAGCCACATCCCAGCGCTGGGCGGGCCTAAGCTTCGACCGCGTCGACGCGGCGGTTTACTGGGGCAACGCCAAGGTGTTCTTCTTCCGGGGCAACCAGCACATCCGCTACGACATGGTGACCTACCGCGCCGACCCCGGCTATCCAAAATTCATCTTCGGCAACTACGTCGAAGACTGGAAGTTCTTCGACTAAACAGGTGACGTATGCCAGAAACCGCAACCCCATCCAAAGCCGCCTTGGCGGAACAATCCATCAAAAAACACATGCTGGCCGCAGTGGCCGTCGGCGTGACACCCCTACCCTGGGTTGAACTGGCCGCTCTGACCGGCCTGCAACTCAACCTGCTGCGCTGCCTTGCCAAGATTTACGCGGTCGAATTCTCCACCCAGATCGGCAAGTCAGCCATCGGTGCTCTGGTCGGCAGCGACCTGTCCGTGGCCTTGTCGGTCAGTCTTGTCAAGGCGTTACCCGGCCCCGGCTGGGTCGTCGGCGCGGCTAGCGTCGCGCTGCTCGGCGCGGCCTCCACCTATGCCCTCGGCAAGGTCTTCGTGCAGCACTTCGAGTCTGGCAGCACCTTCCTGACCTTCGACCCCGCACAGGTCAAAGCCTACTATGCCCAGCAATACGAGCAAGGCAAAGAAGAGGTGCGGAAAAACTTCGCCGGTCTGAAGCCTTAAATCCTTTGAGAGTTTTGTCCGTTCGTATTCACCACCCCATAGCCTATTCTCATTCTAATAAATCATGAACAACCCACCTCAAAGCCAGAATCGCCTATGGTTACTCCCTGTTTTGTCAGGTGTGCTGATAGGTACTAGCTATATCCCTTTTCTTCCGTGGGCTTCGCCGTTTTGCTTCGTGCCGCTATGGATATTCTGGCAACGGCAAACCAGCTTGAAGAATGTTTTTTTCGGCGGACTCATCACTTCTTTTATTTTTACGTGGATCGGATTCAATTGGGTCACCTACCTGTTACATGAATTTGCCCAATTGGATTGGCCTTTGGCGGCGCTCGGCATGATGGCTTTTGCCCTGTTGGCTCACTTGTTCGTTCCCTTGGCCGGTGTGCTGTGGTTCTTAGGTCAACGCCAATATCAATGGTCGGAACGGCTTTCACTCGGTTTGATGGCGTTGATTACCGCCTTATGCGAAGCCTACTCGCTGACCCTGTTTGACTGGAACTTCGGTTATTCTTGGTACGGGGCCAATTTACCCATTTACCATTGGGCGGAAGCGGTCGGCTTTCGCGGACTCAGCGCGGCGACCATACTGGCTAATCTGCCTTTGTATTATGTCTGGCGCAAACGCAAACATAGCGGCGGCCCGATCCTTCTGGCGATAGTCGCGTCCGGCTTTCTTCTCTTGAACCTTTCAGGAATTTGGCTCAAGAATCGCCTTCCCCCGCCAGATGCCCATTTAACAGCCTTGCTGGTTCAGGGTAACATAGGCAATTCCGAAAAACTGGCAGCCGAGTTGGGGAATGGCTATCCGAAGGCAATAATTAAGACCTATACCGATTTGACTGACAAGGCGCTCGCGGCCACCAAGACAAAAATCGATTTTGCCTTATGGCCGGAAACCGCTTTCCCTGCGCTATTGGGCGAGGATTTCAAGTTCAAAGACTATCCCCTAATCTTGAGCGAATTTCTAAAGGACCGTCAGCTTGCGCTGGTTACGGGTGCGTACAGCATCGACCGTCCCTCGCGTATGATTACCAACTCGCTCTTTGTGCTTGACCAGAATGGCGAGATTGTACCGCCTCACTACAGCAAAACCATTCTGCTTGCATTCGGCGAATACATCCCAGGCGAGGGAATATTTCCGCAGATACGCGACTGGTTGCCACCGACGGGTCAATTTGCACGGGGCGCGGGCCCCACCACATTGCTCAAATTGAAAGGCTACTTAATGGGGGCGCAAATCTGCTACGAGAGCCTGTTCCCGCAGTTTGCCCGCTCGCTGGCTGATCTTGGTGCCCAATTCATCGTAAATGCCACCAACGACTCTTGGTATGGTATGTGGCAGGAGCCATATCAACACATGTATATGACACTCGCACGCGGCGTGGAATTTCGGAGGCCGGTGTTGAGGGCCACCAACACCGGCATTTCGGCGGTGTCACTGGCCTCAGGAGAGATATTGGAACGCTCGCCGTTGCATGAAGAGTGGACTGGCGTTTATGAGATACCCTATCTGAAAAATCCACCTGCGACCTTCTATCAGAGGTGGTTCTGGCTGGTTCCTTCTTTGCTATGGGGAACCCTTGCCATTCTGATCGGAATAGGGCGCAACTCTGCGCGAAAGAAAGCCAAGCTAGCCGGAGAAACTGACCAGCCGAACTATAAAGCGTCCTGATTAGGAATGATGTTACCAAACCCGAAGGCCGTAGCCCGGATGGAGCCGCTTGCGGCGCAATCCGGGTTTGTTGTCAGCGGGGTTCTTCCGGATTACGCCGCAAGCGGCTCCATCCGGGCTACAATGCTGAAATTCAATGGTACGGTGCGTAACATCAGTTCTTAAGCATTCGCCCTTTGCAACTTAGCCGGGGCTTCTTCCAACTTTCCCGACCTATGCATCTCCAGATAAACCGCCATCACCGCTTCCTCGATATTCTCCATGGCGTGTTCACCGTTGGGGACGATGCCTGCCTCTTCCAGCATTTCCCAAGGCTCGTAGCCAATCTTTGAGCAAAGCACCGCTTCACAGCCATGCAAGGAACGGATGGTCAGGGCCAAAGCGGATTCGGCATCGCCGCAAGTGGAGTCGCCCGAGCAGTATTGATCGGTCTTGCGATGGGACATGAATTTCACGCCTTCTGGCGTGGCTTGGTAAATTTGGAATTCCTTGGCGTGGCCGAAATGTTGATTGATGAGGTTTTGCCCCGATGTGGCGACTGCCATCAGCACCGGGCGGGTTCCTGGCGGAATTTGCGGCTTGGCTTTGGTAGCTTGGGCGGCACGTTTTTCCTCCATGTCGGCTAGTATGCCTTCTTGCACCACTTTCCGCATTTCCATCGCCGACTGGTAGTCGATTTCCATTGCGTCGATCTTGTCCAGCGTGAACTCGGAACCCCGGTCTTCGCCTAGCAGACCCACCGCGTCGGCACGGCATTGACGGCAATGCCGCATCATGTTCATGTCGCCAGAGCATGCTTCCTGCAATTCCATCAACTCGTCCGGGGATGGTCCACGCTGCCCCATCACGCCATAAAACGTGCCGTGTTCGGCTTCTGAAATTAACGGCATGACATTGTGCAGGAACGCCCCTTTGGACTTCACGATACGACTGACCTCGGCTAGGTGCTGGTCGTTGACACCGGGGATCATCACTGAATTGACCTTGACCAAGATGCCACGCGCCACCAGCATCTCCAAGCCCTTCTGCTGCTGGTCGATTAAAATTTGCGCACCTTTTTTGCCCTTGATGCGGCGGTTTTTCCAGAAAATCCATGGGTAGATTTTCGCGCCTATTTCCGCGTCCACGGTGTTGATGGTGATCGTGACATGGTCGATGTTGTGCTTGGCCAGTTCGTCCACGGATTCCGGCAGGGCCAGCCCGTTGGTCGATACGCACAGTTTGATGTCCGGGGCATCTTTGGTCAGTTGCCGGAAGGTCTCGAAGGTACGTTCAGGGTTGGCAAGAGGGTCGCCAGGTCCGGCAATGCCAAGCACAGTCATTTGCGGAATTTTCGCGGCGACCGCCATGGTTTTCTTTACCGCCTGGTCTGGCGTGAGCAATTCCGACACCACGCCGGGACGGGATTCGTTGGCGCAGTCATATTTCCGATTGCAATAATGGCATTGGATATTGCATGCCGGGGCCACCGCCACATGCATACGGGCAAAATAATGATGCGCGTCTTCCGAGTAACAGGGATGGTTCTGCACCTTCTCCCGGATATGGTCGGGCAGTTGGTTCACTTGGGTCTCGGTCGAGCCGCAGGATGAGGCACTACAACCGCCTTTGGCGGCGGGTTCGTGGTTTTGCAAAACAGGTAATTGCATGGTCGGCTCCCAAGGCTGGGGTGGAAGGATGTTTAGCGTTTTTAAGCATACTCCATGCCATTTTATATGTATATGAATAAATAGGAATAATTGAGTTAAACGCTATCACGAACCGGACACCGAACACTTTTGATTGTCGATAAGATGACAAGGGCTGTAGGTTGAAGTGTGCATTCACATTTTTTCAGTGTTTTAAGTGTGGCTTGTGCTTTACATATGCAGTCGTTTTTAAGTAGATTATAAGTTAATTTTATTGACATCAATGCAGTTCAGCGTTATTATGCAAACTGCCTAAATATCTAGGCATCGCAAATTTATTTTGCGCAAAAAACTGTTGATAATGCTAGAAGTAGATGCCCAACCACTATGAGAGGCTTATAAAAATGGATAGTAAACAAAATTGTAAATTCATCTCAACCCGCAATAGGAGACATCCTGATGTGTTCAGAACACTATTTGCCTTACAGCCTAAAGATAGACATCAATGAAATTACACATCCGAATTTATTAATACGAATTATCTCCGAAGAAGAAATTGCCTTTCCAATAGACACAGACAATTCTTTAGCTATATTGACAATTTATTGTCCAGAAGACCCGGAAATCCGGGACATATGATGATGTAATAGCATGGTTGCGGAAGTAAAGTGAGTTTTGAATGTCCTCTTGCGGCATTTTGTGCAGCTTTACTTCCGCGCCCGATAATATTAAGCCAATTTATGGAAACGCTTGTTCTAGCTTTCCATTTGGTGGTTTTGTACAGTAATGGCGAAGGAGCCATATAAAGATGAATACAGAAAACACAACGCCTCGCGCAGAGGCAACCAGTTCGGGCATGAAGCGCATCACGGCAGACTTTAGCCCAGAGGCTTACGATGTCTTGACCGAGACTTCAAAGCGGTTGAGCATCAGCAAGGCGGAATCGTTGCGCAAAGCCTTAGGTTTAATTGATTTTGTGACTCGCCAGCAAAAGGAAGGTTGGACGCTGATTTTGGAAAAGGGCGACAAACGGAAAGAAATCGTTACATTGTAAGCGGAATAGCAGAATGGCTGACAATGACAACGTGTCAACACAAGAGGCCAATATCGTCGGGAACCCAGGCAATACCAAGTTCACAGAGGAAAATATAACAGAGCTAATCAAGCCACCTCTGACAGCCCAAGACCTCTCCCCAAATCCGATAGAAGACAAAGGCCCAACCCGCCAGCGCATTGTCTATTTTCTTCTACGCATCATGGTCGGCTTGCTTTTGCTACCCTTCGTCATGACCAGTTTGCAAATGGTGTTTTGCTGCAAAGACACAGCGAAGGAATGCAAAGATATCATGACCAAGGAGCTTTGGGATTACGTCCACATCGCCTTCCCCGCCCTCACTGGCTTGCTGGGGACCGCCATCGGCTTTTATTTTGAACGCAGTTCAAAATAATTATTTGCCATTCTGCAACGTCCGGTTAATCTCAAAAAACGGCACGGCAGTTTGACTGCCCAAGATAGTCGAAGGCGGTGCGCCGTTCCATTTGTCAGCGAGCAGCAAATCGACCACGCGGGGATGCGTGGTGATGGCTTCCCCTCGTGCCTTCAAACTTTCCGCCTGAGCTTGCCCGATTGTCCGCAAAGCTTCGGCTTCGCCTTGCGCACGGGTGATTGCCGCACGCTTGGCCCCCTCGGCCTGAATGGCCGCCGCGTCGGCCTCGCCTTGCGCACGGGCGCGGGCTTGATCGGCTTCAAAACGGATGCGGTTGACGGTGTTTTCCGCAGCCACAGCGTCGTTCTTGGCTTTTACGGCAGCTTCGACACTGGCTACGAAAGTTGGGCTGTACTCGATTTTGGCGAGTTGGAGATCAATGACTTGAAGCCCGAACAACGCTTTTAGCTGCGCCGAGACAGACTCGCGTATTTCGTTGGCTATGGTTTCCCGTTCTTCGGAAATCTTTATGGTGTTACGCTTGGCAAAAATACGCATGGCCCGGTCTGCGATGATAGGCAGCACATTCTCTTGAATGCCGAAATCGCCCGCTTTTCCAACTTGATACAACAAATGGAAAACCGCTTCACGCGGAATTTGGTAGGTCATGCCGACGGCGATACGCACCCATTGGTTATCAATGGTGTATACCGTCAGGTCATTGACGCGCAACACATCCACGGACACGCGCAGGGTATCCGTCTGGTCGATCAGCGGAATCTTAAAGTGCAAACCTGGCCCTAGGGGCTGCTGGGTCGTCACTATGCCAAGGCGGCGCACCCCCGCCATTTCGGTCGGCTCCACGACGAAGACGCTGTTCCATAACACCAGCGCGGCGACTGCGGCTATGCCGACGTTTCGGATAGCATGGCTTTCTCTAAGAAGCTTGATGGGTAGTTCTTTTGGAATCATAAAACGCTCCTCAATTTGTCTAGCGAGTCTTTTTTGCTCGTTCCCAAGCTTCTGCTTCACTGCCATTAAGTTAAGATACATTAAGCATGAAATCAGCCCTTGACGGAACGCCAAGCCCCAGCTTGGCGGGCAGATTGCCGATGCCAAGCTGGGGCTTGGCGTTCCGATTAAACGTTTAACTTAATGGCAGTGAAGCTCCTGCTTGGGAACGGAGTTTTTGAAGCTACAGCTTCCCGAAGAAAGGCCAAAAAGGGGCTTGCAAGATCAGTTAGCCTTCACCTTCCAACTGCCATCATTTGCAATTTCAAGTATGGCATCGTAAAGTTGAGGCATATTGGTTGCCTCATCCATCGCGATATAGCTAATTGAATGCATACTGAGCATTAATAGTAATTGCGAAGCTTGGTCGGGTGTCAATGAGGTATAAACCCGATCCAGGAAGGCGAACTGGGGTGCTGCAAGCACCAGACGGGTAAATGCCAAAATCTGTTCTTCGCCTAAGGATAGCATGCTCTCCCAATTCTGCTCCACATCCAAGCCCCCAACTTGGGTCAGAACCGCGCCCAAGCCCAACTCTCTCAGAGTGTTCACCATCCGTTCATCAGAGATCACATGCTCTTCGCTGCTACGCAATAGCAATTCGCGCAGCGTACCCGGATACAAATAAGCCCGTTGTGGCAAAAAACGAATGCTGTCTAGGCTAGGGCGGATGATTTTTCCTTCACCATGGTCAAAAATGCCGGCTGTCGCCCTGAACAAAGCCAGCTTTGCAGCCTCGTTTGGGCCGGCAATTAACAGCCTCATCCCATGCGGGATCGAAAGTGAAAAATCTTTCAACAACACCCTTTTGTTTTCCACAGAGCGCAACGTCAGGTTCTGGTAAGTGATATGCTTTTCGTTTGTTTCGACAACCTCAATTTTGGATTCCCCGATATTCTGCATAGATTCCATGGCCTCCCAGAGATAGTTGAGCCTTGAAGCCACCGCCGTGAACGAGGAAAGCGGTTGGAATTGTGAAACAACGAGCGAGAAAGCATTCACCAATTGCGCAAAAACCATTGCTGATTGGGTGATGACACCAAACTCCACCTCGCCACGGAAATACAATGGGGCGACGATTATCACCGGGACGACTTGGATCAGATTAAAATATCCCGTGCTAAAGAAATTTAGGTTACGGCTCACAACAAATATTTGACGCATATTTTCCGCGAAAGCCGTTATCCTGCCCTGCAACCGCGCCTGCAAACGGCCCTCACGCCGGGTCAACGCGATAGATTCGGCGTTTTCCCTGACATGAATCAAAGAGGCTCTAAAATCGGCTTCCTTGTCGAGTTGTGTGGAATTCAATCCAACCAAAGGACGTCCCAGCTTGATTGCGACATAAGAACCAGCTAGGGAATAAACAATGGCAATTAAAAACAAAGGCGCGCTGATCGACCACAATACACCGGAAAACAAAATGACGGTGAGGCTGGCATTCATTAACATCAGCACAATAGACAAGGTGGTGATGGTATAGGTGCGCACATCGTCGGCAATGCGTTCGTCCGGGTTTTTAATCTCCTCGCCCGTTTTCAAGCGGTAATAGGCTCGATTCTCAAGATAGGCATTGGTCAGGCGTTTGGTCAGCCATTCCCGGAATAGCATGCCGAGGTTGTCCTCGGTGTAGCGATGCAGCACCGCCACCACCGTGGAGACCCCAAAAACGCCGATGTAAAGCATGGCCTTCCAAAAAAACGCAGACTCGTTGCGTTCGGCAGTGGCGGTCATGAAATCGCGTCCCACATAGCTGTTCACGACATTGAAACCATTGACGGCCAGCATTAGTAAGACGAGCGCCCCGGATAGTTGCAGTGCCTTTTTGCCGACATCCGATTGCACAAATATTTTAACGACCTCGATAAAGCGCAGCCAAATTTGCCGGTTGGCTTGAAAGTTTATACCATTCATTGTTTTTCTTCTCTTGTAGTCATATCCAATAGTGTCTGACAATAATACTCAAATGCTTCCATGTAAAGAATATGTGCCAATTAAAACTAAAAAAATCCACAAAATAATCCCTAGTGGATACAAATAGTAAAAATCCTGCTATTGTTGAATCATTCGTCACTACCACCTTAAAGTAGACATGACAATACTCATCAAACTGGCCGCTTGGGCTGGCAAGCCACGGGCAAGCGTCATCTTCGTTCATGGGCTAGGCGGCCATGCCTATGAGACGTGGCGCAGCAAACCTGATGACGATTCGTTCTGGCCGCTATGGCTGGCGCAAGAGGTCGAAGGGCTTGCCGTTTATACGCTAGGCTATGCCGCGCCGCCGTCCAATTGGCTAGGCACGGCAATGCCCTTACAAGACCGCGCACGCAACCTGCTAGAGCGTCTGTTCAGCGAATCCCGGCTAAAGGATGGCCCCGTCACCTTTGTGTGCCATAGCCTAGGCGGTTTGCTGGTCAAGCAAATCATGCTGGATTTGCAACTACAAAAAGGCAGTCGGCCCGAGGCGGCGGACTTGTTGGAGCGCATCACCCAGGTGGTGTTTTTGGCCACCCCGCATACTGGCTCCCGGCACGCCAATTGGCTGGACCGGCTGCGCTTTTTTGCGTGGCCCACGTCGATAGCCAGAACCTTGGTCGCCAACGACCCCACATTACGGGCGATCAATGTCAACTACCGGGGCTTGGCTGAGGAACGCAGAGACACGCTTCGCCATCGGATTTTCTACGAAACCCAGGGTACGCCCATTGGCGTGATAGTGGACGAAGCCAGCGCCGACCCCGGTCTGCCCGGCTTTCCGCCTATCCCGATTGATGCAGATCATATCAAGATTGCCAAACCCGCCGGTCGTACTGCGTTGCAATATCTGCGCACCCGCGACTTTTTGGCCGAAGTGCCAAAGCCAATGGAACCTGCAACTGGCTATTTGAGCTACCCGTTACCAAAGATCGAACTCGAACAGCCATGGAACTTAATCCCTAAGCTGATCCGTATTGCGGCATTGCTGCTCGTCTGCGCGATTGCTTACAAGGGAGTCCAGGCACTCATTACGCCAATCGACGGGGCAAAAATTGAACAAAAACTTGACGAACAAAATGCGCAACTCAAGGCACAGAGCGATTTGATTCGGCAATTGCTCGCCCAAAGTGCCACCAAGCCATTGCCGGGGGCAGAAAGGGCCATCGGAGAGGCTGTTGCCGCCGCTGGTAAAGGCGCGGCAGAAGGCGACGAACGGATGAAATCAGCCCTCAAGCTATTGCAAGAAAACAAAGTGGCCGAGGCGGAGCAACTGTTCCACGCCGTCGCAGTGGACAAAGAGGCACGGGCCAAACAAAACCGCCAAGAAGCCGCCTCAGCTTACCGCAACCTCGGTGCCATCGCCGGTTTGCGCGACCCGAAGCGGGCACTGGAAGCTTACACCAAGGCAATGGAAAACGACCCCGAGGATTTGGAAAGTCTAATCTGGGTGGCTAGCTTGGAGTTAGAACGGGGTGATGTACCCAAAGCCGAGACGCATTTCCAGCAGGTGTTGAAACTTGCCACTAGCACAAACCGGGAGTGGTATATTGAATGGGCGAAGATAGGCATCGGCGACGTGCTGGTGGCGCAGGGCAACCTGCCGGATGCCCTGAAAGCCTACCGCGACGGGCTGGCGATCAGAGACCGGCTGGCGAAATCCGACCCCGGCCACTTGGGCTGGCAACGCGACCTGTCCGTGTCGTATGACAGGATCGGCGACGTGCTGGTGGCGCAGGGCAACCTGCCGGAGGCCCTGAAAGCCTACCGCGACGGGCTGGCGATCAGAGACCGGCTGGCGAAATCCGACCCCGGCCACTTGGGCTGGCAACGCGACCTGACCGTGTCGTATGACAGGATCGGCGACGTGTTGGTGGCGCAGGGCAACCTGCCGGAGGCGCTGAAAGCCTACCGCGACGACCTGGCTATTAGTGAGCGGCTGGCGCAGTCGGACCCCGGCCACTTGGGCTGGCAACGCGACCTGTCCGTGTCGTATGACAGGATCGGCGACGTGTTGGTGGCGCAGGGCAACCTGCCGGAGGCGCTGAAAGCCTACCGCGACGGGCTTGGCATCAGTGAGCGGCTGGCGCAGTCCGACCCCGGCAACGCGGGCTGGCAACGCGACTTAGCTGTGTCCTACGCCAAACTGGGTGCCATCTATCGAAAAAACAAAGACAAAACCAAGGCTCTCGGCATGTTGCAGCAAGGCCTAGCCATCATGCTGCGGATGACCCAGCTATCGCCCGACAATGCGCAATGGAAAAATGACGTGGTTTGGTTTGAACGGCAAATTACGGAACTGAAACATTGATGGTCAGTTTCGCAGCCCGCAAGACATGCTTTTTTTCGTGTTTTTCGTGCCTTTCGTGGACTGTATTTTTTGCCTATGTATCCCATTCTTGATGGGATGTTTTTTTTTCGCAGGAATCACCTAGTAACTGATGTTACGCAACGCGGTAATGTACACTCCGTCGGTGTGCTAATTCGCCCTTGTAGTCAAAGGGTGCTTTTGCGGCGGAAACAACCGGTCAGGTACGTCATTGTCAATCTGCCCATTGCCATATCACCCATCATTTGCGCTTTTACGTTGCGTCGTTGCGCCGTTGCGTGAGACCTTCTTTTGCTTTTCTCAACGCGGCATGTTCATTCAATCCCCTCGTCTTTTTCCTTCCCAAACCCCGTCGTCAATTCGGCCAGCTTATCCCGCAACTCGGCTAAATCGCTTGCCAAGCTGTCAGACCCCACTAAATCGAACGTCGCGTTTGCAAGCAATTCTTTGAGTTCGAGGGCGGCATGACTGATGCGTTCCTCCGCCGAATAAAATTGACCAATCTGTTGGTTGATCCTGTCGCGTAGCCGGATGATCTCATGCTCGCACTCGTCATCGTCAAATAGGTCTGCTGCGTCAATTTTCTCTAGCCGGTTGGCGAATAACGCCCCTGCTGCGATGGTTTGTTTGATGGGGGGTTGGATTACCCGTACTTGGATTTTCTCCTTTTTAGCTTCCCGCGCTGCGCGGACGGTGGAGTTGCCCAGCTTTACGGCTTCCCAAAATTTCAGTTGTTCGCTGTGATTTTCATGCCGGGCAATCTCCATCAACAAGGATTTGGAGACTTTATTATTCGACGTCGAATATTCTTGTTTTATTTTGTCGGGAAGTTTGTTCAGGTTGAGGATGTTGCTGATGGTGGCTTGCGCCTTGCCGACCACTTTGCCCAGTGCCTCTTGGGTGTATTGGTAGCGGTACATCAGTTTGGCGAGTGCTTCCGCCTCCTCAATGGGGTTGAGGTCTTCGCGCTGAAGATTCTCGATGATCGCCAGTTCGTCAATATTGCCACTGGTCAGCACGATCCCTAAGACCTTGGGCTTCCCAAGTAGCTGGTGGGCGCGGAATCGCCGTTCGCCAGCCACCAGAATATAGCGGTCTTGGTCGTCTTCCTTGCGGATTACCGTGATCGGTTGCAGCATGCCATGCTGTTGGATCGAGTCCGCCAGTTCACGCAGACTTTGCTCGTCAAACGTCTTACGTGGTTGGTCGGGATTGGGAAGAATATGGGTAATGTCAATATCTTTAATTTTTGGCGTGTTCGGCGAGACGCTTCCGAACATGCTGACCGCTAACTGGGGTTTCTTCTCCATGGGCTTCAATGTTTACGATAAATTGATAAGTGAGTCGGCAACTTGGTGGTACGACAGGACGCTTGCGCTGCCTGGGCTGATCGCAATCGTCGGTAGCCCTAGGGATGTCGCTTTGTCAAACACCGTGCTACGGTTGACCGGATCGAAAATTTGCACGGATTGGCCGGCTAGTGCCTGCCTAACGCCGGTTAAGATTTCGTTGTCGTGTAGATTGCGGGGGTTGTATTGGGTCGGCAAAATACCCGCGACCCTCAGTGTGGGGTTAAGGTCGCCCTGAATCTGCTCGATGGTTTGGAACAATCGAGCAACGCCATGGAACGAAAGATTGTCGGTTTTGACCGGCACAATGACTAGGTCGGCGGCGACTAGTGCGTTGATGGTGAGTAGCCCCAGCGACGGCGGGCAATCCAGCAAAATATAGTCGTATTGGTCACGGATGGCTTTCATCTTTTCGCGCAATACTTTCTGCGAGCTTGACATGATCCTAACCAGTAACTCGGGTTCTGCGTTTGCCAGCGAGATGCTGGCCGGCACGAGTGCCGGATTTTCGCCTAGCACTAAAGATTCCATGGGTTTATCGCCTACCAACGAGAAGTACAGGGTACGTTCTGCATCTTCCAGTTCGTCGGGGCTGAACCCAAAGTAGATGGTTAGGCTACCTTGCGGATCGCAATCGACGGCAAGAGCCCGTTTGCCTTTTTGTGCCAGTGCGTAGGCGAGATTGATTGTGGACGTGGTTTTGCCAACCCCGCCTTTTTGATTTGCCAGCGCTACAACTTTACTCATATGCCCTTGATTTATGATTGCTGCGAATATTCGACGTCGAATAATCATGATTATTTGTTGATAATAACGCGCATCAATCGGGAGTCAAGTAAAATGCGTGAACAGAATTATTGTAACCGTTTACCCCCCTGGGAGCGCGGGCGTCCCGCCCGCCAAAATTGCGGCCAAGATGGCCGCGCTCCCAGGGGGGGAGTGAACGCTTACCACAGTTCCCAGGGGGGCTGAACGGTTGCGAATTATTCGACGTCGAATATTTTACATTAGCGGGAAATAAATTATGGAAACTCAGGCTGTCACGGTGGCGCGGATTTATCTGCGCGAGGGAGAGCATATGCTCCCCAAAATCATTAGGTTTTTGCACGACGAGGAAAAGGTGTCCGGTGTCACTGTCCTGAGAGGCATTGCGGGGTTTAGTGCTGACGGCAAAGTCCACACTGCATCGTTGGTGGATCTTTCCATGGATTTGCCGCTTATTGTAGAGTTTTACGACGAACCGGGTCGAGTGGATGCGGTGGTACGGCATCTAATCGAAAAAATGGGCTTGCCGCATATCGTCACTTGGTCGGCGACAAGCCACATTATTAACTGATGTTACGCACCGTACCATTGGATTTGAGCATTGTAGCCCGGATGGAGCCGCTTGCGGCGTAATCCGGGAGAATCTGGCTACAACCCGGATTGCGCCGCAAGCGGCTCCATCCGGGCTACGGCTTACACAACTGCGTAACATCAGTTATTAACTGATGTTACGCATGATGCCAGATGTAGGCCGGAATAAGCCCAGCCCAGTGGGCGTTTCCGGCGAAGTAAGCCGCACGACCACATAAGCCGGAAACGCCCGTGAACGGGCTTATTCCGGCCTACTTCCTAGAATTTAAACCGACTCGGTTTTAAAAACCGAGTCGGTTTGGTTCTTTCCCAGCAATTCGGCAGCCGCGGACAAAACTTTCTCGACGGTATGCAGTTTCATGCAGGTGAACTCGCCGTCACAAGTGGGGTGTCGGTGGCATGGGGAGCAGTCGATTCGGTCATAGAGAATTTTTGCCTTTGCCCTGCCAATGTCCAAATAGGGACGGGTGGGGCCGAACAAAGCCAGTGTTGGGGTTTTCATGGCGATACCTAGATGGGTCAGACCGGTATCCACCCCGATCAAGAGTTCGGCGCTTTGAATGATGGATGCACATTGATCCAAACCAGTCCGACCGACAAGGTTGACCAAGTTCGTAGTCTTCAAAGCGATGGATTGAGCCGATTGGCTGTCCGCCGGGCCACCCAACATGACTACTTGCAATCCCAAGTCACTCGCCAAGCGCGTTGACAATTCCACCCATCGGTCGTCAAACCAATGTTTTTGTGG
>QJPH01000324.1 GCA_003242955.1 Candidatus Methylumidiphilus alinenensis
CCTAGGTTCCGGCGATCCATGCCGGAACGACGACGTTCTGGGTTTTGTTGAAACATCTTCCTAATCTGGATGGCCTAGATGCCAATACATCGCAAGGAGTCCCGGTTTGTATTTATGTACAGCATTTTTTCTTAACAAAGGGTAATAATAAAGGACGCTCAATCAAACCATCTCGCGTGTATGTGCCTTGCAAAATAATATGACCTAAAAGTAACTCTCTGATATTAAAAATGCTGTATCAGCATCGAAACGATTTTGTGAAAGGATTCACACAGCGGTATAGGATTCATGCCCTGGTATGGTATGAGCAACACGAAAACATGGAAAGTGCTATTCTTCGCGAAAAGGAGGTCAAGTATGGCAGCGCCATGCCAAGATAACGTTGATTGAAAAGACCAATCCAGAATGGCGGGATTTGTGGGAAGATTTGGTTCGTGCTTAATCGGGGGTTATTGGAAAATTGCGGCTTACCCTCCATGGCCTGGATTTCGGCATCCCTGCCGAAATGACGGCGTTTTTGGCTTGATTTGGTGGGCTACAGCCAAAATATAAACGCCACATCCTTCAACGCCCCTGATAAAGCCGTTCCACCCATTCCTTAAACCAACGCGGGCGCTTGAGAACCACATAGAGCAGCACAAAACCCAACACAGGGAATGGCAAAAATTCCAAAATCATGAAAAAACTGATCCATAATAGGCAGATCGTTTTTGCGCTCATGGGCCCTCCATGGCGACTGGGTTCCGGCAATCCTGGCCGGAACGACGAACAAAAAACCGTGTCAACAGCATTGTCCATGCGGCTCGCGTCGGGTTTAGCGGCACACGGTGGCAATGATTATGGGTAAGGTTTTCCCCGGATTGCGCCTGCCTAGCAGTTCCATCCGGGCTAATTGCCGATGTTAAAAACACTGTAGCTAAGCTTTATTCCTCAACGCCTCCTCCGCCCTGCCATGGATCCCGCCGAAGCTGCCGTTGCTCATGAATACCACATGGTCGCCGGGACGGGCTTCCACGGTCAGTTTGGTGACGATTTCATCCAATGACGGGTAGACTTCGATGCCTGCCGATGCGCGAAGCTCCCAGCCTTGCTCCGGTGCCTGGTAAATGAGCGCCTTGTCCGCCGCCTTCAGCGAGCCGGCCAAGGTTCCGGCATGCACACCAAGGCGCATGGTGTTCGAGCGGGGTTCCAAAACGGCAATGATGCGCGCCTCGCCAACCCGCGCCCGCAAACCCTCCAAGGTCGTGGAAATGGCAGTGGGGTGGTGGGCAAAGTCGTCGTAGAGGGTAATGCCGTTGACATTGGCAAGCACCTCCATCCGGCGCTTCACATTCTTGAACTGGCTTAAATAGGCGGCGGCTTTTTCCGGTTCCACGCCGGCATGGCAGGCGGCGGCGATGGCGGCAAGCCCATTGCGTACATTGTGCAGGCCGCTCAATTCCCAACTAACCGTCCCCCGCACCCCATGGCCTTTGCTCACCTCGAATTCACCCCCGTCGGGCCGTATCAAGCGGGCTTGCCAGTAAGAACTCGCCTCACCATCCAAAGCAGTGGTTTCCAGCCGGGTCCAACAGCCCATGCGGAGGGTTTCGGCAATATTTTCATCCACCGCCGGCGCGATGATCAGCCCATTGCCCGGAACAGTCCTGACAAAATGATTAAACTGGCACTGGATCGCAGCCAAGTTGGGGAAGATGTCGGCATGGTCATATTCAAGATTGTTGAGGATGGCGGTGCGGGGAAAGTAATGGATGAATTTGGAGCGCTTGTCAAAAAACGCCGTGTCATACTCATCGGCCTCGATGACAAAATACGGCGATTGGCCCAGCCGGGCAGAGGTGTCAAAATTTAATGGAATCCCGCCGATCAAAAATCCCGGGTTGACCCCCGCGCACTCCAGAATCCACGCCAACATACTGGTGGTAGTGGTTTTGCCGTGGGTCCCGGCCACTGCAAGCACCCAGCGGTCTTTCAGCACTGCCTCGTATAGCCAACGTGGGCCGGAGGTGTAAGGCAAGCCCTGGTTTAAGACTGCCTCCACTTCCAAGTTGCCACGCGACAGTGCGTTGCCGATCACCACCAAGTCGGGGCGTGGTTCCAAGTTGGCTGCATCGTACCCTTTGTACAGCACGATGCCATGCTGCTCTAATTGGGTACTCATAGGCGGGTAAACATTATGGTCAGAGCCTGTGACTTTGTGCCCCAATTCACGGGCCATCAAGGCCAAGCCACCCATGAAAGTACCGCAAATCCCCAAAATATGTATATGCACTTTAGTTACCTTACTTGTTTGTATATTAAAAAATAATATTTCCTTGGAATCACGCCCGACGTTGTAACCATTCATTTCCCCTGGGAGCGCGGGCGTCTCGCCCGCTGGAATGGCGGCCAAGATGGCCGAGTTCCCAGGAAAAGGCAGGGGGTGAACGGTTATTCCGCCGTTAGGTTAGCCATAGCCTTGCCAGTACACTAGGGATTAAACTATCAGCCAATCGCCAACTTTAAAGAACCCCGACTAACGGCATGAATATGAAGCATCAAATCGAAATCGACGCCATCACCAACTACCTAGAGTCCCAATCCGTGCCGGAACAGGATCGTTATGTTTTCGCTTACACCATCACCATTCGCAACACCGGTGCCATTCCTGCCCGTCTATTGGCGCGGCACTGGGTCATCACCGATGCCAATGGCAAGGTCCAAGAAGTGCGCGGCGAGGGCGTTGTGGGCGAGAAACCCCATCTTTCACCTGGCGACAGCTTTCGCTATACCAGCGCAGCCATGATCGAAACACCCGTGGGCGTGATGCATGGCGAATATCTGCTGATTAACGACGAGGGAGAAGCCTTTGATGCCGAGATTCCCTCGTTTACTCTCGCCGTCCCGCGCGTTTTGCATTAAGCCGCCATGGCCGAATATGCCATAGGCGATGTTCAGGGTTGCTTCGGTGAGCTTCGCCTGTTACTCAACAAAATCGGCTTCGACCCCCGGCATGACCTTGTCTATTTTGTAGGTGATATCGTCAACCGGGGGCCGCAATCTTTGGAAACACTGCGTTTCATAAAAAACATGGGCGAATCGGCGGTTACTGTACTCGGCAACCACGATTTGCACCTGCTGTCCGTTGCCTACGGTGCGTCTAAAACCAAGCGCCGCGATACATTCGGCGATATTCTCGGCGCACCAGACCGGGACGGACTGCTGGACTGGCTACGCATGCGGCCATTATTGCATCTAACAAGCGAATTTTACCTGATTCATGCGGGACTGCCGCCACAGTGGGACATGGAAACTGCCGCCCGTTGTGCGCGAGAAGTTGAAACTGTGTTGCGGGGGGATGCGGCAGGGGAGTTTTTCCAGAGAATGTACGGCGACAAACCGGATAGATGGTCGGAAAACCTTGAAGGCTGGCCCCGGCTGCGTTTCATCACCAACTGCTTTACCCGTCTTCGCTACTGTGACCGTAACGGTGTGCTGGACATGAAGGAAAAGGGCGCACCCGGATCACAAGAGTCGCCTCATTTGATGCCGTGGTTCAAGGTACAAGGGCGTGCCAGCGAGTCAGCCAAAATCATTTTTGGGCACTGGTCCACTCTCGGATACCACGTGGAACAAAATTGTCACTGCTTGGACACCGGTTGCCTATGGGGAGGTAAACTGACCGCCATGCGTTTGGACGGCGACAATGGAGTGTTCAGTGTCGGTAGCATCAACGGGCCGCATCAGTTGCCTGTAGATTGAATATTAGCGGAGTCATTGACACGGCATAGGGCCATCACTTAACATGCTAAGTCTTTTGTCATATCGCACCCCGTTCAGGATTCTAAGGCTAAACTACCATGAAAAGAACTTATCAACCAAGCAAAATCAAGCGCGTCCGCACCCATGGCTTTAGGGCTAGGATGAAAACTCGTGGCGGTCGCAATGTGATCAACGCCCGTAGGGCTAAAGGCCGCCAGAGGCTTACCGTCAGCGGCTAAGGGTTTGATATCGGCGGCCTACGGCTTCCCTCGCAACCATCGCCTAGTCAAGCCCACCGAATACCAAACTGTCTTCGGGGGTGCGCAAAAATCTTCAGATCTTTATTTGACAGTTCTTGCGCGAGTTAATGACCGGGGATACTCAAGGCTAGGACTTGCCATTTCCAAGAAAAATATACGCAAAGCCGTGGACAGAAACCGCATAAAACGCTTGATAAGAGAGAGCTTTCGCCTGAAACAGGCAATCTCCAGCAGTATGGACTATGTCGTCATGGCTAGGGCAGCCGCTAGGCAAGCTGACAATAATACGCTAATAGAGTCCTTGGAAAAGCACTGGATAACCCTGATAAAACGATGCGATTCCTGTTAGTGCAACTCATCAAGTTTTACCGCTACGTGATTAGCCCTTGGGTGGGCCATCATTGTCGCTTCCATCCCACCTGCTCAAGTTATGCCTTGACCGCCATTGAGCGGTTCGGTGCCTTGCGCGGTTCTTATCTGTCCCTAATTAGATTGTCGAAATGCCATCCGTGGCATGAAGGCGGCTTAGATCCCGTCCCAGAAAAATTTGGTGTCAAACATGGATAATTTGAGGTTCGTACTTATCGTTCTATTCCTCTGGCTGAGCTACGAGATATGGCATCAGTGGCAGGAAGACTACGGTCCCAAGCCCCCGGTGTCTGCCGTTGCAGGCCAGAATCGCCCCGTTGATGTTCCGGTCACTTCCAAACCACAGGAAACGCAATCCTCGACAGTGGCTAATGCCTCATCAATGCCGGAGGAGACTCTCAAGGCAGGGCAACGCATTACTGTGACCACTGATTTATTGAAGGTGGAAATTGATGCCGCTGGCGGGGACATCCGCCTGATTGACCTAACCACATACCCCAAAGAGAAAGACAAACCTGGCGACCCGGTTCGATTACTCAATGACGACCCCCGGCAATTGTTTATATCCCAATCTGGTTTCATCGGTGAAGAGGGCATGGTTCCCAACCACCTGAGCGAATGGAAGACAAATCAGACCGAATACACATTGGGCAAAGGGCAAGAAGAATTGCGGGTGCCTTTGACGTGGACCAATGACAAGGGTGTTTCCGTCACCAAGACCTATGTCTTCAAAAGGGGCAGCTTTTTAATCGAGATGGAACAGCAGGTGTCCAACCAGTCGCCCTCTGTCTGGAAAGGAAGGCAATATACTCAATTGCAGCGCAAGCAGCCGGAAAAGAAAACCGGTTCGGCCCTGTCTGCCAATTCTGCCGACCGGGCATACGTCGGCGGTGTCCTCCATGTACCCGAGAACAAATACGAGAAGATTTCGTTCGACAACATGAAAGACAAGGATATTAGTCAGGACGGCAAGAATGGCTGGATAGCGATGATTCAACACTACTTCATGGCCGCTTGGATACCGCCCGCCGATGAGGATTTACACTTCTACACTAAATCGTTGGACAATCAAAAATTCGTCATTGGTGTGATGGAACCGACGGCGGAAGTGGAACAAGGCCAATCACCCGTGTTCAAGTCCCGCTTGTATGCCGGTCCTAAGATTCAAAGGGTAGTAGAAAATATCAAACCCTCGGTTGAAGGTGCGCCGCCTTTGGATTTAGAGCTGACTGAGGATTTTGGCAAGCTGACCATATTTGCCAAACCCGTCTTTTGGCTAATCGAGCAATTCCATAAGGTTTTCAATAATTGGGGTTGGGCGATCATTTTCGCGACCATTGTCATCAAGGCATTGTTTTACAAGCTGTCGGAGTCCAGCTATCGCTCGATGGCTAACATGCGCAAACTCCAACCCAAGTTGGCTGCGCTCAAGGAGCGCCATGGCGAGGACAAACAGGCATTCAACGCGGCAATGATGGATTTGTACCGCAAGGAAAAGGTGAACCCACTGGGTGGCTGCTTACCCATACTAGTGCAGATGCCCGTATTCATCGCTTTGTATTGGGTGTTGTCCGAAGCGGTTGAACTAAGGCAGGCTCCCTTTATCTTTTGGATACAGGATTTGTCAGCCAAGGATCCCTTCTTCATATTGCCTATTGTTTATGCAGCGTCCATGTTCATCCAGCAAAAATTGAACCCACAGCCGCAGGACCCTATCCAAGCGCAAGTGATGAAATGGTTTCCGCTGATGTTCGGATTTTTCTTCGCCTTCTTCCCGTCAGGCTTGGTGCTTTACTGGGTGGTGAACAACATATTGTCCATATTCCAGCAAGCTTATATCACCAAGCAGGTTGAAGGACGCAGTGCCTTGTTTGTCAGAGGGGGGACATCGGGACCGGGAGCCAGCGGAGGCGGACCAAAGGACAGCAGCGCATAAGCATGCCGTTTTGGTTTGCGATCATCTGGATTATGGCTGGCAAAATGGATTAGACTAAACTGGCTTGATCTGTAATTCGCCACGAGGCCACGGAATAAGCGATGTTAAACCGCTTTGTCCGTGGCCTTGGCGTTTGTTCCGGGGGATGATGATGACTAACTATCAAAACGACTTTTATGGCTGGACCAAGGAGCAATCAAAATTGTTAAAGGCGGGCCAATTCGAGTGTGTCGATGTGGAACATCTGGTTGAGGAGTTGGAAAGCATGGGAGCCAGTGAACGCCGTGAATTGGGGAATCGCCTGGCTCTGCTGATGTCTCATTTGCTAAAATGGCAATTCCAGCCGGAACGGCGTGGGCGAAGCTGGCAACTCACCATAAAAGAACAACGTAACCGGATACAACGGGTTCTCAGGCAAAATCCTAGTTTGCGCCCTAGTTTATTGGAAACTGTCGCCGATGTTTACAGCGATGCCCGATTGATGGCGGCAAGGGAAACTGACCGGGACGAAACCGCATTTCCCCAAGATTGCCCTTGGTCTGCGGATATAATTTTGAACGAAACTTTTTGGCCTTCTTCGTAAAAGTGGTAGGGGGGACAATAGATGTCGCTGTAACCGCGAACATGAAACTACGGGTTGACATGTTACATGAATCAAGCATTACCACAACCGACTTGTTACCGTCCATGGCCTGGATTTCGGCATCCATGCCGAAATGACGGATTTTCCGGCTTGGCTGGACTTGTGTATAACGATGAGAGTCGGGGCTTGGGAACCAGCCAATAGCTGCTTATCGTTTTTTTGACTGGATGAGGTTTAGAGTCCACTAAATAAAGAGCGTTTTACGTCCTTGGTGTTTATTCTGTGAGGTAAAAAAAATGCCTATCAAACAAGTCATCACCGAAGGCCGGTTGCCGGTGAAAATCTGGACCGACGAGGTTGAACCCCACGCCCGACAACAATTGGTCAACCTGTCCACCCTGCCATTCATCTACCGGCATGTGGCGGCCATGCCGGATGTCCATAGCGGTATCGGGGCCACCATAGGCTCAGTCATTGCCACTCAAAATGCGATTATTCCTGCGGCTGTCGGCGTGGATATCGGTTGCGGCATGATTGCCTGCCGGCTTTCGCTGGAAGCCAACGATCTAAGCGAGGTGTTGCTTAAAAAGGTATACGATCAGATCAACCGAGATGTTCCTGTGGGCCGGGAGCAGCACAAAGAGGAGCGTGCATTGACCGATTATGCATTGCCCTTTGGTACGCAATTGCAGCGAATGACCGAGAAACACCCCAAATTGCTGAAATCTTTCGGCAAATCATCCGACTGGGTGCGGCAGATGGGAAGCTTAGGTGGCGGCAATCATTTCATCGAACTTTGCCTGGACGAGTCCAACCGCATCTGGGTCATGCTTCATTCAGGCAGCCGGGGCATCGGCAATGCCATCGGCAGTTATTTCATCGAATTGGCACGCAAGGACATGGAACGCTGGATGATCAACCTGCCCGACCGCGACCTCGCCTACTTTCCCGAAGGCACCGACCATTTCGACGATTACTCCGAAGCCGTGCATTGGGCGCAAGATTATGCCTACGCCAATCGCCAGGCCATGCTGGACTTGATATTGGCCGCACTTGCCCGCCACCTACCTGCTTTTCAAGTCACTGCCGAAGCGGTGAATTGTCATCATAATTATGTAACCAGGGAAAACCACTACGGCGAAAATGTTTGGATCACCCGCAAAGGGGCCATCCGCGCAAGGGCTGGCGATCTTGGAATCATCCCCGGCAGCATGGGGGCGAAAAGTTTCATAGTACGCGGGAAAGGCAATCCCGAAAGCTTCTGTTCCTGCTCCCATGGCGCAGGCCGTAAAATGAGCCGGACTGCCGCCGAAAAAGCGTTCACCACCGCCGACCTGGCCCGTCAAACTGAAGGCGTCGTCTGCCGTAAGGACAAAGGAGTGATCGACGAAATCCCTGGTGCTTACAAAGACATTGACGAAGTGATGACCAACCAAGAGGATTTGGTCGAGGTGATGCATACCTTGAAACAGGTGGTTTGCGTAAAGGGTTGATAAATAATGATATACTGGTTTTGTAGGGGCGAATTCATTCGCCTAGAATGCATTGATTTGGCGAATGAACTTGCCCCTAACGATCACAAACCGGATTTAGGTTGATGAAGCTCTCCCTCATCGCAGCCCTATCGACCAACCGCGTGATCGGCAAGTACAATCGTTTGCCTTGGCATTTGTCCGCCGACCTTAAACGCTTCAAAGCCATTACTTGGGGCAAGCCCATTCTGATGGGCCGCAAAACTTACGAATCCATCGGACGGCCATTGCCCGGACGCAAAAACATCGTCCTCAGTTCCGACCCTAATTACCGCACCGAAGGCTGCACGACTGCCCATTCTTTGGCCGAAGCCATGGAAATGGCAGGGGAAGCTGAGGAATTAATGATTATTGGTGGTTCCTCCCTCTACGAGCGCTTCCTACCCGAGGCTGACCGCCTTTATCTGACCCTGATTGAACGGGAATTTGAAGGGGATGCTCATTTCCCGCCATTTTCGTTTGAGGACTGGCGGGTGGTTGACAGTGAAACATTCACCGATGATCCAAGCGTCGATTTCACTTATCGGTTTTTGGTGCTGGAAAAGCGTTTTTAACATAAAATACAGCGTTTTCAACATCAGATAGTTACTAGATAAATTTATGCATTGGCGAAGACTTTCATTGCATCAGAGGCTTACACTATTGCCTAGCGTTGTTTATAGTTATTTATTGAAGATGAAAACGCTGTATGACCATCCCTGCTGGAATGACGGGCATAGGAATATCCCAGTCATTGACATAGACAGGCCCGAGCTGGGCTAACTTCAACGGTGATAGCCTCCGCGCCCGTAGCCGCCATTCCAGCCATGTCCACCGCCATTCCAGACACCCCCCCGATAGCCGCCCACTGGCCCACGGTATCCATAATATCCATAGGGGCGGTAGCGATAGCCCAACCCATAATAGCCGCCAACGCCATAACCGTAGCCGCCATAGCCGGGTGAATACCCATAACCGGGATAGACCGCACATCCTTGGAAGAAGATCAAAAATCCGAGTACGGACACCACTAGGATGGTTCTGATTTTTAGACTGTTTATGCTGTTCATCCTCATGCCTCACTTGATAAAAGGTCAACCCTCTACATTTGAGACTATTTATAACAGCGTTACCTTAACGATGGCTTAATTTTTTAGCTTTATTTCACACTGCCCCAAACCGCCGATATAGTATCGGCAGCAAGATCAAAGTCAGCAGTGTGGAGGTGACCAACCCGCCGATGACCACAATCGCCAAAGGCCGTTGGATTTCCGATCCCGGCCCGGTGGCGAAAAGCAGCGGTATCAGGCCAAAGGCGGCGATGCTGGCGGTCATCATCACGGGGCGCAAGCGGCGCAAGGAACCCTGCACCACCACTTTGCCCAAGTCTAGCCCCAAGGCTCGCAGTTGGTTGAAATAACTCACCATCACCACACCGTTAAGAACGGCAATGCCGAGCAAGGCGATAAAACCCACCGAGGCCGGCACGGAAAGGTATTCTCCCGAAATCCATAGCGCGAAGACACCGCCGACCATGGCCAGCGGAATGTTGGACAATACCAACACCGCCTGTTTGACCGAGCCAAAGGTGGAGAACAGGAGCAGGAAGATCAAGCCAATGGAAACGGGTATAACCAAAGCCAGCCTTGCCGCCGCCCGTTGTTGGTTTTCAAATTGGCCACCCCACTGGATGTAATAACCGGTAGGCAGTTGCACCTTTTCTTCCACGGCTTTTTTGGCATCGGCAACGAAGCCCACCAGATCGCGGTCGCGTACATTGCTACGGACCACAGCATAGCGTTGGCCGCGTTCACGGGATACGGCCACCACGCCTTCCACCCGCTCGATTTTGGCGAGGGCAGATAGCGGCACCCGTCTTCCGTCGGGCAGGGTGATCTGCAATACCGAAAAGTTGGCCGCAGCGCCCGAGCCTCGAAGCAGCAGCGGTGTCCGGCGGATGCCTTCCTGCACGATGCCCAGCTTGAGCCCTTCTATCTGGGCGCGCAGCATCTGCTCCAGATGGTCGCCATCGACCCCCAAGCGGCCCGCTGCAAGCCGGTCGATTTTCACTTGTAAATACTGCATCCCTTCGTTGCGGGTGGTGAACACATCGGATGCTCCGGGAATTTGCCTGATGACCTCTCGAATTTCCTCGGCCTTGGCATTGAGTTCGAGTAGATCGGTGCCATAAAGCTTCACCGCCACGTCGCCGCGCACCCCGGTGAGCATTTCGGTGACGCGCATCTGGATCGGCTGGGTGAAGCTGAAGGCGATGCCGGGGATGCTGGCAATCACCGTGCGGATTTGGTCGATTAGCCAGTCCTTGTCTTGTTTCCGCCATTCTTCGCGGGGCTTGAGGATTAAGAAAGTATCGGTTTCATTCAGGCCCATCGGGTCCAAGCCAATTTCATCGGCACCGACACGGGCGACGATACGGGTGACTTCCGGCACATGTTCAAGGATGGCCTTCTGGATGCGCTTGTCAAGGCGGATGGAAGTTTCAAGATTGATGGAGGGTAATTTTTCCACCTGCACGATGATGTCACCTTCGTCCATGGTCGGCATGAAGGTTTTGCCGATCTGGGTGTAAACCAATCCGGTCACCACTAACAACAAAGCGGCGACGGCCAGCACGATTTTGACATGGTCCAAACACCATAACAGGGTTGGTTCATAAAGCCGCTGCAGTGTGCGCGGGAGCCAAGGCTCGCCGTGGGCGGATTTCTTCAATAGCATTGAAGACAGCACCGGGATTACCGTCAGTGATAGGACCAGCGAGCCTCCCAAGGCGAACACAATGGTCAAGGCCACCGGGCCGAACAGTTTGCCTTCAAGACCTTGCAGGGTCAGCAGAGGAATGAACACGATGATGATGATGAGTATGCCGGCAGTCACCGGGGTGGCAACTTCCCGTGCGGCACGATAGATAAGGTGTAGCCTTGGCAGTTTGGAACCGACATCGCTCTCCAGCAGGGTGGCGATGTTCTCAACCACCACGACGGCAGCATCCACTAACATGCCGATGGCAATGGCAAGCCCACCCAAACTCATCAGATTGGCGGTCATGCCAACATATTTCATCATGATGAAGGTGAACAGTGCCGCCAAGGGTAGCGACAAGGCCACGGTCAGCGCCGCCCGCCAGTCGCCCAGGAACAGCATGAGCAGGATGACCACCAGCACCACGGCTTCCAGCAAGGCCTTAACGACAGTGTGGACCGCCCGTTCGACCAAATTGCCGCGATTGTAGAACACATCGCACTTGACACCTTTTGGCAGGGCTGGCTGAATTTCTGCAAGCTTTTTTTCTATGCCTTCTACAACTTCGCGGGCGTTGGCCCCGCGCAGGCTGAGCACCAATCCTTCCGCCACCTCGTCGGTGCCATTCTGGCTGACCGCGCCGTAGCGGGTCAATGCGCCAATGCGCACGTCGGCCACATCGGCGACGGTAATGGATACGGCGTTTTGGGTCGTGACGACGATGGACAGCACATCTTCAATATCCTTGATGCGGCCCTCGGCGCGGACCAGCAAGGCTTCCTCCCCCTCCATCAAGCGGCCAGCACCGTCGTTGCGGTTGTTGGACCTCAAGGCATCAATCAGCATCTGCGAGGTCACGCCACGAGAGGACATGCGGCTATTGTCTGGAATGACTTCGTAGCTCCGCGCCATGCCGCCTAAAACATTGACATCGGCCACGCCCTTGACGGTGCGCAATGCGGGGCGGATGGTCCAGTCCAGTAGGTTGCGGCGTTCCATCAGGCTAAGATCGCCGCCTTCGACAGTGAACATGAACATTTCGCCCAACGGCGTGGTCATGGGTGCCATGCCTCCATCGACCCCCTCGGGCAAACTCGCCCAGATGCCGTTAATCCGTTCGGCGATTTGCTGCCGCGCCCAATAGATGTCAGTGCCTTCCTCGAAATCGACGGTGATGTCGGAAACGGCATACTTGGCAATGGAGCGCAGCATGGTCTGCTTGGGTATCCCCAACAGTTCCACCTCAATGGGCGCGGTGATTCTCGCCTCGACTTCCTCGGGGGTCATGCCGGGTGCCTTAACAATGATTTTAACTTGGGTTGGCGACACGTCGGGGAAAGCATCAATGGGGATGGTGGTGACTGCTTGCCAGCCGCCACCCGTAAGCAATAGCACCATCAGCAACACAAGCAAACGCTGGGTTAGTGCAAACCTGATTAACATAGCCATCATGGATAACATCCCTTTACAACTTGCATTAAAACTATTAGTTCGTGGTTCCCGATGGAGCCACTGTAAACATCTGTCTTATTAAGGGATGTTATCCATCTAAGCATCATTCATCGCCCCCAATGCCGGTCCATGCGGCTTTGATGGCGGCGACACCTTGCACGGCCACTTGGTCTCCAACTTTCAAACCCTCATGAATCACGACATTGCGTTCTTCGGTGCTGGCCACTGCCACCTGTCTTGCGGCAAACCCGCCGGGTGCACGCACGAACACGTATGACTTGCCTTCCTGGTAGATCAACGCCGCAATGGGCAGGCTGAATGGCCGGTCAGTGCTGGCATGGCTGATCTGCACATTGACGTTCTGGCCGGGGCGGATGGATTGCGTCTTGCCTTCGATGATTCCCCGCACCAAGGCGCTCTGGCTACCAGGGTTGACGCTTTGACCGATTTGCGTGATGCGGGCGACGCTGGTGGTGTTCTCAATGTGGACATAATCGCCCATGCGAACTTCATTCATGCGTTCCTGGGGCATGTCAATTTCCAGCCACAACTCGTCCAATCTGCCGATGCGGAACAGTGGTGCAAGCACATCCACGCGCTGGCCAGCCGTGACCATGCGCTCCAGAACAACACCATCAATTGGCGAACGCACATTCATGAAACTGTTCAACTTGCGGGTTTGCTTGATGGTTTGGATGTCGATGTCACTGACCCCCGCGGCTTGCAGCACTTGCTCCGTCTCTTTGAGCGCAGTGGCGTAGCGTTCGTAATCGCTGCGGGTTTCCTGATAGCGCATGCGGGCGATGATGCCTTCTTCCAGCAGGGTGGAGTCGCGGTTCAGCTTGGCTTGGGCGAGG
Organism: Candidatus Methylumidiphilus alinenensis; assembly: GCA_003242955.1. GTDB lineage: Bacteria > Pseudomonadota > Gammaproteobacteria > Methylococcales > Methylococcaceae > Methylumidiphilus > Methylumidiphilus alinenensis. Next base: position 13,470 of record QJPH01000324.1, read on the forward strand.
TTAAAACCGGTGACGGCATCCAACACGTCCCGCTGCAAACCCAGCAGGCTTGGGCTTTGGATTTCCGCCAACACCTGTGCCTTGGCGATTTTCATGCCCATGGCCACATCCACCCGATTGATCAAGCCGGCCTGGGCTGCGCTGACGATGTATTCGTTTTGCGGGGGCAGGGTCACCCGCGCCGGCGCACGCGCCAGAGGGATGCTGGAAATGGCTTCTGGCTTGAATGTGCGAATGCCGATATGCTGCTCTTGTTCGGCGTTGATTTTGATCAAGTTTTCCAGTGCCAGTGCGGAAATGCTATTCAAAACACCCGCGAACAATAACATAGACAAAAAAAACCGTAGGGGCGGGTTCCAAACCCGCCCGTTATAAACAAGCTCGTCATTTCGGCATGGATGCCGAAATCCAGCGTCCAGGGATGGCAAACTGTGGGACACAACAGATGCCCTTGTATCTACGGGCAGGAAAATATGGTTTGTCAAGTCATCTGAATCAAGCACTTGCACAGTCGTCTGGTTACCGTCCATGGCCTGGATTGGCTCACCACATCCATGTGGTTCGGGCTTCGCCCCGCGCTCCGCGCGTCCAAATTCGTTCCCGACGAATTTGTCGGCATCCATGCCGAAATGACGGCTTTTCTGGCTTGGCTGGACTTGTGTATGACGATGAGAGCAGGAACTTAGGAACGAGCAGAACGGTATAGTTACCTTTTTTACGTTGCGTCGTTGCTCCGTTGCGTGAGATTTTCTTTTTGCTTCCTCGCCCTGTTGCTTGGATGCGCAGTTGAGCAATGATTTTTTACTCACGCAACGGCGCAACGGCGCAACGCCAAGAGCAAAGAATTTTGTTGGTTGGGATTTTATCATGGCACAACTCCGACGACCTGATTGTAAAAAGCGGTGTCCCGCTTTACTAAAATGGCCCGTTCCATCGCATCGCGGATGGCAGCTTGGGAGTTGGCCTGGATTTTTAAATAGTCAATGAGTTGGATTTCACCGGATTCAAAAGCCAGAAGGCTCATTCTCAAATGCGTTTCGGCAATCTCTTTGCGCTGGTTGGCTATATCCAAAGTGGCCCTGTCAACTTCCAAATTGTGTTCTGCCTCGTGCAGCGCCCTCTCAAGTTTGCGCATCAGGGTCGCCCTGTCGGCAATCTTATGGTTAAGGGCGATATTAGCCTGTGCCACATAGGGCGCGTTCCAGGCTTCGCCGCCGATGGGAATTTGCAGGACTAAGTTGGCCTCGTTGTTTATGGTTCCACCTCTAGTGAACTTTTCCTGCTGGGTGCCGATCAAGATGGTGGGTTGGTTGCCCTGCTTGGACAGGCGGGTGAATTCCACATCTGCCTGGGCTCGCTCGACGAATGCATCGGCGGCGGCGATGGCCGGGTGCCGTTCTTGGATTTCGGCAGTGACACTGCGTTTTTCCTCGAATTGTTGCGGAGCCTTGTCCAACCGGGTTAAGTTCATATAAGCCTTGCGTGCATGCATGACCTCGGCTTCCGCCAGAGTAAGCTGGCTTTTCTTGTCCAGTAAATCGCTTTCCGCCATCAATTCGTCGGAACGGGCCAAATCACCCAGCTCCACGCGGCGCTTGACGGTGGCAAACAGTTGGTTGGAAACATCGTAGACTTGTTGGGCAAGCCCATGGCGGTTCTCCATCACTTTTAAATTCCATAAAGTTTCCCGCACTAAACCAGCGACTTCATGCTTGAGGGCGAAGGCAAACAGGTTGGCGCTTTTTTCAGCTTCTTCCGCCACGGCGCGGCTAGCTGAGCGTTGCCCCCACATCCAAATGGGAATTTGGTATCCGGTTTGGATTTGCATGATGCCCTGATTGCTGAAATACCGGTCATCGATATATTGCAGGTAAATCATCGGATAACCTGCAATAAGGCTTTCCGTGCGCTGGGATAGCGCCTGCGACTCATCCTTCAATGCGGCAATGACGGAACCTTGCGGATAATTTTCAAAGGTGGCATCCACCACTTGCTTGAGGCTCATTTTTTCGTCGTAGGGCAAAGGGTCCAAGTGATCGACCAGCAACTCCTCCGCGCTCACTCCCACTAGCCATAAACTTAAGGCTAGGAAGCCTAAGGCGTATTCCAAAAATAAACCTACCAGTCCCCCCCTTTGCAAAAGGGGGGTTAGGGGGGATTTGCCTCCTTCCTCTACAGTTTCGGTTTTCAATTCCCCTTGCCCCCATAGGAAATCCCCCTGCCCCCTTTTGCAAGGGGGGTAGGAGATGTTTCCCCAAATGGGGATAAACATTCTTGGAAATCGCCTAACTGCATTTTCATAAACTTCATAGGAAAACTCCAAGCCGGAAACGCCCGCCGTGGCGGGCTTATTCCGGCCTACATTTGGCTTCTTTCGGCAAATTGTATTTGACCAAATCCTTAAAGAGTGGCAAGACAATGTTGTTGACACAGGTTCTTGCTCGTCATTCCGGCAGGTAATGCCGGAATCCAGAAGCCATGGAGGGCAATTCGCGCTCGCAAGTGTCTGATTCAGGTAATTTGCCAGCCCGCAGTTTCACATCCTTGTGAACTGGATTCCGGCAATCCCTGCCGGAATGACGGCTGTGTCAACAGTATTGGGGAGGTGCGCGGGGGGTAGAGAAAAGCCAAAATGTGCGAGGGAGGTCAACCTGTAAAATTGGGGAAGGCCTACCAAGGCCAGAGGGAAAAGCCTTGTCAGAGAGGGGGGAGGGCGGAAAGTCGAAAGCCACATCCTGCAATGAATCCGATTCATCTCCCTGAATCCGAAGTCCGGTGGCTACGCCCACGATGACACCCGAGGACGTATCGTGGTTGATCGCCTTGGCAGATGTTCCGCTAGCCTTTTCCAAGAATTCCAAGCCCGGAACATGAATCGACCCGCTTAACTGCCCACCACCCGCATGGGCATGGACCAGCGGCGCGAAGAACTGCATCAACAGGAATAAGATGATGGCGACAGTGCGTGATGCTTGCTGCATATTAGGTAAAGTGGACTTACGGACATGTTTGGCGAACTGCCAAGCACATGGCCTTTTACTATACATCATTTTGTGCTGGTTCCCAAGCTAGAATTCTCGTCGTTAGTATCCAGCCAAGCCGGAAAATCCGTCATTTCGGCATGGATGCCGAAATCCAGGCCATGGACGGTAATTTGTCGATTGCATAAGTGTTTGATTTTATATGCTCGGTAGGCTTCACATCTTTGTGACTGGATTCCGGCATCCCGGCCGGAATGACGGACCACAATCATCGTTTTGGCTCAAAATGAGAATTGCTGTTTTGTGTTTTGCCCAGTTGACAAAGCCAGTCAGGAGGGGCTGTGTCCAACGATTGGATATGGAGCTTGGGAACGAGCAGAAAACCCTACATTTGACTTCTCACCAACGCAGCAAATTCCTCCGCCTTTACCGGTGGGCTTTTAAAATAGCCTTGGTACAAATCGCAACCTTGCGCCCTCAAAAATTCGAGTTGTTCGGCGTTCTCCACACCCTCTGCCAACACTTTCAGGCGCAAGGTATGGCCCAAGGCAACGATGGCAGCGGCAATTTCCCTGTCGTCTTGTAAATGGGGAATGTCGTCAATAAAACTCTTGTCAATCTTCAGTAAGTCTAGCGGAAAGCGCTTTAGATAAGCCAAAGACGAATAGCCTGTGCCAAAATCATCAATGGCCAAGTGTACACCCAAAGCCCTTAAGCGTGTGAGAATCGCCACCGCTTCTGTCTCCCTTTCCATCAAGGCACTTTCGGTCAATTCCAGTTCCAAGCGTTCGGCGGGGAAACCGGTTTGGGCTAGAATCACCTCCACGGTGGCACTGATGTCGCCATGGCGAAACTGGTACGGGGAGATATTGACGGCCAGATTCAGAGGAGGCAAGCCGGCTTCTATCCACTCCTGGCCCTGTCGGCAGGTTTCCTTTAGCACCCACACGCCGACGACGGCGATCAGGCCGGTTTCCTCGGCCACCGGGATGAACTGGCCCGGTGGAATCAAACCTTCCAGTTTGTCATACAAACGGACCAGTGCCTCGGCACCGACGATGCGACCCGATTTGATATCAATTTGGGGCTGGTAATGTAGCCGCAGCCCTGAATTACTAATGGCCCGGCGCAGCAAGGATTCCATATTGATCCGCCTTAGGGCTGCCTGGGTCATGTCGTCGGTGAAAAACTTAAAATTACCCCGGCCCCCTTCGTTCTTGGCCCGATACATCGCGCTGTCCGCTTGTTTCAGCAATTCTTCCGGGGTTTTCCCGTGTTCAGGGAAAAGGCTAATGCCTATGCTGACACCGCAACGCACCTCTACGCCATTCGACAAAAGACAAGGTACGCTGAGCGCGTCGATGATGTCTTTCGCCACCAGTGCTGCGTCTTGCGGGTGCTGCAAGTCTTCCAGCAACACCGTAAATTCGTCCCCGCCCAGCCGGGTCACCGTGTCAATGCCGCGTAACCGGCCTGCCAAACGCTTAGCCACGAGTTGCAGCAATTCGTCGCCCGCCAAATGACCAAAACTGTCGTTGATATCCTTAAACCGGTCTAGGTCCAGAATCAAAATAGACAAACGCTTACGCTCGCGCTGCGACACGTCGATGCAGTGCTGTAGCCGGGCGAACAACAGCAAACGGTTGGGCAAGCCAGTGAGGGCATCATGCTGGGCTTGATATTCCAGTTTTGCAGTAGCCTCCTTGAGTTGGCTGATGTCAGAAAAAACGCCAACATAATGACTTATCAGTTTGTTACTATCCAAGATGGCACTGATACTCATCAATTGGGGATAAACTTCGCCATTTTTGCGCCGGTTCCATACTTCGCCCTGCCAACGCCCTGTTAGGTTGATTTCGACCCACATCTTCTCGAAGAAAGCCGCGTCCTGGCGACCGGAATTGAGGATGCGAGGGGTCTTGCCCAGCACTTCGTCTGCGGAGTAGCCGGTGAGATCGGCGAAGGCTTGGTTAATGAGCAGGATGCGTTCTTGTGCATCGGTGACAAGGAAGCCTTCACTGGCATTCTCGAACAGGGCGACGGATAGGCTAATGTTTTTTTCCATTGCCTTACGCTCACTAATATCGTTCGCCACAATACGAAACACCGCCTTGCCGTCGGCGTTTATTGACAAGTTCGCTTGCATTTTTGCCCAAAAGGGATGGTCACCGTTTCTGAGCAGATGAATCTCGAAGCCCTGGGGTTTACCGGTTTCGAGCATTTGTGTGCGGGACAGGTAGTAGATGTCCTGGTCCGAAGGCAGGATAAAAGAGGTCAACGACTGATTTACCAACTTACTGCGCACTACGCCCAATAGTTCTGCGGCAGAGAGATTGGCTTCCAGGATCGTGCCGTGTTCATTCAGCGTGAAATAGCCAATGGGTGCCATGTCATATAGGTCGAAATAACGGGCACGGGATATTTCCAGTTCATTTTGAATGCAGCGCAATTCCTCGTTCTGCATCTCCAGTTCGATCTGGTGAATATGCAACTCATGCAAGATCTGATGCATCTCTACCGGTGACAGCGTGACAGTGTTATCCGGCAAAGGCTCGGTTGCCCTTTGGGCCAGTTCTTCCGCCTGCCGTCGCAAAGCGTCTGCCGGGGTTGGAGAGGGGTCTTTCATCGCCGTTCCCGTTCTGTCGTCGCAATGGCATAGACCTCGCCAGTTTCATTCAACAAGGCGCTGACCGAAACCCATACGGTTACAATGCGTCCATCTTTGGCAATCCGTTGAGTCGCGTAAGGGGCTAGAACCTCGCCCTTGCTCAAACTCTGCATGGTCGCCAGGGCTTCCCAGCGCAGACTCTCGGGAATCAACTCGCTGATGTTTTTCGCCAGCGCATCGTCCTCGCTCCATCCATACAGCCTTGCAGCCGCTGGGTTCCAAGCCAAGATGCGGCCCGCCAGGTTCAACACTAGAATCGCATCGCTCGAATCACGCACGACCACGGCCAAATGACGCAAGGACTGGCTTTCACGCACTAGCGCTTCGGCCTGCTTCAGCGCGGTGATATCGACAAAGGTGATGACTGCGCCTTCAATGACGTTCTCCAATGTGCGATAGGGCCTGATGCGCAACATAAACCATATGCCAGACAGGGTCTGCACTTCAATTTCCTTCGGTATCAAAGAATTCAGCACGACTTTGGTATCGTCCACCAAGTTGGCATAGCCCACCAGATTCGAGACGATACGGCCCACCGGGCGTCCGATATCGCTAGGGATCAAATTGATTACTTGGGTGATGGCCGGGGTGAAGCGCTGGATGTGCAATTGATGGTCCACGAAGATGGTTCCGATTTCCGTGCTGGCCAGCAGGTTGCTCAGGTTGTTATTGGCGCGTGCCAGATCCGTCACCTTGGTTTGGAGTTCGTTGTTTACCGTGGTCAATTCTTCGTTGACCGATTGCAGTTCCTCCTTGGAAGTTTCCAGCTCCTCGTTGGTGGATTGTAACTCCTCATTCACCGATTGCAATTCTTCATTGGTGGATTTCAATTCTTCATTGGCGGTTTCCAGTTCCTCCGTGCTGCTTTGCAGGTATTCCTGCGCCGTGCGCAATTCCTGCTGCAACGCAAGAATGCGCGGATGAGACTCGATGCCCTCCCCTTGGCTTGCCCCAGGCTGATTTTGGCAAACTGAAGGCAACTCTTCCAGTATCACTAAAAACAATTCTGGCACTACAGTCGCCATGGAACTTGCCGTCGCCGGTCTCACCGTCAGGTTGACCGTACTCGTGTCGCCGTTGGTTTTGACTTGCAGGCCCTTCAGAAATACCGGCCCATGATAAGTGATGGCCTTATGCAATGCGGTGGTCAGGGCGGACTTCAGTCCTTTGCGGGCCATCTTTAGAATATTCATGTCCGCTTCACCGGGAGCCAATTCCAGAAAGCGTCCGGTGCGTCCATGCAAATAATGGATGTCGCCCCTCTCGCTGACCAGTGCGCCGACGGCTTCAAAATGTTCGAGCAACACCCGTTCGGTCAGTTCGCACAGCGGAATCTTGAGTTCGCCCTGTCCATTGAAAACAGGTTGTGGAACCATCATGCCATGCGCGGGAAGCGGCAAAAACTTGCCGATGGAGACTACCCCTTGATTCTCCTGTTTGCGTTGATAGAGCTTGGCTTTGCGGTCCAGCGCGTCAAACAGGTTGCCAAACTCACTGACACTCTCCGAACTGCCTAGAAACAGAAAGCCGCCGGGGTTCAGCGCATAATGGAACAGCGGAATGAGCTTTTTTTGCAATTCCACGTCTAGGTAAATCAGCAGGTTCCGGCAACTCAGCAGGTCGAGCTTGGAGAAGGGAGGGTCTTTGATGACATTCTGCTCGGAAAATATTAGCAGGTCGCGCAGCCCCTTCTGAATGCGATAGGTATTGCCATCGGACACCTTTGAAAAAAAACGTGCCAGCCGTTCGGGTGTCAGGTCGGCGGCAATGCTAGCGGGATAAGTGCCGTTGCGGGCCACTTCGATGGCTTTGCCGTCTATGTCGGTGGCGAACACCTGAACCTTGGGATATTTCTTGATCACGTCCATCTGTTCTTGCAGAAGCATGGCGAGGGAATAGGCCTCCTCGCCCGTGGAGCATCCTGGCACCCAGACGCGGATCAAGGCTTCGTCCTCAACGTGGTCGAACAGGCGGGGGATGGCCTGCTCCTGAATTACCTTAAAACTCTCGGGGTCGCGAAAGAATTGGGTGACACCAATCAGCAAGTCGCGAAACAACGCCTGGACCTCGTCCGGCGTTTGCTGGCAATAGCGGACATAGTCATCCAGCGCCTTGATCTGGTGGACGGCCATGCGCCGATCGATACGGCGGACGATGGTGTTGCGCTTGTAATGGGAAAAGTCATGGTTAGTCTGGACTCGTAACAACACGAAGATCTTTTTTAACAAATCTTCGTTAGGATGCCCTATTGATGGCACTAGGGGGATGGCTTTACCGAACGTGTGTCCGGCGTATTGAATCAGTTGAGCCACCATCTCGGCCGGCGGCAGTACGAAATCGACCATCCCTGTGGCGATGGCACTGCGTGGCATGCCGTCATATTCGGTGGACTCGGGGTTTTGCGCCATCGCCATGCCGCCCTCGCCCTTGACCGCCCGAACGCCTAGGGTGCCATCGCTGCCGGTGCCGGACAGCACGATGCAGATAGCCCGTTCATGCTGGTCCAAAGCCAGAGAGCGGAAGAAAAAGTCGATGGGCAGGCGTTGGCCGCGTTTCGCAACGGGTTCCAGCAATTGCAACGAACCATTCAGCAAGGCCATGTCACGGTTAGGGGGGATGATGTAAGCGCAATTCGCCTTGACCTCCATGCCATCTTCGACCTCGAAGACCTGCATCCGGGTATAACGCTTCAGCAAATCGGAGAGAATGCTTTTATGGTCCGGGGCGAGGTGCTGTACCAAAACAAAGGCCATGCCGGGTTCGATGTCGGCGGGCATGCCGGAGAAGAACGCCTCGAATGCGGCCAGTCCGCCCGCCGAAGCGCCAATGCCGACGATGGGGAAATTGACAACCATTTGGTCCTGCGTCAACACGGGTGTGCGGGAAGGCGCACTTGGAGTTTTCATTTTGTTGCTCAAGTTTTCATCCAATTATATCCGTGCAATCCTAATGCATCATCACTTTATAATGTTTGATTGAATTGTCAACAGGCACAAGGCTAGTTGCAATTTGCGAAATGATATGCATCATGCAGTGCAAATTGCAATTTTGCGTCATTATGATGACGACAAATAGTAATAATTTCAAGAATATCATAAGGATTTGGGTGTCACAATTTATGGCATGTTTGATGCGTAATATAGAGTTAGGGGTAGACTTGGGCAAGTAGGGGGCAGGGACAGCGGGTATTTCGCCAAACTTGTTCAACGAATCGTACTAGGATGGATGGTAAAAGGATTAGGCCATCATTGCGTCGGGCATCCAATGCCACAAATGGAGCGGTTGGTTGCTAGGAGTAGGGGACTGGTAATGGAAGCGCATGTCATTAGCTAGTATAAGCTAGTCTTACAGATGACGTGGGGCCGGAAAAAATAAGCTTAATCATTAATTTTTCGGAGTATCCACAATGAACAACTTTTCACAACTTTCTAAATTAACCGGTGCCGTAGCGCTCGTCTTAGCTGGCTCCTGCGCTTTCATAAGCCAGGCTTACGCGGATGATCTTTATCTCGGAAGCAACTATATTTATCCGGTTAGTATGATCGAAAAAAACGGCAACACGGTCAACACTGTCAATGAAGGCGCCGGACCCATTGGCCCCAGCACTTTCACTGGAACCATTCTTGGCAACACCTTCAACAATACCCCGATAAATCCGGTGTATTGTGTGGATTTATTCCACAATGTAGGGGTTCCGAGTAACTGGCCCACTGCCACGGTGAGCACAGCTGGTGTTATTAACGGCCTGTCAGTCAACAACGCAGGGGAAGTTGCCTATATTTTGGACGCCATTGCCCCGCAAGCAACAACGACCAATCAGGAGGCGGCAGTCCAAGCTCTGATTTGGACCACGATATATGACGGTTCCAACTCTCCCACCACTTATGTCGATGGCAACAAAGTCACTGCAGACTCTAATGCCTCATACTATAGCAGCTATACCGGCTACCTTGCTGAATTAGGCAGCCACATAGCGGCTCTGGATACCGTTGCATGGGTCACCCCGGACCCGGTAAACAAAAATGTCCAAGGGCAGGCTTTTGCCTTACCCGCACCTGTTGCTCCCTTAGGTGGCGGTGTACCCGTTTCTCCCGTTCCGGTTCCCGCCGCGCTGTTTTTCGTAGGTCCGGCTTTAGTTGGTTTGTTCGGCGGTTTGCGCCGCAAATCGGCCTAGGTTCTGGGCGAACATGAACGGGGCGGCATGGATGCCAAACCTTGGATTGGCTCGTCGTTCCGGCAGGGATCGCCGGAACCTAGGCTCCATGGAAGGCATAGATTGTTGGCATTCCTGCAATCTGGATTCCGGCGATCCCTGCCGGAATGACGGCTTAACTTATTGGCAGTGAGCCGGAGCTTGAGAACCAGCAAGAGGTTTTACTTGCTGTTCCGGCGGGGATTGCCAGATTGCTGTGGGATTTCTTCATTCCCTTTTCTTTCCATCTGATACAACCGAAAGCTCCTTAACCAGCTTTTCGGCGTTTTCCTGGCCCCTGAAACCCCCTTGTTTTTTTGCTAGGGCAATAGACTTTTCCAGTGCCTTTCTGGCCTCTGTCCAATTGGATGTCTGGTAATAGGCGGTTCCCAAGTGATATTGGAAAATAGCTGAATCCGGCGCAGCTTCGACCACTTTTTTCAGTGCAGTGACGGCCTTGTCTTTATTTCCAGCAAGTAGGGACACCCAAGCATAAGTGTCCAATAGGTGGGGATCGGACGATGTGCTAAACCGCTCGACAAGCTTGGATGCACGATCCAGGCTCTCTCTGTCTGTGCGGTGCATGGCCACAAGCCAGCTTAGGCTATTGACTGCCAAATCGTTATCAGGATATTTTTCAACGGTATCGCTCAATAAGGCAATCGCCGAGTCAACATCTTGGTGTGTCGCATAGTGTCGTGCCAAATCCATCCTTAAAGCAATACTATCCGGCTGTTCAACCAAGCCCTTGCGATACACCTCGACGGCATCGGCGGGTTTGCCTTGGGCTAAGTAAACATTGGCCAACGCCTCGTAGGTAGAGACCGATTTCGGGTCTAGCCCTAAGCCATCACGCAAAACCTTGACGGCATCGGCCCACTTTTTTTCCGCTCCGTAGGCCATTCCTAGCACCTCGTAGGCAGCAATGACTCTTGGGTTGCCGATGATGAACGATTTAATGTAGGCAACAAGACCAGAGGTCTTCCCCTGGGCAAGATAGGCTTGCCCAATGCCTTGTATTGCTGGTGCGAAGTCTGGTTTTTCCGCCAGTGCTTGCTGGTATTTATGTATCGATTCAGCGTAATTCCCCTGCCGGGACAAAATCTCGGCGCTTAGAAACAGCGCATCTGCCCCTGCCCCCGGCTGTCTGGCGAGTTCGGCAACCGCCGCTTGAGCGCCTTCCCAGTCTTTTCTGGCCGTCCGCACTTGGGCCAGCATTTCCAAGCCGCGAGGATTGCCCGGATTGGCCTTCAGGGCAGTCTGAAGGATTTGTTCTGCCTGTGCCAAGTCCCCTCCTGTTTTCAACATCAACATCACCACCGGCAGTGCCGCTTCGATGTTCTTGGCATTGCCCTCCAATGCTTTCCGCCGGGTGCTTGCTGCGAGTGCCAATTCTCCCTTTTGGGTATAGGCCCGTGCCAACATCTCTTGGGCAACCGCATAATTAGGCTGCGCACCTAGAGCGGTCTGTAAATCGGCAATCGCCGCGTCAGACTCGTTTCTGTCCAAACGCATCCCGGCACGCAGAAGTAGTGCTTGAGGATTCGCGGCATCCGCGGTCAGGACTTCGGCGACGAGTGACTCGGCCTTTCTCCCATCGCTTTGCGCCAAAGCAACCCTAGCCAGCTTGATTTTGGCAGACAGACCCTCCCGGCTATTGTTGTCTAGTTCCAATATGCGCTTCAGCATCACTTCGGCATCGGCATAACGTTTCCGGGCTTCATAGAAGTCGGCAGCCTTGTTCAGCATTGCAAGGGACTTGGGTTGCGCCTCGACAAATTGCTTTAGCATTCGTTCCGCCTCGGCTGCGTCCCGAAGTTCGAGAAGGCTGACTAGCTTGAGTTTAGCCTCAACATTGCCAGGCTCCTTGTCGATGATCTGCCGCAAAATGGCGACTGCTTGTTCCGGGCGATCAATTGTCAACAACAAGGCGACCATCCCAGTCGTGAGTTCCTTGGAATTCGGGTTTTGCAAAACCAAGGTTCGATAGTCGGCCACGACTGCGTCCTTATTGCCGATTTCTGCCTCGGCACGGATTTTCATCAACTGTAGGCCAACGTCTAGTGGCTTCAGTTCGATGTTCGCTTTCAACATTGCCAGTGCCTCGGGGTATTTGCTCTCCGCCAAATAAATCGAGGCTTTCAGTGTCACGGCATCGTAATAAGTCGGATCCATTTCCAACGCCCGGCTCACTTCCGCAAGACTTTCAGCTTTTTTCCCTTGGCTAAAGAGAATCGCGGCATGCAAGGTGAGTCCGCCTACATAATCCGGCTGCAATTGAACAACGACGGCAGCCTCATCCAAGGCTTTGTCGAACTGACGACTGACGAGATAAAGCTGGCCCAGTTTCAGATGTGCATCAACATGCTTGGGTTCCAACCGGACAGCCTCGGCCAAGTTGTTATACATACCTGTTATATTCTGTTTCTTTTCATCAATTAAAGCAATTTGGTAATATGCATCAGACAGCTTCGGCTCGATTTGTAGGGCGTTTCTAAACTGAATCTGGGCTAGTTCGATATATCCTTGTTCCAACAGCGCTTTGCCCTGTTGATAGTAATGTTGCGCACTTTTTTCAGGCGCATTGCAGGCAACCTGTATGGCTAGGATTAAAACAACACATAAACTGCGCAATGTAAACAACCCTTTCATTTGTTAAAACTTTTTTAGAATGATAGATAATATGTATATTAATGCATTGGTCAATAGGTTTCCCTTAATAAAATCCTTTCGACTTCAATGAAAGCCTCGCCAAGCAAACCCACGGGGCGATAAAAGTCGGCGGCCGGCATTTGCCTTAAATCATGGAAAAATAGGGGTAGCCAAGATTTCAAATGGCGGGAGAAAAAACCAATTTGGCGCGGATCCTCTGCCTCGATTAGCAAGCACATGATTTCGCATAAGAACCCGGCATGGTCTTCCAGCACCTCTGCGTTTCTTTCAATGCCAAGCCCCGCTAATTCGACACGCAGCAAGCCCAGATATTTGAAGCTGGGCAGACTTTCCAAATAATTAAGATGCACGGGGGACCAGCCCTTCTGCATTTTCGTTGAACAATGCATCATATTCCGTGATCAATACCTTCGCCAATCACTTTGCCAAGCTGGTGCTTGGCGTTCCCACTAGGGATGCCAAGTACCAGCTTGGCCCTTGGATAGGCGGTTTTCTGCCCAGTTGGGGCCTCTCACAAAATTGGCGAAGGAATTGTCTTAAGCCTAGACATAATTAATGTTTGTGCCAAGCATGATTCGATACAGTGTGCAAGCTTGTCATGAAATAGTTTTTTTCAGAAATTGCACTTTGTTGC